>NZ_JBVKAU010000005.1:422673-506171 GCF_055657525.1 Streptomyces sp. NPDC107522 | reverse complement strand
GTAGACCCCACCGTCGACCCGACGGACACGGCCGCAGTCCCGGACGTCTCCGACCCCGCACCGTCCGCCTCACCGCCCGCACCGACGGCTGACACGCTGCCATCTCCGCCGCCGCGCCATCCCCCCTCCCCGCTCTCCACGCCGACAGCGACCTCCCTGCCGTCGCCGCGGACACACGGCCGCAAGCCACCCCAAATTCCCCACTCCGAAACCCGCCCGAAAAAATCCGCCACGGAAACGACGGACGCCCGACCCCTCCCCGTAGAGCAGATGTCGGAGCTGCTCAGCGACGAAGGCACGGGCTGAAGGGTGGACCGGATGGGTGTCGAGATCTGTGTGGAAGGGCTGACCAAGTCCTTCGGTCACCAGGTCATCTGGCAGGACGTCTCACTGACGCTGCCCGCCGGGGAGGTCTCGGTCATGCTCGGCCCCTCGGGCACGGGCAAGTCGGTGTTCCTCAAGACGCTCGTCGGACTGCTGAAGCCGGAGCGAGGGTCGATCACGATCCAGGGGCGGGACATCACGAAGCTGCGCGAGCACGAGCTGTACGAGGTGCGCAAGCTCTTCGGCGTGCTGTTCCAGGACGGCGCGCTGTTCGGCTCGATGAACCTGTACGACAACATCGCCTTCCCGCTGCGCGAGCACACCCGTAAGTCCGAGAGCGAGATCCGGCGCATCGTGCTGGAGAAGATGGACATGGTCGGGCTGATCGGCGCCGAGGGGAAGCTGCCCGGCGAGATCTCCGGCGGGATGAGGAAGCGGGCCGGGCTGGCCCGGGCGCTCGTGCTCGACCCGGAGATCATCCTCTTCGACGAACCGGACTCCGGCCTCGACCCCGTCCGCGTCGCCTACCTCAACCAGCTCATCGTCGACCTCAACGCCCAGATCGACGCCACCTTCCTGATCGTCACCCACGACATCGCCTCGGCCCGCCAGGTCCCCGACAACATCGGGCTGCTGTTCCGCCGCGAGCTGGTGATGTTCGGGCCCCGCGAGGAGTTGCTGACCAGCGACGAGCCGGTCGTACGGCAGTTCCTGAACGGCCGGATGCAGGGCCCGATCGGCATGGCGGAGGAGAAGGACGCCGCGCAGGTCGAGCAGGAGCTCGCCGCCCTCGGTGACGGCGAGCGCACACAGTCTCCCGGCAGTCAGGCCATGACTCCCCGCCTGCTGCCGGGGCCGGGCATCCCGCGGCCACCGCGCTGGGAGGCGATCGCCCGGCGCGAGGCCGCGCTGCGGCAGAAGGCGGGGGCCGGCGCATGAGCCTGTCACCGATCGGCGCGCTGCGGCACTCCGGGAGCCTGTTCGCGATGGCGCTGGACGTCGTCCGGACGATCCCCCGACGGCCTTTCCAGGCAAGGGAGTTCATCCAGCAGGCGTGGTTCATCGCGAGCGTCACCATCCTGCCGACCGCCCTCGTCTCCATCCCCTTCGGCGCGGTCATCGCCCTGCAGATCGGCAGCCTGACCCGGCAGCTCGGCGCCCAGTCCTTCTCCGGCGCCGCCTCCGTGCTCGCCGTGCTGCGCGAGGCCTCGCCGATCGTCACCGCGCTGCTGATCGCGGGCGCCGGCGGCACGGCGATCTGTGCCGACCTCGGCGCGCGGAAGATCCGCGAGGAGATCGACGCGATGCAGGTGCTGGGCATCGACCCCATCCACCGCCTGGTCGTCCCGCGCGTACTGGCGTCGATGCTGGTGGCGGTGCTGCTCAACGGTCTGGTGTCGGTGGTCGGCGTCGCGGGCGGCTACTTCTTCAACGTCGTCCTCCAGAACGGCACTCCCGGCGCCTACCTCGCCTCCTTCACCACCCTCGCCCAGCTCTCCGACCTGTGGGCGGCCGAGATCAAGGCACTCGTCTTCGGCGCGATCGCCGCGATCGTCGCCTCCTACAAGGGGCTCACCGCGAAGGGCGGCCCCAAGGGTGTGGGCGACGCGGTGAACCAGTCGGTGGTGATCACCTTCATGTTGCTGTTCGTGACCAACTTCGTGATGACCGCGGTGTACTTCCAGGTCGTCCCGCAGAGGGGTTGAGAGAACCGACGATGAAATTTCCACGACTCCTCGCCCGCCCGCTGCACTCCCTGGAAGCGCTCGGCGTCCAACTCGCCTTCTACGGCCGCTCGTTGGCCTGGACCGGCCGCACCCTGCGCCGCTACAAGAAGGAGATCCTGCGCCTGCTCGCCGAGGTGAGCTTCGGCCGGGGCGCGCTCGCGGTGGTGGGCGGCACAGTGGGCGTGATCGCCTTCCTGTCCTTCTTCACCGGCACCGAAGTCGGCCTCCAGGGCTACGCGGCCCTCAACCAGCTCGGCACCTCCAACTTCGTGGCGTTCCTCTCGGCGTACTTCAACACCCGCGAGATCGCCCCGCTGGTGGCAGGCCTCGCGCTCTCCGCGACCGTCGGCGCCGGCTTCACGGCCCAGCTCGGTGCGATGCGGATCAGCGAGGAGACCGACGCCCTCGAAGTCATGGGCGTGCCGTCGCTGCCGTTCCTGGTGACGACACGGATGATCGCCGGGTTCGTCGCGGTGGTCCCGCTGTACGTGATCGGCCTGCTGTCCTCGTACCTCGCCGCCCGCACGATCACCACCGGCTACTACGGCCAGTCCGCGGGCACCTACGACCACTACTTCCAGCAGTACCTGCCACCGGTCGACGTGCTGTGGTCCTTCGGCAAGGTGCTCGTCTTCGCCGTCCTGATCATCCTGGTCCACTGCTTCTACGGCTACTACGCGAGCGGCGGCCCGGCGGGCGTCGGCGTCGCCGTGGGCCGTGCGGTGCGGACCTCGATCGTGGCGATCAACGTCCTGGACTTCTTCCTGTCGTTGGCGATCTGGGGCGCCAACACGACCGTACGGATAGCGGGGTGAGCCGCCCGATGAGGGTGCCGAGGGTGCTGAGACTGCGGTTGTACGGCGTGGTGTTCCTCGCCGTGCTCGCACTGCTGCTGGGGCTGTCGGTCGCCGTCTACCAGCAGGCCTTCACACCGGTCGTGCGGATCACGCTGGAGGCCGACAGCCTCGGCAACCAGCTCGATCCGCGGGCCGACGTCAAGCTGCGCGGTCTGCTGGTCGGCGAGGTGCGCGAGGTGCACGCCGACGGGACGAAGGCGCGGCTCGACATCGCGCTCAAGCCGGAGCACGTGGCGTACATCCCGTCGGACGTGCACGCGCGGCTGCTGCCCAAGACGCTGTTCGGCGAGAAGTACGTCGACCTGGTCCCGCCCACCGGCGCCGGCTCCTCGTCCGCCCGCCCGATCCGCTCCGGTGACGTCATCACCCAGGACCGCACCCGCGTGGGCATCGAGGTCCAGCAGCTGATGAACGACCTGATGCCCCTGCTCCGCACGGTCCAGCCCGGCAAGCTCAACGCCACGCTCTCCGCGTTCGCCACCGCCCTCGACGGCCGCGGCGACCGCATCGGCGACAACCTCACACGCCTGGAGTCCTACCTGCGCCGCCTCAACCCCCACCTCCCGACCCTCACCGAGAACATCGCCCGCTTCGCCGAGGTCGCCGAGATCTACGGCGACGCGGCACCCGATCTGATGGACATCCTGCGCAACACCGTCACCACCAGCCGCACCCTCGTCGAGCAGAAGGACCAGCTGGCGGCGGCGCTGAAGTCGACGGCGACCGTGGCGGACACGGCAGAGGACTTCCTCGACGCGAACGGCGGCCGGCTGATCACCCTCGGCCAGGTCTCCCGCCCGACGCTGGAGCTGTTCGCCCGCTACTCCCCCGAGTACCCGTGCCTGCTGGCCGGTCTGGTCCGGCAGGAGAAGGCCTCGGAGGAGGCGTTCCGGGGCGGCAAGATGCACATCACGCTGGAGGTCGTACAGCCGCAGGGGGCGTACGAGCCGGGCGAGGAGCCGCGCTACGGCGAGCGGTCGGGCCCCAACTGCCGTGATCTGCCGGGTCCGCCGGTACCGGCACCGGGGGCGCACCTCAACGACGGTTCGAAGTCCGGGGGTTCGTCGGCGGGCGGCCCGCTCGGCGTCTCCGCCACCCGGGCCGAGCAGCGGGCGGTCGGCTCGCTGGTCGCCCCGGTGCTGGGCGTGCCCGCCGACGAGGTGCCGCCGGTCACGACGCTGCTGTTCGGGCCGCTGGTGCGCGGGACGGCGGTGAGTGTGGCATGAGCCGTACGAAGGCGAAGGGCGCTCGGCAGACGGCCGCCCCGCTCATCAAGTTCAGCCTCTTCGCGCTGGTGACGATCCTGGCGACGGCCCTGCTCGCGGCCACGATCGTGAACATCTCCTTCAGCCCGAAGGACACTTACCGCGCGGTCTTCAGCGACGTCACCGGCCTGGAGAAGGGCGACGACATCCGGGTGGCCGGGGTGCGGGTCGGCGAGGTCGAGGGCATTCGGATCAAGGACCGGACGCTGGCCGAGGTCACCTTCACGGTCAGCCGGGAACGGCCGCTGCTCACCGGCACGGGCGCCGTCATCCGGTACCGCAACCTGGTGGGCCAGCGGTACGTCGCCCTCACCGAGGGCACGGGCGACGGCACCCGGCTGCGCCCCGGCGCGACGATCCCGCTGTCCCGCACGCAGCCGGCGCTGGACCTCAACGCCCTGCTGAACGGCTTCAAGCCGCTGTTCGCCGCGCTCAGCCCGAAGGACGTCAACCAGCTCGCTACGGAGATCATCCGCACGCTCCAGGGCGAGGGCGGCACGGTCAACAGCCTCCTCGTGCACACCGCGTCGCTCACCTCGACGCTGGCCGGCCGCGACAAGCTGATCGGCTCGGTGATCGACAACCTGAACACCGTGCTCGGGACGCTGGACAAGCGCGGCGCCCGCTTCTCCGGCCTGCTCAAGCAGCTGCGCCGGGTCGTCTCGGGCCTGTCCGCCGACCGCAAGCCCATCGGCCGGTCCCTGGTGAGCATCGGCGACCTGACGGAGGCCACCTCGGGCCTGCTGAAGGACGCCCGGCCGCCGCTGAAGGACGACATCGCCGAGCTGACCGAGCTCACCGGAACGCTGAACGACAACGAGAAGACCGTGGAGGGCGTGCTGAAGCGGCTGCCGAACAAGCTCAACGAGCTGACCGGGACGGCGTCCTACGGCTCGTGGTTCAACTTCTACCTGTGTGACTTCGACGGCCGGATCGTCCTGCCGAAGACGGAGTCGACGTCACGGCAGGTGCTCACGCCCGACCTGCACGTGGCGAGGGCGAGGTGCGGGGCATGAGCCGCAAGAAGCACGGCCCGGAGCCGATGTTCAGGGTGCGGGTGGAACCGCCGAAGCTGCCGAAGCCGCGGTTGCCGCGCGTCCGCCCGCTGCCGCGCCGCGCCCCCCGCCGGCAACCGCTGGTCAAGGTCCGCGTCGAGCCGCCTCGCATCCGGCTCCCCCGCATCCGCCGCCCGCACCTCTCCCCCTTCCGCGACCGCAACCCCGTCGTCATCGGCGCGGTCGGCCTCACCGTGCTCGCCCTGCTGACGGTGGCCGCCTTCAACGCCGACCGGCTGCCGGTCATCGGCGACGGCGACACGTACAGCGCGGCCTTCGCGGAGGCCGGCGGCCTCAAGCCGGGCGACGAGGTGCGGATCGCCGGGGTCAAGGTCGGCAAGGTGGAGGAGGTCGACCTGGACGGCGACCACGTCAAGGTCACCTTCAAGCTCAAGGGCGAGCCGGCCTTCGGCACCGACACCGGGGCGTCGATCCGGGTCAAGACGATCCTGGGCGCGAAGTACCTGGCGCTGCACCCGAAGGGCCGTGGCCGGCTGGCGCCCGGCAGCGAGATACCGCTGACGCGCACCGTGCCCGCGTACGACGTCGTACAGGCCTTCAGCGACCTCACCACCACGACGGAGGAGGTCGACACCGACCGGGTGGCGAACGCCCTGAACACGATCTCCACCACCTTCGAGGACTCCCCCGAGGAGGTACGGGCGTCGATCAAGGGCCTGTCGCAGATCTCCCGGACGGTGGCCTCCCGCGACAAGTCGCTGCGCGAACTGCTCGACCACGCGAACGGTGTCACGGACGTCCTGGCCGACCGGTCGTCGGACTTCACCACCCTGGTCAAGGACGGCGACAAGCTGTTCAAGGAGATCAGCAAGCGGCGCGAGGCGATCCACAAACTGCTGAAGAGCTCCGCCGCGCTCGGCATCCAGCTCTCCGGCCTGGTCCAGGACAACGACAAGGAGATCGGGCCCGCGCTCAAGGGCCTGAACCGTGTGGTGGAGATGCTCGAACGGAACCAGTCCAGCCTGGACAGGAGCATCAAGCTCCTCGCCCCCTACGTCCGGCTCTTCACCAACACCCTCGGCAACGGCCGCTGGTTCGACTCCTACGTCCAGAACCTGGTCGCGGCTCCGGTGGTGCCGCAGACGCGGACGGGAGGGGCGCAGTGAGCAACCGTTGGAGAAAGCGCCTGGTGCTGCTGACCGTCCTGACCCTCGTCGCCGCGCTCACCTACGTACTGTGGCCGCGCCCCGAGCCGGTCCGTGTCACGGCGTACTTCCCGCGCACGGTCGGCATCTACCCGGGCTCGGACGTCCGCGTCCTCGGTGTCCGGATCGGCGAGGTCAAGGAGATCACGCCGGAGGGCGGCCGGGTGCGCGTGGAGCTGGAGTACGACGCGGGCCGCAAGGTCCCGGCGGACGCACAGGCGGCCATCATCAACTCCTCGGTCGTCAGCGACCGTTACGTGCAGCTGCTGCCGGTGTACCGGGGCAGCGGTCCGGTGATGCGGACCGGGGACGAGATCCCCGAGTCGCGCACGGCCGTACCGGTCGAACTGGACCGCATCTTCGACAGCCTCCACACCACGGCCGAGGCGCTCGGCCCGGACGGCGCCAACAAGGACGGCGCCCTGTCCCGGCTGCTCGGCGTGAGCGCGGACAACCTGGACGGCCAGGGCAAGAACCTGCACCAGAGCGTCGAGGACCTGTCGGCGGCGGTCACGACCCTGTCCGACGGTCGCACGGACCTGTTCGGCACGGTCCGCAACCTCCAGGTCTTCACGGCGGCGCTGGCGGCCGACGACAAGAGCGTGCGGTCGTTCAACAGCAGCCTCGCGCAGGTCGCCGAGCAACTCGCGGGCGAGCGCAAGGACTTGGCGGCGGCGCTGAAGAACCTGGGGACGGCGCTCGGTGACGTGTCGGCGTTCGTGAAGAAGAACAAGGAGTCGCTGACCTCGAACGTGGAGGGTCTCAGCAAGGTGACCAAGGTCCTCGTCACCCAACGGGCGGCACTGGAGGAGCTGTTGGAGGTGGCCCCGACCGGCATGTCGAACCTGAACAACGCCTACAACCCGGCGGCCGGCACCCTCGACACCCGCAACAACGCCGATCAGGCGCAGGACCCGGCGTCGCTGCTGTGCTCCGTACTGAAGACGACGGGCGACGAGGGCGGCAAGAACCCCGACTGCGCCGAGCTGAGGAAGCTGTTCGACTCCCTGCCGGAGCTGCCGCAGGGCGGCGCGGCGGTCACGGGCACGGTCGATCGCACGCTCGGCGGAATCCTGGGGGCGAGGGCATGAGCGCCGAGAACCAGCTGTGGAGGCGCGTGCCGCGAAAGGGTGCGCTGCGAAGGGGTGCGCTGGGCAAGGGCGGAGTGGCGGCGTGGGCGGCCGTCGGCTCACTGCTCCTGACCGGCTGCGAGTTCAACGGCTGGTACGACGTCCAACTGCCCGGCGGCGCCGCCTCGGACGGCAACGCGTACCACGTCACCGTCGAGTTCCGTGACGTACTGGACCTGGTGCCGCAGTCGGCGGTGAAGGTCAACAACGTGACGGTGGGCGCGGTCGAGAAGGTCGAGCTGGACGGCTGGCACGCACGCGTGCACCTGCGGGTGGCCGACTCGGTGAAACTGCCGGCGAACGCGATCGCCGAACTCCGCCAGACCAGCATGCTCGGCGAGAAGTACGTGGCGCTGTCGAAGCCGGCGGGCACGGCACCGGTGGGCCGCCTGGGCGAGGGAGACGTGATCCCCCTGTCCCGCAGCGGCCGCAACCCCGAGATCGAGGAGGTGCTGTCAGCCCTGTCGGCCCTGCTCAACGGCGGTGGGGTGGCCCAGCTCAAGACGATCACCGTGGAGCTGAACAAGGCGCTGGAGGGCCGGGAGAACCGGGTCAAGTCGCTGCTGAAGGAACTGGACACCTTCCTGGGCGGCCTGGACAAGCAGAAGCAGGACATCGTCCGGGCACTGAAGGCGGTGGACCGCCTGGCCAAACGCCTCGGCAAGGAGAAGGAGACCATCGCCGAGGCGGTGGAGGAGATGCCACCGGCCCTCAAGGTCCTCGCCGACCAGCGGCGCGACCTGACGAGGATGCTGACGGCCCTGTCGAACCTGGGCCGGACGGGCACCAAGGTGATCAACGCCTCGCACGACGACACGGTCGCCAACCTCGAGCAGCTCCGCCCGATCCTGCAACAGCTCAACAAGGCGGGCGACGACCTGCCCAACTCCCTTGAGCTGCTGACGACCTACCCGTTCCCACGCAACGCGGTGGACGCGATCAAGGGCGACTACGTGAACCTCCACATCACGGCGGACCTCGATCTGGCGGGGATCTACGGCAACTTGACGAAGAAGCCGGGCGGCGGAGACGGGGGCGGCGACGGGGACACCCCCGGCCCCGAGCTCCCCGGAACCCCTGACCTCCCGGACGTACCGGACCTCCCGGATGTGCCGGGCGTGCCGAAGCCCACGGCACTGCCGAGCAGCACGCCAGGTGTGCCGTCCTCCCCCTCGTCCCCCTCCGGGGGCGGCGGTGGCGTGCTCTGCCCGCCGGTGTGCACGGCCGCCTACGGGACCGGGGGCGACTGGCCCGAGGGGATCAACCTCGAACTCGCCGAGCTGATGCTGAAGGGGGTCCAGCCGTGATCACCCGTACGGTCAAGGTCCAGCTGCTGGCCTTCGCCACGATCACCGCGGTGGGGGTGTCGTACGTGGGCGCCGAGTACACGGGTCTGGTGGACGACGTCCTGGACCGCGGTTACACGGTCCGCGCGGACTTCCCCGACTCCGGTGGCGTCTTCCCCGGCGCGGAGGTGACGTACCGCGGGGTGCCGGTGGGGAAGGTGGGCGCGCTGCATCTGACGGGCGACGACGGTGTCTCGGTGGCCCTGGACATCGAGGACGGCGCGCCCCGTATCCCCGCGGACACGCTCGCCGTCGTGGCGAACCGCTCGGCGGTGGGCGAGCAGTACGTCGACCTGCAGCCACGCACCTCCCACGGCCCGTACCTGCTGGACGGCAGCGACATCCCGCGCCGCAACACCCGCGTACCGCTCCCGACGACGGACCTGGTCCTGAGCCTGGACCGCCTGGTGAACTCGGTCGGCAAGAAGGACCTCCGGGTCACGATCGACGAGTTGGGCGAGGCCTTCGCCGGAACGGGCCCGAACCTGAGCCGCCTGGTCGACTCGGGGAACGACCTGGTCGATTCGGCGTCGGACGCGTTGCCGGAGACGATCGCGCTGATCGAGGACTCGAGAAAGGTCCTGAAGACACAGGCGGACCAGGGTTCGTCGATCAAGTCATTCGCGCATGACCTGGCTCTGTTGTCGGCCCAGTTGAAGGAGAGCGACGGCGACCTGCGCAAGCTGATCGGCAACGCACGGCCGGCGGCGCAGGAGGTGAACTCGCTGCTGAAGTCGACGGGCCCGGAGCTGTCGGTCCTGCTGGCGAACCTGATCAGCGGCGGCCAGGTCACCCTGGCCCGGCTGCCCGGCGTGGAACAGGCGCTGGTCACCTTCCCGGTGATGGTGGCGGGCAGCTACACGGTGATCCCCGGCGACGGCACGACCCACTTCGGCATGGTGCTGAACGCCGACGACCCGCCGGCCTGCAGGCAGGGCTACGGCACGGCGCGCCGCGACCCGGCGGACACGAGCACGCGCGAGGCGAACACGGGGGCCCGCTGCACGCTGCCGCGAGGCAGCAAGTCGTCGGTACGAGGCGCGCAGAACGCCCCGGGAGCGTCGCGCTCGTACGGCGGCGACGCGAACCAGGCCGCATACGTCACCCCATACGACCCGGAGACCGGCACCACCGTCGCTCCGGACGGCAGGAACGTCGAGATCGGCTCGACGGGCGGCCAGCGGGCCGTGTTCGGAAAGGAGTCGTGGCAATGGCTGCTCGTTGGCCCCATGGCATGAAACTGAGGCGACCCAGCCTGCTGACGGCCGGACTCATGGCGGCGACGGTCCTGACCACCGCAGTGACGATCTGGCTCGCCTTCGGCCTCCTGGCACAGCGCGAGGCGGAGCAGCGCCGGCAGGACATCCTGTCCGCGGCCCGCCAGTCGGCGCTGAACTTCACCTCGCTCGACTACCGGCACTACGACCGCGACAGCGCGAACGTCCTGTCGGGCGCGACCGGCGACTTCAAGAAGCAGTTCGCGGCACAGACGAAGCAGTTGACGCAGCTGGTGGCCCAGAACAAGTCCGTGTCGGAGGGCCAGGTCCTGGAGGCGGGCATCGTCCGCGCCGACGAGAACTCGGCGCGGGTGCTGGTGGTGGCCGACAGCAAGGTGACGAACACGGCGGTGCCTCAGGGGGAGGCGCGCACGTATCGCCTCCAGCTGGACCTGGTGCACCGGGACGGCCGCTGGCTGACGTCGGACGTCGAGTTCGTCGGCTGACAAGCACGATTGAGGAGTACGACCATGCCGAAGACGACAACCGGCCGCGCCCCCGGCACCACCGTCCGTCGCACGATGACGGCGGCAGCCCGAGCAGCAGCCAAGCGCGCGGAACGCGGCCACCGCGACGCGGGCTCGGTGACGGCCACCGACGAGGCGTCCGACGCCGGTGCCGAGAAGTTGTCCGCGGGCCGCACCGTACTGATCGAGGCCCCGAAAGACGGTTGGCAGGACCCACCGGAGCCGTCACCGGAGACCTTCGAGGAGGACGACGCCCCGGAGGAACGGCCCGCACCCGCCCGCCGAAGGCTGCTCACGTTGCTGCTCGGCGTCCTGTGCCTGGCGGCCCTGGTCGCAGCCGCCGTACTGGGCTGGAAGTCCTGGGACGCCCGCCGCACGGAAACCGCCCGCACCGAGGCGGTCGCGGCAGCCCAGAAGGCGGCACCGGTCGTCCTGTCGTACGACTACCGCCACCTGGACCGCGACTTCGCGAAGGCCCGCGCCCACCTGACCGGCGACTTCCGCGACGAGTACGGCAAGACGACAAAGACGGTGGTCGGCCCGACGGCCACGAAGTACCACGGAGTGGTGAAGGCGACGATCGCCGCGCCGGCCTCCGGCGGAACCCCGGCAGCCTCGGTCGTCTCGGCCTCCCCCGACAAGGTCGTGGTGCTGCTCTTCGTCAACCAGGTCACCGAGAGCACGCAGGTCTCGGGCTCGCGCGTGGACCTGAACCGCGTGCGGATGACGATGACGCACACGGACGAAGGCTGGAAGGTGAGCGCGGTGGACGCGCTGTGACGACCGTGGCGCCCCGGGACCAGCGCTCAGGCGTGGATCAGGCGGGCCGGGGCACGATGCTCACAGCGCGGTAGTCGTACCCGTCCTGCTTGAAGCCGGGGGCCTCCCAGGTGAGGTCCACCTTCTGCCCGGCCGACAGCGCGCGGAACCCGCCCCTTTGGATGTCGGAGTAGTGCCCCCAGCACCCACCCGGCGTCTCGGGGCAGTCGAACACGCCCCACCCTTCTTCGTCGTGCCACTCACGGACCGTCGCAGTCACCATGGGGTAACCCTACGGTTCTGTGAGCCGCAGGGTCAGTGGCACAGGGACGGATCGTCAGTACCGGATCTCGATGACGCGCCCCTCCGCGTCCACGTCCACCTCATCGACCGCTGGAATTCGGCCCGCGATGCCCAGCGCAATCCGGTGGGCCGACCAGGCCGCGGCGGCGGCGTCGAGAACGTCGTCCACAGGAACGCGATCCGCCTCGCCGAGTTCGTCCGGCAGCGCGAGCCCGGCTGCGGCCAGCAGGCGGCGACGCGCGTTCTGGCCACGCCAGGTCTTCTTCGGGTAGACCAGCGGCACGCCCCCGGCCAGAGCACGGAAAGATACCTCAGGGTGCACTTCGTGGATGCGTTCATCGGCGAGCCAGCACGCCCGAGCCTCCAGCAGCTTCGGAGCCAGCGCCCACGCCTGCTGGCTCAGCCGACGACCGGTGAGCTCATGGCACCGATCTCCGGCCGCCCCGTAGTCCGACTCCAGCCAAGCCGGCCGCGGCGCCACAAGGAAAACACTGCTGCGCCGCACACCCAACAGCGCCCTCGCCTCGAGATCCGCGGCCCGCCAGCCCTTCTCGACCAGGCCGAGCGGCATGTCGACCGCGATCGCCTCCGCCCCGGCGGCCCGCTCGATCAACGCGTCAAGCCGGACATCGACCAGGCTGCCCATGTATACGCCGTCCCTGAGCCTGATCCCCGCCCACCCCTGCTTGCCACAGGCATCGATCCCCAGGACATCCATGCCGCCTCGCCTCTCGCGCAGGATCGGGCTGGAAATTCATCGTAAGCGCAGGGAGGAGGTTGTCTGCAGCGATCTCCCGCCACAGCGGGATCACGGCAGCAGACCCTGTCCATCCCCTCCTCGTGATGCACACGCTGGCCTAGGATGGCGAGCACTATCTCAGCGGCTCGACGGGCTTCCTGATCCGCCTGTCGGCGGACACCGGAGGACATGCCCCCACCCGCACGAGTCTTCTTCGTGCTGCCTATGGCGGCATGAACCTCGGGATCCCGTATCCGCGGTACCGATCGAACGCAGCCCGGCCTACATGCATTGAGGTGATGCGCCGTCACCTCTGAAAACGGCCTGATCTTGGTGCCAACTATCCCTCTTTTGTGCCAACTAAAAATCCTCGTCACAAAGGGCAGGCGGCGGCCATCGAGCCCGGTGTCCGATCCCACTGCTTGCGAGGAAGACCGTCTGGGCCGATCTAGGGCTCGAACTCCAGCCAGCTGCCAGGTCATTGGCCCAATCAGGGACGCACCGCGTGGGATAGGCTTTCACTGCTGCGCACCTTCCCGGAGGGTACGAGGCGGAGTCCACGGTCCAGTCCGCTGGCCGTGAGTGACGAATGGGGCGGATGCCCGGTAGGGCGGTCCTACCATTCCGAACTCACACCATGGAGTGGGCCTTTATGGAACCGGTCGAGTACAAGCCTGCGCGTCGTCCTTGGATCCGCGAGATCCTGGCCGGCGCCGCCGCGGGTGTGATCTCCAACCTCGTGTGGGAGGCACTGGCGGTGGCAGCGCGCCACCTCATCTGAGGCAGGCATGTGGCGGGCCCGGCGAGCCCGCCACTCTTCAGCCTGTCTGGCTTCAGCCCTACGGCGGTGATCCTTCAGAAAAGCAATTCCTGGCCAGGAGGGGTGTCATTGCCCTTCCTCTTCGGGCTGGGGAGATGTGGGATCCGCGCCTCGGCAGGGAGGTTTTCCCACGTGGGCCGCAGGCCGTGTATCTGCACGTCACCTACGCAGCTCTTGAGGTACGCCTGTGTCTCCTCATCCGTGGAGTACAGCACCGTCGCCCGGCTCGCCCTGGTCATGAGCACGTGGTATGCGTGACGAACACAACGCGCGAACTCCTCCTCTTTTTCTTCCTCGCTTCCCGTCCCCTCACGGAGCTTCATGTCGAACGAACCAGGCACTTTGACACGTTTGACCTTGCTTTCCGGCTCCTCACACCACTGCCCCTTGCGGTAGACCCAACGGTCGCCGCGTCTCACCATGTCCTCGCCGAGGATCACCCCGCACCAGTCCCACTCAAGGCCCTGAGCCGTGTAGACGCAGCCGATCTGGTTGATGCCATACGGGTGCACTGACCATTTCGTGGACGGGGGCACCGCTCCGTTCTCGCGGAAGGAGTCACCTTTGGCGTTCCACGGTCGATGCCAGTCACCGATCCGGACGTCTGCCTCCAGGCGCGCCGCCTTCCCCTTTCCCACCGGCTCGGTCCACGGCCAGCAGAAGCCGGCCACCATGCGAGCCGTCGCGCCCGCCTCCGCCTCGGTCCTGATGATGTACTCAAGTTCCTCTGGGCTCTCGGCCACCTCGACATGCATCAAACCGTCGGGGGTCCAGTCCGTGGTTCCTGCCTCGATGTCGAGGACAGCCCGCACCCAGCGGATGTAGGCGTCGCTGCCCCCGCAGCGCCATTCCTCCCTGAGCCCATAGCGAAGTGGAGTGATCCCCCGAGCTCTTGCAGCTGCCTCGATCAGGCTCACCGTTCCGACTTCCTTGGGTCGCACGGACTGGCTCTCATCGAGAAAGAACACCGTAAGGCGGGCGGCATCAAGCAGATCGTCCACCTGAGGCTGCTTGCCCGACTTCTCCTCTCGGCGGTACATGTCGATGGTTCGTTCTCTGAGGCGATGCGCCTCGTCACAGATGAGGACGTCCAAGGGAGGGTCCGGAGGTGTCACGAAGTGGCTGAAGTAGGCGAACCTCTTTCTGAACTCCTTGTCGGTGTAGCCCACCTGCTCCTGGAGCGCCCCGTTGAAGGCACGGCTGCCGCTGGCGTACTTCACCGTTTGTCCGGCTGCTTCGAAATCGGCTCTGAGCTGTAGACCCACCGCGCTCTTTCCGGTACCTGCACCACCCGTCACGATGAACACGGCTCGTCCGTCGTCCGGCAGCGGAGCGGGGTGATCGGGATTGCCGAGAACCAGGGCAGCTCGTTCCAGAACACTCGCCGCCACCTTCTTCTGCTGTCCACGCAGGGTGAACACCGTGTCCTCCCCGCGAGATCTGATCATCGCGTCGAGAAGCGGCGTATTGCGCAGGTTCATGAACCGCAGGAGTTGCTCGGCCTCGGAAGCCGCGCCGTCCTCCGCGAAATGCCGACGCAGGTCCGCAAGGAGCAGGTCACGGCTGTCGCGGGTGTACACACGCTCATAGGCTCCAGTCGGCGCCAACGTATCGAGCAGCGGTCGAACCGAGTCATCGGTGGCATTGTGCAGGTACGCGAATCCGCCGCATTCGACCGTGATGCCACGCAGAGGTCCCTGGTCTCCAGTGAACAATTGGTATGTGTTCCTGAGTTGCAAGGCGGGGTGCTTCTTGGGCTTCTTGTATCCCGGCACCCTTACGAGCTCCGCAGTGGCGGCTTCCACCTGCGTCACCATTGACCATCGCTTCAGCTCGACGAGTTGGAACGACGGCAGACGTGTCTCGGGGTGTCGGCCCACGAGCACGACGTCGATGAGGGGCGGCTCCCCCTTCTTCGGTTCGTCGACCGTCGCCGCGCACTCGACGACCATCTCGACGTTACCCCGCTCCGCTTCAACGAGGTCTTCCGCCAACTCGACCAGGCTCTCGGCCCATGCCTCCCGTTCTGTCTCGGACACATCGCGCCCTCGGAAGTACTGGTATCTTGCGGCGAGATGCGGCACCATCCGCCGCCTCGAGTTCAGAGTAAGCAGGTCCTGCGCAGACAGCCTCAGCAGGAGCATGGACACGAGGTGGTTCCCCCAGGGCACGAGTGACTCGTGCGGGTGGGGGCGTGTCCTCGCGCAAGGAAGCCCGTCGGGCCGCAATTGGTACGGGTGATCTTAGGGAGCGCGGCAGCTCACACGAACTCCTCCCCCTGACTCATGGCGTGTCAGGGGCAAGTTGGCGCAAAAACTGCGAGTCAGGATGATCGTTCACACCGTGACAGGCACACGTCGCCCGGCACCTACCAGTTCTCGTAGTTTCTCCTGCGTCTCCCGATCCGTGGAGTAGACGACCGTGCCGACCATTCCGCGGGTCAGCAGCACCTTGTACGTGTTGCGGATCAGGCGATCCACATCGGCATCCGGTGTGGATCGCTTGAACACCGGATCCTTGGACGCTGTACGGTCCGTCACCCATCGGTCGACGCGCCACACCAGGTCGGGGCCGATGATGACGCCGGACCAGTCGTACTCGAAGCCCTGGGCCGTGTAGACGCAACCGATCTGACCGAAGCCTGCCGGGTCCGTGGCCCACAGGGCGGACGGCGGTGCGCCGGAGACAGAGCGGTCGCCGCGCAGGTTCCAGGGGCGCGCCCAGTCGCCGATCCTCACGTCGGCCGGAAGGGGCTGCCCCGGCTTGGGCTCCGGAGACCACGGCCAGCAGTAGCCGGCTGACATGCGAGCGCTGTAGTTCTGACCACGGCGGCCATCCAAGAAGCTCTCCATCTCCTCCGGGCTGTGTGCCAACAGGAGTTGCATGCGGTCATCCGGGTCCCACACCACCGGGCCGCCGGGCTCCAGGCCCAGAAGCCGCACCACCCAGCGCAGGTAGGCATCGCTCCCGCCGCAGCGGAACTGGCTCTCGAGCCTTACCACGGGGCAGTTCAGCCCCCTGCGTGCCGCTGCGGCTCGGATGTCTTCCACCGTGCCCATCTCACCCGGGCGCACGATCTGGTGCTCGTCGAGCAGGAAGACGGGCACTTTGGCCACGTCTATCAGTTCGTCGATCTGCCGCTTGCCGGTCCGGCGTGCGGCTGGCGTGTACCGGTTGGCCGATGTCTCACGGATGCGGTGGGCCTCATCGCAGACAAGGACGTCGAGGCTGTTCTTCTCCGTCGTCATGAAGCTGTTGAAGTACTTGAAGAGGTCCTGCACTTCGCGCTTCCTGGCACCCGCGACCTTGCGCATTGTCTTGGTGAAGGACTGGGACCCGGTCGCGTGCAGAGCCGGGATGCCTCGCCGGTACAACTCGCCGAGCAAGGCGAGCGCGATGACGCTCTTGCCGGTACCAGGACCACCGGTGATGACCACGACCTCCTTGTGGTCGGACTGCTGGGCCTTGCGTACCGCATTGAGGACCTTACGGTAGGCGACCTGTTGTTCGTCGAGGAGCACGAACTGCTCCCTCTCACGAACTTCCTGCGCCGCGACCGCCATCAACTGCTTCGACGGGACCGTCTTACCCGCAAGCAGTGCGTCAGCGGCCGCAGCGCCCGAATGCACGGGGCTAAGCCGGGTGCGGAGGTAGTCGATGAACCCACCGCGGGTATCACCCGCGAACAACTGGCCCCACTGGTCGCGCTCGACCTCGCGCAGTGCACCCACATCGAACTCGGTTGCATTGTGCAGGAAGGCCACGCCCCCGACCCTCTCCGGGTGGTCGGCGACCGCACCGTTGAAGTTGATGAGGTACTCGCAGTAGCGGCGCACCTGCTCGATGGGGTTGAGGACCGGCTGAGTATAGGAAGCAACATGACAGAGGACCGGATCGTCCTCGTCCGGGACGAAATCGCTCCACTGCTTGAGCTCCACCACAACGTAAGAGGGGCCGCCCGTGCGTGGGTGAATTCCGGCGAGGACTGCGTCGGCTCGCTTGCTGTTCATCGGGAGCGCGTACTCAAGCATGACCTCCACGTCACCGAGTCCCGCGTCATTGAGCGCGGCGGCCAGTGTGGGAATGCTCCGTTCCCATGACCGCGCCTCGGAGGGGTTGGGCCGGTAGCCGTGCATGTGGGTGAACTGCTCGGTGAGGTGGAGATAGAGCGAACTGTCGAGCGCCATGGCGGCGACCGTTTTCGCAGACGCGCGGAACAGCAAAGACTTCCCCCGGGCAGCACGAAGTAGCTCGTGCGGGTGGGGGCATGTCCTTCGAGACTCCACGGGGTGGAGCGGAAGCCCGTCGGGCCGCGTTGACGATGTGTCTGAGGGTACCTGGCGGTACTGCCTGTCGTACCGGTGGTCGCATCGGTGGCGGCACGCGTTGCGCTTGGGCCTGGACTCCTCTGCGGTACCCGACATGAGTCGACAAACCGACTTCGACTGCATGCTTCATGTCGAGCCGACGCCTACCCCACATCATCACTCACCGGCACGGCCAGAATGCGCTCCCGGGCTTTTTCATCCAGGGACAGGACCTTTGAACTGAGGGAATGTGGAGCGGCAGACGAGTCGGGCTATACGCCGGGTTCTGTTCCCAGGGTTCCTCGCGGAGCCCCGGGCGACGGCCATCCATCTAGGACCGGCGTTGCCGCCGGCCTCCTGCGGTCTACCCGCGGACTCGGGCGGGCAGCCCTCGAACGTCCGCGCAGAGTGCCTTTTACAGCGCTCCTCTTGACCTTGCTCCGGGTGGGGTTTACCTAGCTGCCCAGGTCACCCTGGGCACTGGTGGTCTCTTACACCACCGTTTCACCCTTACCGAGGGCCAAGGCCCCCGGCGGTTTGCTTTCTGTGGCACTGTCCCGCGGGTCACCCCGGGTGGCCGTTAGCCACCACCCTGCCCTGTGGAGCCCGGACGTTCCTCGGGAAGCCCCCCGTCAAGGGGACTCCACGCGGCCGTCCGCCCGGCTCGTCTGCCGTGTCGACCATGTTACCGGCCTGCGCGGGGCTGCCGTCGCCAGTACTGAACCGGCAAGGATCAGGACGAAGGCGGCGAGCACTCCTGCCGTCAGGGGCTCGTCCAGGAACACGGCTCCCGCCGCCACCGCCACCGCCGGATTGACGTACGTGAAGACCGTCGCCCGTGTCGGGCCCGCCTCCTTGATCAGCTCCAGGAAGGCGACGAAGGCCACCGCCGTGCAGATCACGCCGAGGCCGGCGAGGGCCGCCAGCACCGAGGCCGACGGCATCTCAGCAGGCCACGTCAGTGCGGCCGCGGGCGCGTACACCAGTGCCGCCAGCGTCAGGCAGGCCGCTGTGAGGTGGAGGGACGGTACGTCCCTCAGCCACCGCGCCGCGATCAGCGGAGCCGTCGCGTAGCCCAGCACCGTCAGCAGTACCTCCCCCAGCGAGCGGGCGTCCCCGCCCGTCAGGTGCGGGACCGTGAGGACCGCCACGCCCGTCAGGCCCAGGAGCAGGCCGGTCAGCCGGCGGACGCCCAGGTACTCCGCCCCACCGAAGAAGCGGGCCAGGGCCACGCCGACTATCGGCACGCCCGCGATCAGCAGGCCCGCCGTCGAGCTGGAGAGGTGGCGCTCGGCGTCCGTCAAGGTCCACCAGGGGCCGATGATCTCTATGCACGCGAAGGCCAGCATCGGCCGCCAGTGCCGTCGGACCGTCCGGACCAGGCCTCCCTGCCGGATCGCGAACGGCAGGAGCAGGGCGGCGCCCAGGGCGCATCGGGTGAACACCACCACCGAGGGGGACACCGCCTCCACCGCCACCTTGATCATCAGGTACGGGATGCCCCAGACCACGCCCATCAGGGCGAACAGAAACCAGCCGCGTGCAGTCATGCGGTGAGTTTCGGCCGCCTCATGCTCCCGCGTCTTGAACGCTGTTGCGGTACGCCGCCGGGGTCACCCCGAGTACGCGGCGGAACCAGCGGGTGAGGTGGGCCTGGTCCGCGAAGCCGACCAGGGCGGCGACCTCCGCCGGGCGCAGGCCGGTGTCCAGGAGGTTGCGGGCTCTCCCGACCCTGTACTGGGCCAGCCAGGCGTACGGCGGCACTCCCATCGTCGTGCGGAAGGCGCGTAGGAGCTGGTAGCGGGACAGGCCGAGGTCGGTGGCCAGGGCGGCCAGGGAGGGTGGGGCCGTGAGCTCGTCGGCCAGGCGGTCGCGTACGGCGTGTGCGATGTGGTCGGCGCCGGGGATCCTGTCGCTCGCCGCGCGGGACGTGGAGTGGCGGCGGGTCAGGGCCGTCAGGAGCCAGGGGATGCGGGACTCGGCCTCCAGGGGGTCGGGGCAGGCGGCGAGTTCGGCGTGCGTGATGCGCAGGGCGGTGGCCAGGTCCGGGTCGTCGAGGAGGGGGTCGTGGAAGTGGGGGACGGTCGTGCTCAGGGTGCCGTCCTTCAGCAGCGACGTGTCGGCGTACAGGGCTCGGTAGGCGTAGCCGTCGGAGGCCGCCGGGCCGCCTGTGTGCATCTCCCCCGGTGCCAGTACGACGATGGAGCCCGGGCCGGGACGTATGCGGCCGCCCCTGTAGTCGATGACCTCGCTGCCGCCGACGCACACGCCGATCGTGAACTCGTCATGTGCGTGCGGGGCGTAGACGTGCCGGTCGAAGCGGGCGGTCAGCAGATCGAGCGGGGGCCCGCCGCGGCCGAGCCGTGCCCTGGTCCACAGTGCCTGTTCGCCCACTTCGCACCCCCCTTCACTCCTCCTGGCAGTGCAACACAGGAAGCCTCAGAGAAAGTCCGCCGTGTGCAGGTCGAAGGCGAAGGGCTCGGGCAGCGCGAGCGGTTTGCCGACGGCGACGGCGTGGTGCTCCCGGTAGTCGCCCGACTTCGGGTCGTTGAACAGCGTGACCCATGAGGTCTCTCGGTCTACGAGCAGGTAGAGGGGGATGCCGCCGCGGGCATAACAGCGGCGCTTGATCTCCCGGTCGGTCTGGGGCTTGGAGGCCGTGACCTCCAACACCATGGCGACGCCTGCGCAGGGCATCCAGGGATCGGCGCCCCGGTGGAGCCTCAGTTCCTCGGGAGCGAACGTACCGTCCGGGATGACGTGGTCCTGTGGGTAACCCTCCGCATTCTTCAGCTGCAGCCCCTTGTTCACGGAGAACTGCATCTCAGTCCGGCATCGCCGATACACCTGACCCACGATCCGGCTGATGCAGTGCTCGTGATGCCCGTCCGGCACGGGAGTCACCACGAGTTCCCCCTCAACCAGCTCGGCGCGGAGCCCCTCCGGGGTGTCCAGGTCGACAAACCAGTCCAGCAAAAGCTTCTGCGTGATCGGATCCTGTGCCATGACGTCCATGGAACGCCCCGCTGGTGGCTCACCGGAACGGAACAGCGACGGATCACCTGCGCGGGAGTCCGCTGAGCCGCTCACTTGACCCTGCCGCAACGTCAACGTCTCTACTGATCCCATGCGGATCGGAGAACTCGCCGCCGCCGTCGGCGTCACCACGCGGACCGTGCGGCACTACCACCATCAGGGGCTGCTGCCCGAGCCCGAGCGGCGGCCGAACGGCTATCGGGACTACACCCTGCGGCACGCCGTCATGCTCGCCCGGATCCGGCGGCTGACCGAGCTGGGGCTGGGGCTCGCGGAGGTGCGGGACGTGCTGGCCGAGGATGCCGGGAAGGATCTTGTCGAGGTGCTGAGCGAGCTCGATGAGGATCTTGCCCGGCAGGAGGCGGCGATCCGGGAACGGCGGGCCCGGCTCCGGGCGCTGCTCGACGCGGGGGAGCTGCCCGCCGAGGGGCCGGTCTCGCCCGAGCTGAGCGAGTTGTTCGCCCGGACCGGCCGGCTGGCCGAGCTGGCCGACTCCCCCATGGCCGCCAAGGACCGGGAGATTCTCGCGCTGCTCGACACGGCCGCCTCACCGGAGACCCGGGAGCAGTTGATGTCCCTTTGGAGCGGTGCGCTCGGGAGTCCGGACGCGGTGGCTCGGGCGCATGAGGCCTACGCGCTGCTCGACGACCTCGCGGACGCCGAGCCCGACGACCCTCGCGTGATGGAGGCGGCCTTGCTTCTCGCCGGCCTGATCCCCCGCGAACTGCTCACGGAGGCGGACATCGACCAGGACAACAGCTTCCTGCGCGCCTTCTACGCCGACTTCGCCCCGGCACAGGCGGAGGCGATCCGCCGTACGCTGCGAATTCTCATGGAGGGGCAGGGATGAACACCGTGCTCGTCCTCGCCCGGCATGAACTGCGGCTGCTCGTCAGCCTCGCCCTGTGGCTGGCCCGGCGTCGGCACGGTACCGGCTCAGGCACCGCCTTCGGGTACGCGCGCGGGCAGGGCCCGATGATGTTCGGGTTCGCCTTCGTGTGCGTGGTCGAGTCGATCACCATGTCCGTGCTGCTGCGGGACCACCCGGCCGTGCACCGGGTGGTCTTCATGCTCGACGTGTACACCATCGTGCTCGTCGTCGCGCTGCACGCCGCCTCCGTCGTACGACCCCATGTGCTCGACGCCGGCTCCCTGCGCATCCGGCGTGCCGCGCATGTCGATCTGTCCATACCGCTGGAGAAGATCGCGCACGTGCGCCGCGAGCTGCGCGCCACCCATGAGCGGGCCGACGGTGAACTCAACCTCGCCATGGGGGCGCAGACCTCCGTGACGCTCGAACTCACCGAGCCCGTCTGCCACTTCACCTTCCTCGGCCGTCGACGGGACATCCGCCTCGTCCGCTTCCACGCCGACGACGCCGACCGCCTCGTACCAGCAATCAGGCAAGCGATCGAGCAAGCCGTCACGCAAGCGCGAAGCTCACCGTCGGGACCTCCATGTCCGCCCGAGTGAGGCGGACCGGGCGGCGCGCGCCGAGGGAGTCCGGGGTCGTTTCCGTGATGTCGCCGATGACCGCCGGGGACGCCAGCTGTACGACGCCGGGTTCCACCCTCCCGTCGTGCCCGGGGCGCTCCCGTTCGACCACGCAGCCCTCGAAGACCTCGCCCACCCGGTCCTTGAGCACGGCGGCCTCCACGAGGTCGACGCAGTTGCGCTCGATGACACGCGCGCGCCTGCCGCCCTCGGCCATCCGCTTCCGCACGGTCGGGAGCGCGCTGAGCACCCAGCCGGGTGGCTCCCGGCCGGCGACGGCGGCGAGGCAGATCTCGGTGGCGTACCGGTCGACGAGGCGGCGCAGCGGGGCCGTGCAGTGCGCGTAGGGCGCGGCGACGGCGGCGTGCATGGTCTGCTGCGGCAGCCGGCCGCCCTGGAAGTCGGTGTACCTGGCGCTGTTCATCAGCCCGGTGCATGCCTGGAGGAAGGCCGCGTGGCGCGGTTCGTCGGGGTCGAGGGAGCGGACCAGCTGTGCGTACGAGACATGGTGCGGCCAGTCGATGTGCAGGGCGTGCGCGGTACGGCGCAGCTCGTCGAGCTTGCCGGCCGTGGTCGGTTCCTGGGTGCGCAGGATGCCCGTGCCGTGCGCCAGCATCAGCTGGGCGGCGGCCATGCCGGTGAGCAGGGAGAGCTGTTCGTTCCAGCCCTCGACCGGGAGCGGGGCGCGGTAGCTCAGTTCGTAGGTGTGGTCCCGTTCGGTGATCTCCTGGTCGGGGACGCGCAGCGAGATGCCGCCGCGTTCGGTCTCCAGCTGTTCGCGCAGCAGGCCGATCGTCTTGAGGAGGACCAGGGGCTCCTCCGCCGTACCGGCGTCGATCCGCGCCTGCACGCCCGCGTAGTCGAGCCGGGCCCGGCTGCGCACCAGGGCGCGGCGGACGTCGACGGCGATCGTACGGCCGCTCGCGTCGAGGTCGATGGTCCACAGCGCCGCCGGGCGGGTCCGCTCGGGCAGCAGGCTCGCGGCGTCCTCGCTGAGCACCTGCGGGTGCAGCGGGACGCGGACGTCGGGGAAGTACAGGGTCGTCACCCGCCGGTGCGCCTCCTTGTCCAGCGGCCCTCCGGGTACGACGAAGGCGGCGACGTCGGCGATGGCGTACCGGACGCGGTAGCCGGTGCCCTGCCGGGACAGGTGCATCGCCTGGTCCAGGTCGGTGGAGCCGGGTGGGTCGATGGTGAAGAAGGGGATGTCGGTGGCGTCGTGCTCCGGCAGCGCCGGCGCCTGCGCGGCCTGCTCGGCGGCCGCGAGTGCCTCGGGCGGGAAGCCGGCGGGCACGTGGAGCTTGGTGCGCAGCGCGGCGAGCGCGGCCCGCAGCGGGCCCTCGGGGGCGCCGGTCACATGGATGGGGCGGCGGGGCATACAGCCACCGTAGGGCGGGGGGCGCCGGGTGGCACGCCGTACCCTGTGGCGGAGTTCGACTGAAGGAGTACGTGTGCTTGTCCTGCTGCCGCCTTCCGAAGGCAAGGCCCCGTCCGGTCGGGGTGCCTCGCTGAAGCTGGAGTCGCTGTCGCTGCCCGGGCTCACCGAGGCCCGTGAAGCCGTGCTCGGTGAGCTGGTCGAGCTGTGCGGCGGCGATGAGCACAAGGCACGGGGCGTACTCGGGCTGAGCGAGGGGCTGCGGGGCGAGGTCGCCAAGAACGCCGAGCTGCGGAGTGCGGGGGCGCGGCCCGCCGGGGAGATCTACACCGGCGTGCTGTACGACGCGCTCGACCTGGCGTCGCTGGACGCGCCCGCGAAGAGGCGGGCGGGTCGTTCGCTTCTGGTGTTCTCCGGGTTGTGGGGGGCCGTCAGGGTCACCGACAAGATCCCCTCCTACCGCTGCTCGATGGGTGTGAAGCTGCCCGGGCTCGGCGCGCTCGGCGCGTACTGGCGGGCGCCGATGGCGGAGGTGATGCCCGAGGCCGCCGGGGACGGGCTCGTGCTGGATCTGCGGTCGTCGGCGTACGCGGCGGCGTGGAAGCCGAAGGGCGAGGTGGCCGGGCGGACGGCGACGGTACGGGTGCTGCACGCGCCGACCAGGAAGGTCGTCAGCCACTTCAACAAGGCGACCAAGGGGCGGATCGTACGGAGTCTGCTGACGGCGGGGGCCGCGCCCTCGGGTCCGGCGGAGTTGGTGGAGGCGTTGCGGGACCTCGGGTACGTCGTCGAGGTGGGGCCTCCGAAGGGCGCCGGGAAGGCGTGGACGTTGGACGTGCTGGTGGACGAGATCCACTGACCGACCCCGGCCCATCCCAGCATTGCAACATATGCAACACCCTTTGCGCATGCTGCACAGCCCGGGCACGATGAGGCCATGACCTCGCCGCTGCCCTCCCCTCTGCCTGCCTCGGTGCTGGATCTCGCACCGGTCGTTCCCGTCGTCGTCATCGAAGACGCCTCCGACGCCGTGCCGCTGGCGCGGGCCCTGGTCGCGGGCGGGCTGCCGGCGATCGAGGTGACGCTGCGGACGCCGGCGGCACTGGATGCGATCCGGGAGATCGCGGATGCCGTGCCGGAGGCGGTGGTCGGGGCGGGGACGGTGATCACTCCGGCGCAGGTGAGGGAGAGCGTGGCGGCGGGGGCCCGGTTCCTGGTCAGCCCGGGCTGGACGGACGTACTGCTGGAGGCGATGCGGGCGTCCGGGGTGCCGTTCCTGCCGGGGGTGTCGACCACGTCGGAGGTGGTGGCGCTGCTGGAGCGCGGGGTGCGGGAGATGAAGTTCTTCCCGGCGCAGGCGGCGGGCGGTACGGCGTATCTGAAGTCACTGGCGGGGCCGCTGCCGCAGGCGCGGTTCTGTCCGACCGGCGGGATCGGGCACACGACGGCTCCCGACTACCTAGCGCTGCCCAACGTCGGCTGCGTGGGCGGGAGTTGGATGCTTCCCGCGGACGCCGTGGCCGCGCGGGACTGGGGGCGGGTCGAGGCGCTGGCGCGGGAGGCGGCCGGGCTGAAGGAACCCGGTACGTCAGGGACGCAGGTGTGACGTGTCGTTGACCAGGCGGACGCTGGCGTTGCCGTCGGCGTAGTACGCGATCGCCGAGAGGGAGGCCGCCGACAGTTCCATGCGGAACAGGGACTCGGGCGGGGCACCGAGGGCGAGGCGTACGAACGTCTTGATCGGGGTGACGTGCGTGACGAGGAGGACCGTGCGGCCGGTATACGCCGCGATCAGCTTGTCGCGGGTCGCGGCTATGCGGGTGGCGGTCGCCGCGAAGCTCTCGCCGTCGCCGGTGGGGCGGGCCTCCGGGTCGGCCAGCCAGGCGCTCAGGTCGTCCGGGTAGCGTTCGCGGACCTCGCCGAAGGTGAGCCCCTCCCAGGCGCCGAAGTCCGTCTCGCGCAGGCCGTCGTCGATGGTCACGTCGAGGCCGAGGCGGGCGGCGACGATGCCGGCGGTCTGCCGGGTGCGGGTGAGCGGCGACGCCACGACGGCCTCGATGGTGCCGCGCCGGGCGAGGGCGGCGCCCACGCGCTCGGCCTGCTCCCGGCCGACGTCGGAGAGGGACGGATCGGTACCGCCGCTGCCGGAGAACCGCTTCTGGGGGGTGAGGGGGGTCTCGCCGTGCCGGAGCAGGACGAAGGTGGCCGGCGCCCCCATGTCGGCGGGAGCCCAGCCGGACGAGGGGGTGGCCACGGTGCGCGCGGCCCTGACATCGGCCTCGGCCTTGGAGGCGGACGGAGCCGCGGAGGCCCGCCCCTCCGCCAGCGCCGCACGTGCCCGCGCCGCGCCCGCGGCGGCGTCTCCGGACGGCTCGGACGCGGATGCGGCCTTCGCAGCCGCCCTCGCGTCAGCCGCCTCCAGCTCCGCCGTGGAAGCCGCCGCCGACCACTGCTCTCCGCGCTTCCCGGCGTCCATCGCCTCGTTGGCCAGCCGGTCCGCGTGCTTGTTCTGCTCTCTCGGGATCCACTCGTACGTGACCTGAGGAACGGGGAAGGCCCGCGCCGCCTCTGCCGCCAGCGGCTTCATGTCCGGGTGCTTGATCTTCCAGCGGCCCGTCATCTGCTCGATGACCAGCTTGGAGTCCATGCGGACGTGGACCGTGGCCGTGGGGTCGAGATCGTGCGCGGCGCGCAGGCCCGCGAGCAGGCCCCGGTACTCGGCCACGTTGTTCGTGGCGATGCCGATGTACTCGGCCGCCTCCACGAGGGTCTCCCCCGTGGCCGCGTCCTTCACCACGGCTCCGTAACCCGCGGGCCCCGGGTTGCCCCGTGACCCGCCGTCGGCCTCGACGATGAACTCCCGCACGACCCAAGCCCCTTACCGAAACGCCCTGACCGGCCCGCAGACCTGACCGGCCTACAGACCCGACTCCGCCGTACGCACCAGAATCCGGCGGCAGTTCTCGCACCGCACCACCGTGTCCGGCGCCGCCGAGCGGATCTCGTTCAGCTCGGTGATGGCGAGCTCCTGGCGGCAGCCCTGGCAGGTGCGCTGGTACAGCTTGGCCGCGCCGATGCCGCCCTGCTGCTCGCGCAGCTTGTCGTAGAGCTTGAGCAGGTCGGCGGGGACGGCGCCCGCGATGACCTCGCGCTCCTTGGTCACGCTCGCCACCTCGCCGTCGATCTCCTCGAACGCGGCGTCCCGGCGGGCGGTCGCGTCGTCGATCTTCGACTGGACGGAGCCGACCCGCTCGGTCAGTTCGGCGACCCGCTCCTGCGCGGACTCGCGGCGCTCCATGACCTCCAGGACGACGTCCTCGAGGTCGCCCTGGCGCTTGGCAAGGGAGGCGATCTCGTGCTGGAGGTTCTCCAGGTCCTTCGGGGAGGTGATGGCGCCGGAGTCCAGGCGCTGCTGGTCGCGGGCGGCGCGCTGGCGCACCTGGTCCACGTCCTGCTCGGCCTTGGTCTGCTCGCGGGCGCAGTCGCTCTCCTCGGTCTGCGCGGCGACGAGCAGGTCGCGCAGCTGGGTGAGGTCCTTGTTCAGCGTCTCGATCTCGGCGTGCTCGGGCAGGGACCTCCGCCGGTGCGCGAGCTGCTGCAGGCGGACGTCGAGGGCCTGGACGTCGAGAAGTCGGATCTGGTCGGCCGGCGCGGCGTTCAGTTGGGGGCTCCCATAGTGCTAGTGGGCGGGTTGGACGCCGCGTGGGCGGTCCAGGGGTCGGTGACCGTCTTGGAGACGTGGACCCGCAGGTCCCATCCATGGCGGTCGGAGATCTCGTCGAGCTGGCTCGCGGCCAGCTCGCACCAGGGCCACTCGGTGGCCCAGTGCGCCGCGTCGAGCAGCGCGAGAGGACTGTGGGCCACGGCCTCGGATGCCGGGTGGTGGCGGAGGTCCGCGGTGAGGAAGGCGTCGACGCCGGCTGCCCGTACCTGGTCGAAGAGGCTGTCGCCGGAGCCGCCGCTGACGGCGATCGTCCGTACGACGGCCTCGGGGTCGCCCGCGACGCGGATGCCCTGCGCGGTGGCGGGGAGCCGCTCGGCGGCGCGGGCCGCGAGCTCGCGGACGGTCAGCGGGTGGTCGAGTTCGCAGACCCGGCCCAGGCCGCGGCGGCCGTCGGGGTCGGTCGGGTCCGGCACCAGCGGGCGCACGACGCGCAGGTCCAGCGCGCCGGCCAGCGCGTCGCTGACGCCCGGGTCGGCCGTGTCGGCGTTGGTGTGGGCCACGTGCAGGGCGATGTCGTTCTTGATCAGCGTGTGGACGACCCGGCCCTTGAAGGTGGAGGCCGCGACCGTCGTCGTACCGCGAAGGTAGAGCGGGTGGTGGGTGACCAGCAGGTCGGCGCCCAGCTTCACCGCCTCGTCCACGATCTCCTGGACCGGGTCGACGGCGAACAGGACCCGGGAGACCTCCTGGTCGGGGTCGCCCACGACGGTGCCGACCGCGTCCCAGGACTCGGCCCGCTCGGCGGGCCACAGGTTCTCCAGCGCGGCGATGACTTCAGACAGACGGGGCACGAGGGACAGGCTACCTGGATGCCCCGTACGGCTGTACCGGCGCCGGAGCCGCGGGAGCGGCGCCTGGAACACGCCCGGGCGGCTGCCCCCGCCGCGCCCGGCCGCGCTCAGCACAACCGCCCCGTTTCCTCAGGCGAATCGTTCCTCGGCCACCCCTTTGTGTGAAGCGGATGCTGCCGATCCCACGCCTGTGCGTGCGAAAACTAGCTTCGTGACTGGAGGTGACCGGACGATGACGGCCTGTGCGATCGAGCCCGCGGCGGAGCACGAGGACGGCGACTCGCCTCGGGCGGGCTGCACCATCACGGCGGACGGTTCCTACGCCGCCCGCCTCGCGCTCGACGGCGACTGCTGGTTCCCGGAGCGCTGGACCCTGGACGGCCCCGAGCCCTACGCCGTTCCCCTGCCCGCCCACCAGCCCGAGGAGCCCGGCACCGAGGTGCAGCCCATGGGCGACGGCCGGGTCCTGATCCGCCGCCGCACCGACGGACGGCACGTCTTCTCGCTGCTGTACCCGACCGGACCCGGCACCGGTGAGCTGCTGCTGGGCGCCGTGCAGTGCCCGGACGAGGAGGCCCGGCTGCGGCTGCTGCCCCCGGCTCCGGGCGGCGACAAGGCGTACGCCCTCGCGGTGGGCCGGCGCGCCGGCGCGGTGTGGCTGGTGGCGGGGGGCGCCTTCGGGCCGGAGCAGGTCGCGCAGGTCCCGGGGCGCTGCTCGGGTGGGGCGTGGCTGGACCGGGACGGGCGGATGCTGGCCCTCGACCGGGAGTCAGGGGGCCGTACGAAGGCCGTCGTGGTGGACCTGGAACGGGGCGGCGAGGTGTCGCCGCTGCTGCAGATCGCGGACGCCAGCGACGACCGGGTGCTGCTCGCCGACCCGGACAGCGGGCTGCTGCTGATCCGCTCGGACGCCCCCTCGCCGGGGCAGGGACGGCTGGGCTGGGGAGTGCTGGGCAGCACGCTGCCGGTGCGTTTCCCGGAGTGCCTGCGGATGACCGAGTGCACGGTGACGCCGTTCGCGATCCAGCCGGGGCAGGTGCTGACGCCGGAGAGCTGCGGGGTGGCGCTGCGCATCGACGGGCCGGTGGGGAGCTGGGTCGGGGTGTGGCGGCCGGCGGAACGGCAGGTTCGTCATCTCGCGGCGCCCGAGGGGTGGTTGACGGGCGCCGGGTTCTGGACGCGGGACGGGGTGCTGCACCTGCCGTATGCCACACGGGAGGTGCGGTGCGCAGTGGCGCGGATGGAGGTGCCCGGCCCGGCCTCGGCGGAAGAAGAGCCGAGGTCAGGGGCTGCCCCGGAGAGGCAGCAGGGCTCCGCGTCGCCCTCGCGCGAGCCCTCGGAAACGGACCCTCCGCATCCCGTCGCGCCCCGCCCTGTGCCCTTGCAGCAAGCGCCGTTGGGCAATCTTGTAACGAAGTAGTGCCGGTTGGTGTGCCTGCCTGGATTCGGCCCGTGGGACGCCGGTTAAACTCGCCCGGCTGTTTGAAAGATCATGTTGACGGGGTGAGCTTTACCGATGAGCAACGCCAGCACGACCCAGCCGTCGTCCGACGTCCAGGAAGCCGCCGGTCACGGCAGGCACCGGGGTCCTGTCTCGGCCCACGACAGCGAGACGGCCCCTCGCGGCCGTCACCGCAAGCCGGTCGAGGAGACCGAGACGGCAGCCTGACGCCGCGCGGCCCCGCTCCTTGCGAGGAGCGGGGCCGTTCCTGTTTCCACGCCCTTCTCAGGTCTTGTTTCTACGCCCTCTTCAGGCCCAGTACCTCCACCGCGCCGAACGTCTCCCCCGGTGGCCGTGCCGCGTAGTGCTGACCGAGTACGGCGTCCAACTCGTCGTACGTGAAGGCCTCTTGCTTGCTGTCGAACTTCGCCTGCACCCGGGGCCGTTCGACGACCGCCACCATGCCGCCGTGCACGACGAGCAGCTGGCCGTTGATGCGTGCGGCGGCCGGGGAGGCCAAGTAGCCGACGAGCGGGGCGACATGCTCGGGGGCGAGAGGGTCCAGGCCGCCCTCCGGACGCTCCAGGCCGGCGAAGACGTCCTCGGTCATGCGGGTGCGGGCGCGCGGGCAGATGGCGTTGGCCGTCACGCCGTACTTCGCGAGGGCGAGGGCGGTGGAGGTGGTGAGGCCGACGATTCCGCCCTTCGCCGCCGCGTAGTTGGGCTGCCCGGCGGATCCGGCGAGGAACGCCTCCGACGAGGTGTTCACGATCCGCCCGTACACCGGCCCGCCCGCCGCCTTGCTCCGCTCGCGCCAGTGCGCGGCGGCGAAGCGGGTGGTGTTGAAGTGGCCCTTGAGGTGGACCCGAATCACCGAGTCCCACTCCTCCTCCGCCATGGAGAAGACCATGCGATCACGCAGGATGCCGGCGTTGTTGACCAGGATGTCCAGCTTGCCGAACTCGCTGATCGCCGACTCGACGAGCGCCCGGGCCTGTGGGAAGTCGGCGACATCCCCGGTGTGGGCGAGCGCCTTGCCGCCCGCCTCGCGGATCTCGGAGGCAACCTCCTCGGCGGGAGCGGTGGAGGCCTCGCCCGAGCCGTCCCGGCCGGGTTGTCCGTAGTCGTTGACGACGACGGCCGCGCCGAGCCGGGCGAGTTCGAGTGCCTCGGCCCGGCCCAGACCGCGGCCGGCGCCGGTGACGACGGCGGACAGTCCCTCGAGTGGCAGTGACATCGACGCCCCTTCGCAGCGGGTGGGTTCAGATCTCGATGCACGTACGCAGCGCCGTGCCCGTGCGCATCTGGTCCAGGGCCTCGTTGATGTCGGCGAGCGGTACGCGGTGGGTGATCAGGCCCGCCAGGTCGATACGGCCGGCGCGCCACAGGGCGATGGTGCGTTCGTAGGAGCGCAGGACGTCGCCGCCGCCGTACATGGACGGCAGGATCCGCTTCTCGTCGAAGAACAGCTCGAACATGTTGAGCTGGAGGAAGTCGTCCATGGCGCCCGCCCCGACGATCACGAGCGTGCCGCCGCGCCGGGTGTTCTCGTACGCCGTCCTGGCGGTGGCGGACTTGCCGACGACCTCGAAGACGTAGTCGAAGCCCTCGCCCGCGGTGACCTGCTGCTTGGCGTCGGGCAGTTCGTCCGGCGCGACGGCCCTGGTGGCGCCGAACCTGAGGGCCGACTCGCGGCGCGAGGCGACCGGGTCGACGGCGACGATCTCGGCGGCCCCCTTGAGCCGGGCGCCCTGGATCGCGGAGATGCCGACGCCGCCGCAGCCGATGACGGCGACCGAGGAACCGGCCTCCACGTCGGCGGTGTTGAGGGCGGAGCCGAGTCCTGTGGTGACCCCGCAGCCGATGAGGGCGGCGATGTCGAAGGGGACGTCGTCGGGGATCGGCACCGCGCAGCCGGCGTCGACGACGACCTCCTCGGCGAAGGTGCCGGTGCCGGCGAAGCCGAAGACGTCACCGCCGGGGCGCTTGAAGTTGGGGGTGCCGGCGTTCATGAACCCGGCCAGGCACAGCTCGGTCTGGCCGCGCTTGCAGGCGGGGCAGGCGCCGCAGGCGGGCAGCCAGCAGACGACGACGCGGTCGCCGGGCTTGAGGTTGCTGACGCCCTCCCCGACTTCGAGGATCTCCCCGGCGCCCTCGTGACCGGGCACGAAGGGAGCCGGCTGCGGCAGCACCCCCGCCATCGCGGACAGGTCCGAGTGACACAGCCCGGTGGCCCGCACCCGGACCCTCACCCTGCCGGGACCGAAGCCCACCGCCTCGACGTCGTCGAAGACCTCGAGCTTGTCCTGGCCGATCTCGTGCAGTACGGCTGCTCGCATGGTGCGGCTCCCCTCGGGCAACGGTCTGACTCAGGTGTGTTCGACGATCGTGTCGGCGAGGACGGGCGCGTCGCCCCGCTCGACAGCGCCCACCTCCACCCGGACCCGGCCCTGCTCCCGCCACATCCGGATCCGCAGGGTCTCCCCCGGGAACACGACCCCGGCGAACCGTGTGGCGTACGACCGCACCCGGGTCACATCCCCGCCGAGCAGCGTGTCGACGACCGCCTTGAGCGTGATCCCGTAGGTGCACAGCCCGTGCAGGATGGGCCGCTCGAACCCGGCGATCTTGGCGAACTCCGGGTCCGCGTGCAGGGGGTTGAGGTCGCCGGAGAGGCGGTAGAGGAGGGCCTGGTCCTCGCGGACGGGCCGCTCGACGACCCTGTCCGGGTCGCCGGTGGGTGGTTCGAGGCGTGCGGAGGGGCCGCGGTCCCCGCCCCATCCCCCCTCTCCCCGTACGAAGATCTGCGCGTCGTTGGTCCACAACGGGCCGTCGGCGTCGGCGACTTCGGTGCGCATGACGAGGACGGCCGCCTTGCCCTTGTCGTAGACGGCGGCGATACGGCCGGTGGCGGTCGCGGTGCCCGCCACGGGCACCGGGCGGCGGACGGTGAGCGACTGTCCGCCGTGCAGGACGCGGGCGAGGTCGACCTCGATGCCGGGCATGGACAGGCTGCTGATCACGCCGGGCGAGCCGGCGCCGGCGACGGTGGCGAAACTCGGCAGGACGTGCAGCCGGGACTCCAGGGTGTAGCGCAGTTCGTCGGGGTCGGTGGCGGGGCCGGCGATGTCCGGGCGGGCGCCCGCGCCGATGCCGAGGTGGTAGAGCTGCACGTCCTTCGCGGTCCAGGAGATCTCGCCGGTCCGGGGTTCGGCGGCTACGGCCTTGGCGGCGTCGATGGGCATGGGGCTCCTGACAGAACGGGGCATCCGGCGGATCGGTCAAGACCTCGGTACGGCCGTCCGCACCGTCGGCCGCACCGAGGTCGTCACGGGCCGTTCTAGAACGCGTTCCAGTCCGGCGCCCCCTGTATAGCCGAGCGCACCGCACTTGTGAAGACTCCTGACGCCTCATCAGATCGGGTTCGCCGGTTCGGCGTGGGCTCCGCGGGCGGCATCGCCGGGGCGCGTCCGGGCACCGGCCGGCCACGCGTGCGGCGCGGGTGCCTCAGCAGGCACGGCCGCGGCCTCGGCGGCGGAGGCGGAGAAGTGGGCGGGGCGGGAGCGGCCCCGCACTGCTCCGGCCCGGCAGGGACGGCTCGCTTTCCGCCGGGCCACGGCCGGCGCGGACGCCGGACCGCGCGCCTACCCTTGGGTCGTGAACGAAATGCCCCCGCATCACCGGCCCGCCAAGTCCATCCGGGTCCTGCTCGCCGAGGGCCAGGGCATGGCACGTGGGGCGCTTGCCTTACTGCTGGGGATGGCGCCGGACATCGTGGTCGTGGCGCAGGTGTCGGCCGGGGACGCGATCGTGGACGCCGCCCTCGCCTACCGTCCCGACGTCGCCCTCCTCGACGTGGACCTCCCGGGCCGCAGCGGCCTCGACGCCGCTGCCGAGCTGCGTGACCAGGTGCCGGACTGCCGGGTGCTGCTCCTGACCACCCACGGGCGCCCCGGACACCTCCACCGGGCCATGGACGCGGGTGCCGCCGGTTTCCTGGTGAAGGACGCCCCCCTGGAGGAACTGGCGGCCGCGATCCGCCGGGTGCTGACCGGTGAGACGGTGATCGACCCGGCCCTCGCCGCGACCGCCGTGAACGCCGTCCCCAACCCGCTCACGCCCCAGGAGTGCACCGTCCTCAAGGCCTCGGCCGACGGGGGGACCGTCACCGACATCGCCGGTCAACTGCATCTCTCCGAGCCGACCGTCCGGGACTGCCTCGCATCGGCCGTCACCAAGACCGGCGCTCCCAACCCCGGGCAGGCATTGCGGGAGGCCCGGCGGCAGGGGTGGCTGTAGCGGGTGCCTTTCGGCACCGCTTCACGGGGCGGGCTTCCGGCGGAACAACGCCGTCCACAGGAAGTCCTCGCCGAAACGCGGTGAGTCGGCCGGCTCGTCGTGCATGCGGCGGAGTTCGACCTCCGTCAGGTCCGAGAAGATCCGCCGCAGGGACTCGGGCGTGTAGGCGAGTCCGCCCCGCAGACCGGAGCGGTCGTAGAACTCGGCGTCGGACAGTTCCGATCCCATGCCACCGGCCGCGAAGCAGGCGAGGCCGAAGTGGCCGCCGGGAGCGAGGACTTGGTCGAGCAGGCTCAGGTAGCTGATGCGGCGGTGCGGGGGCAGATGGTGGAAGCAGCCCGAGTCGTAGACCAGGTCGTACGGTCCCCTGAGCTCGCTACTGGTGAGCTCGAAGGCGTCCCCGCAGTGGAACGTGGCCGTCGCTCCCGTCCCGCGGGCCCGTTCCTCGGCCCAGGCCATGGCGGACGGCGACAGGTCCACCGCGTCCACCTCGAAACCCCGCGCGGCCAGGAACAGCGCGTTACGGCCCGGGCCGCAGCCCAGGTCGAGGGCCCGTCTCGCCCCGGGGCCACCGGTGACGAGACCGCGGTCCAGGTAGGAGACCAGGTTCTCGTCGGGCTTGCCGACGAAGAACGGCACCGGCCTGGAGCGGTCGGCGTAGAACGCGTCCCACCAGTCCGCCGCGCCGCTGGTCCAGCGGTCCGACTCCTGTCCGACCATGCCGTCCAGCAGCGTCAGTACGTCGTCCACCGAGCGAATGTTCCGGTCCATCCGGCCCCCTCTCCCGTGCGGCGATCGTATGCCGGGTCTGCCTGAAAGCCCAGGTCAGCGGGTGTGCGAGGGGCCCAGGTGGACGCCGTTCACGGCCGTGTGCGCAGCCGTGGCGGCGGGCCTTGAGGCATCACCCCGGGGACAGGTGAAGTGCCGGGAGGCCCCTGTCCCATGACCGTCAGGGCGGCGTTCTGCGTGACGCTGCCCGGGCTTTGTTCACCGGCCCTCTCCTTCACCGGCCCTTCCTACTTCGTCACCTTCACCGACTTGTACGCCGTCCCCTCCGGCGCCAGGCACACGAACCAGTTCACCGGGGATCCGTCGGCCGGGCGGATCACCTGCTCGTCGGAGTTGACGTCGTATCCCAGGGGCACCCTGCGGACCTGGGTCGTCGTGCCGTCCGCCCAAGTGCAGCCGACGCGCTGGGCGGTCGTGGCGACCTGGCCGACGACCAGGCGGTGCGGGGCGGCGACGTTCGGGTCCAAAGGGAGCGAGGCGTGCTCGATGTCCTTGCCCGACAGGGTGTCCTCCTTGCCGAACGTGCCCAGCATCGTCACCGACTGCTCTTCGTCCCCGACGCTGCGCCACACGAAGTACGAGCTCTTGCCGACCAGATCGGAGGAGCGGTCCGCGTCCGCGGGCCGCTCACCGTACGCGTAGTGGCCCATCGCCTCCCACTGGCCCGCCGCCTCCACCTCGTCGCGCGGGGCCGGCCACACGTCGATGACGACCCGCCACTCCTTGCCCTGGTCCGTTCCGATCGCCAGGGTGGTCCGCTGGGCCGTGTAGGGGTTCAGCTGCTCCCCCGTCGGCGACTGTGTGGCCGACGGCGGCGTCAGCTGTCCGTTCCCGCCCTGGAGCCCGGCCACCGCGAGCCCGCCCGACGCCCCGGCCAGCACCAGCGCCGTCGCCGCGGCCACCGCCCACCGCCGCGCCCGGCGCCGCCGCCCACCGCGCATCACCGCCTGGTAGGGGGCTATGCCGATCTCGACCTCGTCCGCGGCGTCGGCCAGCAGGAGGGAGATGTCCGTGGGGGTCATGTCGTGGCTGGTCATACCGTGGTTCGTCTCCCGGTCCGCGCTCATCACTTCCGCCCTCCCTGCGTCACCGTCTCGGCCAGTCCCGGTATGGCGCGGAGCTTCGCGATCCCCTTGGCCGCGTTGCTCTTCACCGCGCCGACGGAACAGCCCATCGCCTCCGCCGTCTGCGTCTCGGTCAGGTCCTCCCAGTACCGCAGGACCACCGCCTCCCGCTGCCGCGGCGGCAGTTGGGCGAGCGCCGACAGCAGGGCGCTGCGGTCCTCGGCCTGGGCGATGCGGTCGCCGGTGTCCGCCACCTCGCGCACCAGGCCGGAGTCGTCCTTCGGTGCGAGGAACTCCCTGAGTCGCCTGCGGTGTTTGCGTGCGTGCGCGTTGATCATCACGCGCCGTACATAGGCCTCCGGGTCGTCGGCCGAGTCGACTCTGCGCCAGGCCACGTAGACCTGTTCGAGCGTCGACTGGACCAGGTCCTCCGCGGCGTGCTGCTCCCCCGTGAGGAGAAATGCCGTCCGCATCAGCCGCGGCCAGCGGCCGATGACAAAGCTCTGGAACTCCGAGTCCCGAGCCGCCTTGCGATCCCCCATGGGCACCTCCTAGATGTCTGAAGGAGTCCATGGACCGCCCGGACCGTTGCCTCAGGCCGCGGACATTTTTCTCGGCAGCCACACCACCATCAGCACCACCCCGCCGACCAGCACCCCGGCCCCCACCCGGAACGCCAGCGCGTACCCCTCCGTCAGCGCCTGCGGCGTCACGCTCCCCGTCGAACCCGCCGAATGTGCCGAACGGGCCGACGCGATGGTCGACATGACCGCGAGCCCCAGCGAACCCCCCATCGTGCGCGAGGTGTTGACCAGCCCCGACACCAGCCCGGCCTCCCCCGGCGCCGTCCCGGACGTGGCCAGCGCCGCGAGCGGGGTCGAGGCGAGGCCCGCGCCCAGCATCATCAGGATGCCCGGGAACATGATCGAGGTCAGATACGTGCCGTGCACGGTCATCGTCGACTGCCAGACGAACCCGGCGACCGCCACGGCCGTCCCCGCGGCCGCCAGACCGCGCGCCCCGAGCACCCGCATGAACCGCGGCGCGACCTTGGATCCGAAGACGACCGCCAGAGAACTCGGCACCAGCGCGAGACCGGCCTCCAGCGGCGTGTAACCCAACACGTTCTGTGCGTACAGCGTCATGAAGAACCACATGCAGAACATCGCCGACCCGCACAGGAACATGGCCACGTTCGCCGACGACACCGCACGCCGGCGGAACAGCCCGAGCGGCATCAGCGGAGCGGCCGTACGCGCCTCGACGACGAGGAACACACCGATCAGCGCCAGGCCGGCGAGGAGGGGTACGACCGTGGCGCCGGCCGCCCAGCCCTCCGCCTCCGTCTGCGAGATGCCGTACGCCAGGACGGCCAGCCCCGTTGTCACCAGGACCGCACCCGGAAGGTCCAGCCGCCGCCCGTCCCCGTTCCGGCTCTCCGCCAGCCACAGGAGCGCGGCGGCCAGCACCGCCGCCCCCACGGGCACGTTGATCAGCAGCACCCAGCGCCACGACAGCACGTCGACCAGCACGCCGCCGACGACGCCGCCCGCCGCGCCACCGCCCCCGGCGACGGCGGTCCAGGTACCTATCGCCCGCGCACGGGGAGCGCCCTCCGGCACCGCAGCCGTGAGGATCGTCAGCGTCGAGGGCGCCAGCACCGCCGCCCCCAGCCCCTGCACGGCCCGCGCGGCCAGCAGCTGCCAGCCCTCCTGGGCCAGCCCGCCGGCCAGCGAGGCCAGGGTGAACAGGCCGAGCCCCACGAGGAACATCAGCTTGCGGCCGTACAGGTCCCCGGCCCGCCCGCCGAGCAGCATGAACCCCGCGAAGGCGATCGCGTACGCGTTCACCACCCACTGCAGGCCCTGCGCGCTCAGCCCGAGATCGGTCCGCATCGACGGCAGGGCCACGTTGACCACGGACACATCGAGCACGACCAGGAACTGCCCGGCACACGCGAGCGCCACCACCAGCCAGGTGGGCGGCGCGGTACGGCGAGTGGTGCGGGTGGCGTCGGCGGCTTCGAGCATGGGTGTCATGCTCTCAACCGGGTTACGCCCCTTGCATCGGCTTTTCGCGCCCTCCCGTCTCGGTCGCGGGTCCTAGTCCCTGTCGTAGGGCTCGTTCTGCTGCTCGATGAAGCCGCACACGCGGGCCGCGTACTCGTCGGGGTGCCCCGGCCGGCCGGGCGGTGATCGTGGCGAAGTACGGCGGGCTCTCCGTGCCCTGTGCCAGCAGGACCGGCCCGCTGTAGTCGGCGAGACCGCCGAGGTCGAGGCTCGCCCGTTCCGGGTCGGACCGCTCGTCCAGGAAGGTGGGGGCGTCGGTGAGGAACGTCTCGCGGAGCCGGTCCGGCGGAGGTTCGTGGGCCAGGAGACCGCGGAACAGCTCAGGACGCCGAGCGGCAAGGCCGAGCGCCGTCGAGGCACCGAAGGAGTTGCCCGCGACGTAGGCGGGCGCGAGCCCCAGTGCCTCCATAAGCGCGGCCAGGTCCTCCTCGTCCTCGAACCGGGACCCCTGCCCCGGCCGCTCGCTCAGGCTGTGCCCACGCCGGTCGTCTGGTCCTGCCCGCCCTCGCGGCGCGCTCTTCTCTGTGATCGGGGGCGGCCGCGCTCGCCTGACGGACGATCACTTCCTCATGGAATGGTCAAGAATTCGTTAGTACGCCAAAGCATCGGAATAGTTGCCCATGCATACGTAGTTCAGGACACACGTACCTGACTTCACTCCCCCGGCCCGGAGGCCCCGCCCCATGACGCACACGTCGACGCACCCGTCGGCCGACCAGCCCACCGGCAGAGCGGCAGGGAAGGCCCTCGTCCCGGTCCTCGCCTTCGCGGGCATCGTGGTCGCGGTGATGCAGACCCTGCTCGTGCCGGTCATCAAGGACCTGCCGCAGCTGCTCAGCACCACGCCCAGCAACGCCACCTGGGTCCTGACCTCGACCCTCCTCTCGGGCGCCGTCGCCACCCCGATCATGGGCCGTCTCGGCGACCTCTACGGCAAGCGGCGCATGCTGATCACCAGCCTGGCCGTGATGGTGGCCGGCGCACTGGTCAGCGCGGTCACCAGTGACCTGCTCCCCATGATCGTCGGCCGCACCCTCCAGGGCTTCGCGATGGGCGCGATCCCCCTGGGCATCGGCCTGATGCGCGACATGCTGCCGCGCGAGCGCCTCGGCTCGGCGATGGCCCTGATGAGCTCCTCGATCGGCGTCGGCGGCGGCCTCGCGCTGCCCGCCGCGGCCCTGGTCGCCCAGCACACCGACTGGCACGCCCTCTTCTACGGCGCCGCAGGCCTCGGCGCCCTCGCCATCGCCTTCACCCTCCTCGTCGTACCGGAGTCGAAGGTCCGCGCGGAAGGCTCCTTCGACCTGCTGGGCGCGCTCGGCCTGTCCGCCGGCCTCGTCCTCTTCCTCCTGCCGATCACCAAGGGCAGCGACTGGGGCTGGACGTCCGGCACCACGCTCGGCCTGTTCGCCGCGTCGGCGGTCGTCCTCGTCCTGTGGGGTGTCTACGAACTGCGCGCACAAGCCCCGCTGGTCGACCTGCGCACCACGGCCCGCCCGGCCGTCCTCTTCACCAACCTCGCGTCGATCATGGTCGGCGTCAGCTTCTACGTCGTCTCCCTCGTCCTCCCCCAGCTGCTCCAGCTGCCGAAGGCGACCGGCTACGGGCTCGGCCAGTCGATGGTCGTCGCGGGCCTGCTGGTGGCCCCGCTGGGCCTGACGATGATGTTCACGGCCCCGGTCTACGCCCGCCTGTCCGCGAAGTACGGCCCCAAGACCACCCTCATCCTCGGCATGCTGATCATCGCGATCGGCTACGGCGCCGGCCTCGGCCTGATGAGCGCCCCCTGGCAGAGCCTGGTCATCGCGGTCGTCCTGGGCGCAGGCATCGGACTCGCCTACTCCTCCCTCCCCGCCCTGATCGTCGGCGCGGTCCCGGCGTCGGAGACGGGCGCGGCGAACGGCCTCAACACGCTGATGCGTTCCATCGGTACGTCCGTGTCGAGCGCCGTCATCGGCATGGTGCTGGCCAACACCGCGAACAACGTCAACGGCGTGGCGATCCCCACCATGCACGGCTTCCGCGTCTCCTTCCTGATCGCGACCGCCGCGGTGGCCGTTGGCCTCCTGCTGGCCCTGTTCCTCCCGAAGCACCGCCCGGCCGCCGCGCACCCGCAGCTGCGCGCCAGCAGCGAGGAGGACGCCAACCTGGAGCGCGCCGAAGAGGTCCTGCGCGGCTTCCGCGGCCGCGTCCTGGACGCCGAGGGCACCCCGGTGGCCCGCGCCAAGGTGACGCTGATCGACCGGCGGGGCCGCCAAGCCGGCGCGACCCTCTCCGCGGAGGACGGCAGCTACGCCCTCTCCGTCCCCGCCCAGGGCGCCTACGTCCTGGCCGCCCGGGCCGACGGCCACGCCCCGCTCGCCTCGTCGGCGACACACACGGGCGACGACAGCCCCGTCGACCTGGACCTGTCGCTGCCGGGGGAGACGGTCACCGCCTGAGACCCCTGACGCCCCGCTCCCACACCCCCCGTCGTCCACATGACGGGGGGTGTGGTGCACGATGGGCGCCCACACGCTCGCACGACCGAAAGGGACCCCCATGGCCCCGGCCCCCAAGCCCGAGATCCTGGCCGCGTTCGAGGCCGCGAAGGGCTTCATGCCCACGGGCGAGGGGCTCGCGCTCTACGCGGCGGCCGTCGAGGCCGGACGGCTGGGCCTGCCGCTCCTGGAGGTCGGCACCTACTGCGGCCGCTCCACCATCCTGCTCGCCGACGCCGCCCGCGAGGCCGGCGTGACGGCCCTCACGGTCGACCACCACCGCGGCAGCGAGGAGCAGCAGCCGGGCTGGGAGTACCACGACCCGGAGACGGTCGACCCCGAGATCGGCCTGATGGACACGCTGCCGACGTTCCGCCGCACGCTGCACAAGGCGGGCCTGGAGGAGCATGTGGTGGCCCTGGTGGGCCGTTCACCGCAGGTCGCGAAGATCTGGAACTCGCCCCTCGGCCTGGTCTTCATCGACGGCGGCCACACCGACGAGCACGCGAACGCCGACTACGAGGGCTGGGCGCCGCATGTGGCGGAGGGCGGACTGCTCGTCATCCACGACGTGTTCCCGGACCCGGCCGACGAGTTCACCGGGCAGGCGCCGTACCGCGTCTATCTGCGGGCGCTGGAGTCCGGGGCGTTCACGGAGGTGTCGGTGACGGACTCGCTGCGGGTGCTGCGGCGGACGGGGACGGGAGTCTGATTCCGCGTCGGCATCCCGTCGGCATCCCGGCGGCATCGCTCGACCGTCGCCCGGCCGCGGCGCGACCGTGGCTTACCGCCGGACGCCCGGGCCGGCCCGTAAGGTGTCAGGCGTGTCGTACGTAGGTCCGGACTTCGATCCTCCCCAGCCCCGCCGCCGACGCCGCGCCCTGACGGTCGCGGCCGCCGCCCTCGTGCCGGGGGCGCTGCTCGGATGGGTGATGTACGAGGCGACGGGTGACACCGGCGGCCGAGGCGCGTCAGGCAGTACGGCCGTACGGTCGCCGTCCTCCGCGCCGACGGCCTCCACCACGACCGACGACAAGCCGCCGGGCCCGACCCCGACCGCGGACTCCACGGCCGGCTCCACGGCCGACTCCACCTCCGCGCCCGCCGCCTCCGGCCCCCTCAAGGGCAAGGTCGTCGTCATCGACCCGGGCCACAACCCCCACAACTTCCAGCACACGGCCGAGATCAACCGCAAGGTGAACATCGGCACGAACTGGAAGGAGTGCGACACCACGGGTACGTCCACCAACGACGGCTACACGGAAGCCGAGTTCACCCTGGACGTCGCCCACCGTCTGCGCACGCTGCTGCAGAAGCAGGGCGCCACGGTCAAGTTCACGCAGGACGGCGACCGGTCGTGGGGGCCGTGCGTGGACGAACGGGCGCAGATCGGCAACAAGGCTGAGGCAGACGCGGTCGTCTCCGTCCACGCCGACGGCGCGGCGGCCGGCGACCGCGGCTTCCACGTCATCCTCCCGGGCAAGGTGGACGCGGGCGCCGCCGACACCGGCCCGATCGTCGCCCCCTCCCGAGACCTCGGCGAACGCATCGCCGGCTCCTTCGTCCGCGTCACAGGCAGCGCGCCCTCCAACTACGTCGGCGACGGCACGGGACTCGTCACGCGTAAGGATCTTGGCGGTCTCAATCTGTCAACGGTTCCCAAGGTGTTCATCGAGTGCGGCAACATGCGCGATAGCAAGGACGCGGCACTGCTCACCAGCGGCGCGTGGCGGCAGAAGGCGGCGCAAGGGATCTCTGAGGGAATCGTGAGTTTCCTGCGGGGGTAATGGTCCACGGGTTGATCCCGGCGGACAGCCTCGTCGGTCGGACGATAAGGTCGTCCGTACGATGAGGGGCCACCCCCGCGCTTCACACCGGGGCCTGACGGCGACATGGTGACAGCGACGCCTCTACCGATGACGTGACGACTGAACTGAAGGACCGACTGAAGTGAATATCCGCTCCCTCACTCGAGGCGACGGCGTGGTGATCGGAGCAGCGGTGTTGCTGTTCATCGCGTCTTTCCTCAGCTTCTATACCGCCGACGGCGTCAGCGACACCCCGAATGCCTGGGAACAGCTCTACACCGGCATGGGCGTCTACATGGGCGGAATCATCGGCGCCGCCTTGATCATCGTCAACCGCATCCTGCCGCAGCCGCGCAAGGTCGCGGGCCTGGATCTCGGGACGGTCGGTACAGCCTTCGCTGTTCTCGATGCGTGGGTCCTCTTCTGGTTCCTGGTGGACGTCCCCGACAACATCGAGGCCGGAGGTGGCCTCATCCTCGGCTTCATCGCCGCCCTCGTCCTGGCCGGCGGCGCCATCGCCGGGCCGCTGGTCCCGGCCCTGCAAGGCGCCCTCCTCCCCGCCCCCCGCCCCGCCTCCCCCCAGCCCTACGGCGGCCAGCCCCAGGGTGGTTACGGATACCCGGGTGCCCAGCAGCCGCAGCAGCCGTACGGTGGTCAGCCGCAGCCCGGGCAGCCCTTCGGTGGGCAGCCTCAGCAGGCGCCGCAGGCTCAGCAGCCGCAGGCGCCCGCCGCGGACTTCTCGCCGTTCTGGTTCGCCGTGCCCGTCCCCCGTCCCCTGTTCGCGGAGGACGGCTCGCCCACCCCGATCGCCGAACTCGCGCCGGGCACCTGGTACCTGGCCGTCGAACAGCGCGGCGCCGCCCTGGTCGCGCAGACGCAGGACGGACGCCGTGGCGTGCTCCAGGACACCTCGGGCATCCAGCGCGGCTGAGCCCCACCGCTCTCCTCAACGGCCCCTCACCCTTCCCGGTGCGGGGCCGTTGTCGTACAGTCGCAAGCCCACGGCACGGATCTGACGTACCGTCAGGAGGCGGCATGCGGCTCGGGCTCGCACTCGGCTACTGGGGCCGCGGCCCCTCCGCGGACCACGTACCCCTCGCGCAGGAGGCCGAGCGGCTCGGCTACGACTCCGTGTGGACCGCCGAGTCCTGGGGTTCCGACGCCTTCACGCCGCTCACCTGGATCGCCGCGCAGACGTCGAGGATCAAGCTGGGTACGGCCGTTGCCCAGATGGCGGCCCGCTCCCCCACCACCACCGCCATGCACGCCCTGACCCTCGACCACCTCTCGGGGGGCCGCATGATGCTGGGTCTCGGGCTGTCGGGGCCGCAGGTGGTGGAGGGGTGGTACGGGCGGCCGTTCCCGAAGTCGCCGCTGACCGCGACGAGGGAGTACGTGGATGTCGTACGGCAAGTGCTGCGCCGCGAGGCGCCCGTCGAACTCGACGGACGTTTCCACCCCCACCCGTACCGCGGCGCGGACGCCACCGGCATCGGCAAGGCCCTGAAGCCGATCACCCACCCCCTCCGCCCCGACCTCCCCGTCCTCCTCGGCGCCGAGGGCCCCAAGAACGTCGCCCAGACCACTCGGATCGCCGACGGCTGGCTGCCGTTGTACTGGTCGCCGAGCAGGCCGGAGGAGGTGTACGGAGAGGCCGTCGCCGACCTGCCGGAGGGGTTCCTGGTCGCACCCATGGCCCAGGTGCGGGTCTGCGACGACGTCTCCGAAGGGCTGCTCCCCGTCAAAGTCATGCTCGGCTTCTACATCGGCGGCATGGGCCACGCGGCCCGCAACTTCCACGCCGACCTCATGGCCCGCATGGGGTACGAGGAGGAAGCCCGCCGGATCCAGCGGCTGTTCCTCGACGGCCACCGGGAGGAGGCCGTCCTCGCCGTCCCGGACGCCTTCGCCGACGAGATCTCCCTCGTCGGGCGGCGTGAACGCATCGCCGAGCGGCTGGAGTTGTGGCGGAAGGGGCCGGTGACGGATCTGCTGGCGCTGGCACCGGACCGGCACACCCTGCGCGTGCTCGCCGAGCTCAACTCATAGCCGGACGCGCCGAGGTTTCATCCAGGGTTCAAGGGTCACCCGACCGGCATGTCCCCTCGATATCGCAACGGTGCGAACCAGGCCGGCACGGTCATCGCGATCGTGGCCGACATCATGGCCCTCATCCTGGGCCTGTGGATCCTGATGTACCTACTGGACGCCAACCGCGCCAACGACTTCGTGCAGTTCATCCATGACGCGGCACGGTGGCTGGCGGGGTGGTCGTACGACCTGTTCACGTTCGACGAGGCGTGGGCGAGGGTCGTGGCGGGGTACGGCTTGGCGGCAGTGGTCTACCTGTTCATCGGACACGCCTTGGCCAATCGAGTCCACCGCCACTGAAACGCCCTAGGGCCGCGGGCCTGTATCGATATGCGGCTCCGCCGCGTGGGCGCGGGACCAGCCACACCGGACCCGCGCCCGCCACACGACAAAAGCCACCCGAGCTCTCAGGCGCAGCAATCCGGGTCAAGCCCCGTCGGCAAGCGGTCCCCACCGAACACCGCACAGGTCGCCTCGTGCCCGCCCAGCGCCGCGACGGCCAGCAACACCGACCCGGCCGTCCAAGTCGTCAGCTCCTGCGGCCAGATCGCGTCGTCGTCGAAGACGTAGCCGGTCCAGTACAGCCCGCTCTCCGGGTCCCGTAGGTGCTGGATCGACTGCAGGATCTCCAGCGCCCGGTCGGACTCGCCCATCGCCCACAGTGCGAGGGCGAGTTCGGCCGACTCTCCCCCCGTCACCCACGGATTCGGCACGACGCACCGCACCCCGAGCCCGGGCACGACGAAGCTGTCCCAGCCTTCCTCCATACGGGACTTGGCCTCGGCGCCGGTCAACGCCCCGCCCAGCACGGGGTAGTACCAGTCCATCGAGTACCGGTCCTTGTCCAGGAACCGCTCCGGATGCCGCCGTATCGCATGCCGCAAGGCGCCCGCCGCCAACTCCCAGTCCGGCTGCGGCTCTTCCCGCTGCTCGGCGATGGCCAGGGCGCAGCGCAGCGCATGGTGGATCGAGGAGGAACCGGTCAGCAGGGCGTCCGCCGTCGCCGTACCGTCCTCGTCGCGCCGCCAGCCGATCTGCCCGCCGGGCTGCTGGAGCTGGAGGACGAACTCGATGGCCGCGTAGACGGACGGCCACATGCGGTCCAGGAACGTGTCGTCGCCGGTGGAGAGGTAGTGGTGCCAGACGCCTACGGCTATGTAGGCGACGAAGTTGGTCTCGCGCCCGGTGTCGGTGACGTCGTCGAAGGCGCCGTCCAGGTAGGCGGCGTACCAGGAGCCGTCCTCGTTCTGGTGGGTCGCCAGCCAGGTGTACGCCCGTTCGGCCGCCGTGTGCTCACCTGCCGCGTCCAGCGCCATCGCCGCCTCGACGTGGTCCCACGGGTCGAGGTGGTGTCCGCGGAACCACGGGATCGCCCCGTCCTCCCGCTGGACGGCGAGGATCCCTGCGACGGTCGCGGCGGCCTGCTCGGCGGTGAGGACCCCGGGCAGGACCAGGTGTTCTGTCCGGGGGGTGGTCACTTGGCGGCCGCCTCGGTCTCAGCGATACGCGGCAGGTGGGGCTTGGTCGCGTACGCCACGAAGCTCTTGCCGATCAGCGGGTTGAGGGCCTGCTCGGCGACCCTGGTCGCCAGCGGCTTCTTCATGATGTCCCAGACCAGCAGCTTGTGGTACGCCCGCACGGGCAGCGCCTTGTCGTTGTCGACGCCGAACGCGCACTTCAGCCACCAGTACGGCGAGTGCAGCGCGTGGGCGTGATGGGTGCCGTACGGCTTGAGGCCGGCCTCGCGGATCTTCGCGAGCAGCTCGTCCGCCTTGTAGATGCGGATGTGGCCGCCCTCGACCTCGTGGTACTCGTCGGACAGGGCCCAGCAGACCTTCTCGGGGCCGTAGCGGGGGACGGTGATGGCGATACGGCCGCCGGGCTTGAGCACCCGCACCATCTCGGCGAGGACGCCCTTGTCGTCCGGGATGTGCTCCATGACCTCGGAGATGATGACGACGTCGAAGGACTCGTCCGGGAAGGGCAGCGCGAGGGCGTCGCCCTCCATGGCGGTGGCCGTGGCCCCCTCCGGCGCCTCCCCCGCCTCCTTCATCGCCGCGAACCACTTCGCGACCTCGCGGATCTCCTCACCGTTCTGGTCCAGCGCCACGACCTGGGCGCCGCGCCGGTAGCACTCGAACGCGTGCCGGCCGGCACCGCAGCCGAGGTCCAGGACGCGGTCGCCCGGGGCGAGCGGGAACCGGGAGAAGTCGACGGTCAGCACGTGGGCCTGCTTTCGCGGTCGGAACGGTTGGAGGGGCGGGGGTCGAGGGTCGTGTGCAGGGGGGTCACGGGGCGGCCTCGGTGACGGCGGCGGCCTCGGTCACGCGGGCGGACTCGGTGACGCCGACGGCCTCCGTGACGCGGGCGGGTTCTGCGGTGTCCGCCGCGTCGGTCACCCCTGTCTGTACGACATCTCTTGAGGCCGCGGAGCGGGCGGGCGTCTGGAGCGCGGAGCGGTCGGTCGCTGTTGCCGCGGAGCGGCCGGAAGCGGGGCCTGCGGAGCGGGCGGACTCCGGGCCCGCGGAGCGGGCGATCGCCTCGCGGTAGCGGGCCACCGTGCCCTCGGCGGCGCGGGCCCAGGTGAAGTGCTGCAGGACCCGCTCACGGCCCGCGGCGCCGAGTCGGGCGCGCAGCTCCGGGTCGCCCAGCAGTCGGCTCAGGCCGGCGGCCAGCGCCCCCGCGTCGCCCGGCGGTACCGCCAGGCACGTCTCGCCGTCCTGTCCGGCGACCTCCGGGATCGCCCCGCCGGTCGTGGCGAGCAGCGGCGTCCCGGTGGCCATGGCCTCGGCGGCCGGCAGGGAGAAGCCCTCGTAGAGCGACGGCACGCACGCGACCTCGGCCGAGCGGACCAGGTCGACGAGCTCCGCGTCGGAGATGCCCTTGACGAACTCGACGGCGCCTTCGAGGCCGTACCGCTCGACGGCCTGCGCGACCGGCCCTTCCTCGGGCCGCTTGCCGACGACGACGAGGTGGGCGTCGGGGTGCTCGGTGCGGACCTTGGCGAGGGCCTCGACGAGGAAGACCAGGCCCTTCAGCGGGACGTCGGCGCTGGAGGTCGTCACGATGCGGCCCGGTATCTGCCGTACCGAGGGATCCGGCGAGAAAAGATCGGTGTCGGCGCCGATGTGGACGACGTGGATGCGGTCCTGCCGTACGCCGAGGTGGTCGACGATCTCCGCGCGGGACGTACCCGAGACGGTCAGCACCGACGGCAGTCGGCGTGCCACGCGCTTCTGCATGCGCGTGAAGGCGTACCAGCGGCGCACCGACATCCGCCGCTGCCAGCCCTCGGCCGCGTCCAGCTCCAGCTGCCGGTCCACGGTGATGGGGTGGTGGATGGTGGTGACGAGGGGCGCGCCGACGTCGCCCAGCAGGCCGTAGCCCAGGGTCTGGTTGTCGTGTACGACGTCGAAGTCGCCGCGCCGGGCGCGAAGGTGGCGGCGGGCGCGCAGCGAGAACGTCAGCGGCTCGGGGAAGCCGCCGGTCCACATGGTCGCCACTTCCAGCGCGTCGATCCAGTCGCGGTACTCGTCGCGCTTGGGGGTGCGGAAGGGGTCGGGCTGGCGGTACAGGTCGAGGCTGGGGAGCTCGGTGAGGGTCAGGCGGTCGGCGTACTCCGCGCCCTCGTCGAGGACGGGGTAGGGCTGGGAGCCGATGACCTCGACACGGTGGCCGAGGCGGGCCAGCTCGCGGGAGAGGTGCCGTACGTAGACGCCCTGGCCGCCGCAGAACGGGTTCCCTTTATAGGTGAGAAGCGCGATGTCGAGCGGTCGCTCGCCGTCGGCGGCAGGGTCCTGTGGGGACCCGGCCTCCCTGGCCTCAGCGGTCACTCTGGGCCCCCTTCTCCCTGCGATGTCCCGCGAGATTACGCCGGGACGCTAATCTAGAACAAGTTTCAGACTTGATCGTTCAAGAGGCTCTGAATCTACCGGCAGGTAGCGCCGCTGTGAGCGATGGATCAGGTGATTCACGCCACGACCGACGCCCTGGCATGCTCTGTCCGGTCACTCACCCTCACCGACTGTCACGGAACGGGATCCATGCCTGCGGAAGTCAGTAGCGCAAGCCCGGCCTCGCCGCCTCTCACCGAGCGGCAGGAGGCCCGTCGCCGGCGCATCCTGCACGCCAGCGCGCAGCTCGCCAGCCGGGGTGGTTTCGACGCGGTGCAGATGCGGGAGGTCGCGGAGTCCTCGCAGGTGGCGCTCGGCACGCTGTACCGCTATTTTCCGTCCAAGGTGCATCTGCTGGTCGCCACGATGCAGGACCAGCTGGAGCACATGCACGGCACGCTGCGAAAGAAGCCGCCGCACGGGGAGACGGCGGCGGAGCGGGTCGCGGAGACCCTGATGCGTGCCTTCCGCGCGCTGCAGCGCGAGCCGCATCTGGCCGACGCCATGGTCCGGGCCCTGACCTTCGCCGACCGCAGCGTGTCCCCCGAGGTCGACCAGGTGTCCCGGCAGACGACGGTGATCATCCTGGACGCCATGGGGCTGGAGAACCCGACGCCCGAGCAGCTCTCCGCCGTCCGCGTCATCGAGCACACCTGGCACTCGGCCCTGATCACCTGGCTCTCGGGCCGCGCCTCGATCGCCCAGGTGAAGATCGACATCGAGACGGTCTGCCGCCTGATCGACCTGACGGCACCGGATCAGCCCTAGGCGCACAGGCACACGAAAGACCTACGAGACGGGTTCCCTGCGCCGGTATTACCCGGATCAGGTACTGGGGGTCGCCTTCCGGTCTTCCGACCTCTCGGTCTTCCGACTTTCCGGCCTCTCAGCCCGGACCGTCGATGTCGGCCCCAGCGGAAGCCCTTCGGCTTCCCGCCAGAGTCGGCTACTCCGGTTCGGGCTCCCTCACTCGTCCCGTAGGCCGACTTCCATAATAGAACGCCCAATGCCGCAGAGAACACCCCGGATAGCTATTTTCCTGGGCAAAATCGGACACCCTGCCTAGCCGACCGCCCAGGTGCAGGTGCAGGTGCAGGTGACCGACGGTGCACTGTCATGCTGGTGCCGGTGACGCCCAAGGGGCGCGGGGAACTGCGCGACCAGCCCCCACAAACCCGAAGCCGCGAAGCAACCTCGGCCATCCCTCTGATGGCGACCCGCGCTCGTCGGAGACCACTCGTGCCGTCGACGACCCGCTCCCCGTTCGGGACGCCGTCGTGGACCACGATCTCCCCGTACCTCCGGCCCCCCGTGACCGGCACGTTGACCACCCGTCCGCGCGTCGGGCACAGCCGCTCGATCCAGACAACCTCCCGCGTCCCGCCGGTGTCCAGCCGTACGCAGGCGTTCCCGAAGCGGCCCTCGATCTCGCCCTCGCCGTCCGGGAGTTCGATACCGAAGCCGGCCCAGGCGTCCCGGGCCGTCGCCCAGTCACGCTGGATGGTGGCCGCGATGCCGAGGTTCCAGTACGCGGGGTCGCCCTCGCCGCGCGGTGAGCGGGCGGCGGCCTCACGCCCGAGTTCGTAGGCCTTCTGCCAGTTGCGCAGGAACTTGTGGGCGAGCGCGGCGTCGTACCACCACACCGCGCTCGGCTCCTCGTCCGGGAAGTGCGCGAGCACCTGCTCGTGGAGCTCCGCGGAGCGCCGCCAGTCCTCGGCCTCCCATGCCGTGCGTGCCTGCTTGAGCAGCTCTCTGGCCTCGGACCTGCGCACGTTCCCCACCCTTGTCGACCCGCCGGAACCGCAGGAGAGTACAACGCGTCGCCGACAGCGCCGCTCCTCGGGGCGGGGACAGGCTCAGTCCTCCGGTGGGAACACCGGCTCCCCGCTCCCCAGGATCGTGATCACGATCGCCTCCACCGGGCAGCTCTCCGCCGCGGCCAGGATCTTCTCGTTCGCGTCGGTCTCCGGGTCGGCCGGATGGGACTGGCGGCCGGTGTCGAGGCGGAAGCCGTCGGGGGCGTGGTGGACGCACTGGGCCGAGCCGATGCACACCGACCGGTCGACCTCGACGTGCCAGCGGTCGCCCATGTCCCCTCACGCCTCCCAGCCGGCCGGAAGGTGGATCATCTTGTGCTCCAGGTATTCGCCGTAGCCCTCGGGGCCGAACTCGCGCCCCAGGCCCGAGTTCTTGTAGCCGCCGAACGGGCCCAGCATGTCCAGGCTGAAGGTGTTCACCGAGTACGTGCCGGTACGGACCTGGCGGGCGACCTCGATGCCGTGGGCGGTGTCGGCCGTCCAGACGCTGCCGCTCAGGCCGTAGTCGGAGTCGTTCGCGATCTTCACGGCCTCGGACTCGTCGCCGTAGGGCAGGAGGCAGATCACGGGGCCGAAGATCTCCTCGCGTGCGATCCGCATCGAGTTGTCCACGTCTCCGAAGAGGGTCGGCTCGACGTACCAGCCCCGGTCCAGGCCCTGCGGACGCCCGCCGCCCGTCAGGATCTTCGCGCCCTCCTCCTGGCCGATGCGGATGTAGTCGAGGTTCCTGCGCTGCTGACGCTCCGCCACCAGCGGGCCCACCTGGGTCGCCGGGTCCAGCGGGTCGCCGACCACCAGCGCGCCCGCCGCCGCGGCGAAGGCCTCGGCGAACTCGTCGTAGCGGGAGCGGGGCAGGAGGATGCGGGTCTGGGCCACGCATGCCTGGCCGTTGTTCATCCACGCCGCCGGGACGACACCGGCGACCGTCGCCTCGACGTCCGCGTCCGGCAGGACGACGGCCGCCGACTTTCCGCCCAGCTCCAGCGTCACGCGCGTGAGATTGCGGGCCGCCACCTCCATCACGCGCTTGCCCGCCGCCACCGATCCGGTGAAGGAGACCTTGTCGATGCCCGGGTGCCCGACCAGGTACTCGCTCACCTCGCGGTCGGCCGGGAGGATGGACAGCACCCCGTCCGGCAGCCCCGCGTCCTTCGCGATCTCCGCCAGCAGGTAGGCGTCCAGCGGCGACTCCGGCGACGGCTTGAGCACCACCGTGCAGCCCGTGAGCAGCGCGGGCGCGAGCTTGGCGGCGGCGACGAACTGCGGGACGTTCCAGGGCACGACGGCCGCCACGACCCCGACCGGCTCGCGCCGCACGAGGATCTTCCCCAGCACGCCGTCGCGCCGCTCCTCGTACGTGAAGTTCCGCGCGACCGTGATCGCCGCGTCCCACACCATCATCGCGCCGAGCGCCTGGGCGAGGACGCTCCAGGAGTACGGGGAACCGTTCTCGGAGGAGATCACACGGGCGATCTCCTCGTGCCGCAGGGCGATGCCGTCCTTGATGCGGGTGACGACCTCGATCCGCTCGTCGAGCGACATCCGTGGCCAGGGGCCTTCGTCGAACGCCCGCCGCGCCACCGCGACCGCCCGGTCGACGTCGGCCGGCGAGGCGTGCGGCACGCGACCGATGACCTCCCCCGTGTGCGGCGAGATGACCTCGATGACGTCCTTGCCCAGGGGGTCGGTCAACTCCCCGCCGATGAACAGCTGTCCGTGTTCCACGAGCTCGGTCATGGCCGACGCCTCCTGCGGAGCTGGAGCGGGTTTCCTTGGTTTCTGACGCTGTTTCAGAACTGATACCAGTTCCACTACGAGGAGTCCACGGATCGCACATCACTCACGCCTACGCTGATCAAGTCGACGGGGAGGAACGGTGGATGACGGCAAACCGTGAGCGCAGGCGCGCGTGGGCGGTGTTCGCGACGGTCATGACGACGGCCGTCTGTGGTGTCGTATGGATGGCCTCGAACTGGGACGACGTCACGCAGGGCAACGGGGTGTCCGTCCACCGGGAGACGAAGAGCCCCGAGGAGATCAGGGAGTTCTGGACCCCGGAGCGGATACGGAACGCCAAGCCTGGGTGACTCAGGCTCCCATCGAAACCCGTTCTAGTTATAGTGGCCGTCGGTGGCCGGTGTGCGGCGATTGGGGAGCCCATGGCGCAGGTGTACGACCACGGCGGCGGCGTCCGGTCCCTCCAGGTCCCCATCCCTGACAACCCGCTCGGCCACACCCTCGTGTACGTCGTCGACACCGACCGCGGCCCGGTGCTCATCGACACCGGCTGGGACGACCCGGCCTCCTGGGACGCCCTCGCCGAGGGCCTCGCGGCGTGCGGCACCGCGCCCGCCGAGATCCACGGCGTGGTCATCACCCATCACCACCCCGACCATCACGGCCTGTCGGGCAAGGTGCGCGAGGCCTCCGGCGCCTGGATCGCGATGCACGCGGCGGACGCGGCGATCGTACGGCGCACCCGCGCGACCCGCCCCGAGCGCTGGTTCTCCTACATGGCGGACAAGCTCACCGCGGCCGGCGCCCCAGAAGCCCACGTGTCCCCGCTCCGCGCCGCCCGCCGCCCCCGCTCCCTGCTCGGCTTCTCCCCCGCCGCGCCCGACCGCGAGATCGTCCCCGGCGAGCTCCTCGACCTCCCCGGCCGCCGCCTGCGCGCCATCTGGACCCCGGGCCACACCCCCGGCCACGTCTGCCTGCACCTGGAGGAGGAGCACCCGGCCCGACTCCCGGGCCACGGCCGCCTGTTCTCCGGCGACCACCTGCTCCCCGAGATCACCCCGCACATCGGCCTGTACGAGGACCCCGACGACACGACCGTCACCGACCCCCTCGGCGACTATCTCGACTCCCTCGAACGCGTCGGCCGCCTCGAACCCGCCGAGATCCTCCCGGCCCACCAGCACGCGTTCACCGACGCGCCCGCCCGCGTACGGCAGTTGCTGACCCACCACGAGGAACGCCTCACCGGACTGCTGGCGTTGCTGTCCGAGCCCCTCACCCCCTGGCAGCTGGCCGAACGCATGGAATGGAACCGGACCTGGGACCAGATCCCCTACGGCTCACGGAACATCGCGATCGCCGAGGCCGAGTCGCATCTGCGGCAGCTGGTGAAGCTGGGGCGGGCGGAGGCGGTGGCGGGGAGTGAGCCGGTGACATACGTGGCGGTGTAATTCGATCGTGCCGCTGCGCTCCCGGCTGGTACCAACGGCCTCATGGACCCCATGGAGCAACTCCTCGCCGAACGTGCCTGCGAGCGCCTGATCCTCGACTTCGTCCACCGCCTCGACCTCGGCGAACCGGCCTCCGTCGCCGACCTGTTCACCGAGGACGGCCGGTGGGAGTGGCCTCCTCCGGGAGACGGTCGGCGTTCCGAGGGACGGAAGGCACTGCGGACGTACTTCGGCGCACGGCCGGCGGACAAACTCTCGCGGCGGATCATGTCCAACATCCGCGTCACGGTGACCTCCCCGGACACGGCCGAGGCCACGTCGTACTTCACGACGTACCGCGTCGAAGGCTGGACGGGCGGCATGGTGCCGGCCGGCCCGCCGGTCCAGGTCGGCCTCCCCCACTCTCGACTTCGCTCGAGCGGGGGGACCCCCATCGAGGACACCTTCCGTCGCATCGCCGGTCAGTGGCTGCTGGCCTCCCGCACCCTGCACCTGCCGTTCGGCGGCCCCATGCCGAGGGTCGACAGCTGAGCTATTCCGCGGACCGGTGCCCGCCTCCACTCGCGTCCACTAGCGCATGAACGTACGGATCAACTCCCCGGCGTCACCGAGGAGTTCGACCTCACGCCGAGTCATCGTCGGATTCTCCGCGCGGCGCCGCAGCGCCTGCGCCAGGCCGGCCTCGGTGAGGTCGCACGGGTCGGCGAGCAAGGCGGCCAGGAGGGGTCGGGCAGGTTCGGCGAAGGGTCCGTCGTCCACGGCGACCTGGGCGAGGATCACCGCGGAGGAGCCCCAGTCCAGGGCGGGGTCGCCGTCCCGTGCGTTGTCCCAGTCGATCACGTAGGGGCCGTCGGGCGTGAGGATGACGTTGTCGGGATGCAGGTCCAGGTGCAGCACCGAGCCCTGAGACCGGTGTGCGGGGACGCGGTGCAGTTGCCGCAGCAGGCGGGCGAGGATGCCGCCCGCCTCGTCCGCGCCCATCTCCCCCTCGGCCAGCGCCCGCAGCATCGTCGGCCCCGACAGCCGCTGCATCACCAGATCGGTCCGCGAGGAGTCGGCGAGCCGCACCCGCGGCGCCGGATAGCCGTGTTCGCGCACGTGCGCCATCACCGCGCCCTCGGCCGGCCCATCCCCGTACCCGTCCCGGAAGCGGCGCACCACCCACGCCTCGTCGAGTTCGTACACGTCCGCGGTACGCCCCGACCCGAGCAGTCTCCCCACGGTCCCCTCAGCCATGGCCCGAACCTACCCGCCCGCCCAGGCGGCCCTCAGGGGTTCGGTTACGGCCGGGTAGAGTGTCGGCGTCGTCATCACACCCGTACGGGGGGAAGCCGGTGCAAATCCGGCGCTGACCCGCAACCGTGAGCCACCCAGTGGCAAGCCGGATCGCCCCGCACGGGTCTTGTGACCGGCTCACGTGCACCGGCAACCGGCCGGCGCACGGCACCGTCGAGGTACGGAGCCGAGCCGCCCGGGGTCTCCCCTGTGCTGCCCGGTTCCCCTAGGGAAGGGCACCCGCCGATCATGTACGTCCGCCGCAGCGCCGCGGCCCTGGCCGCCGTCACCGTGATCGGCACGGCCACTGCCACGCCCGCAGTCGCCGCCGACTCGTCCCCGTCCGCGTCACCGTCCGTCGCGCTCCCCGCCGGGCTGTACGGCACGACCGACCCGACGTACGACGGTGTCTGGCGCCAGTCCCTCGCGCTGCTCGCCCAGGACACGGTGGGCGTGAAGCCGGCGGCGAAGGCCGTGGACTGGCTCACCGGGCAGCAGTGCGCCAGCGGGGCATTCGCCGCGTTCCGCGCCGACACCTCGAAGGCCTGCGACGCGAAGACCATGGTCGACACCAACAACACGGCCGCCGCCGTCCAGGCCCTCGCCGCGCTCGGCGGACACGACGCCGTGACCGGCAAGGCGGTGGCCTGGCTGAAGTCCGTGCAGAACAAGGACGGAGGGTGGGGGTACGCGGCGGGCGGCGCGAGTGACGCGAACTCGACCTCCGTGGTGATCGGTGCGCTCGCGGCCGTCGGTGAGAAGCCGGGCGACGTACGCAAGGGGGGCAAGTCGCCGTACGACGCCCTGGTGTCCCTCGCCCTCCCCTGCGGTGAGGACGGTGGCGGCGCCTTCGCCTACCAGCCGGACAAGAAGGGCAAGTTGTCGGCCAACGCGGATGCGACGGCGGCGGCCGTCGTCGGCGCGTTGGGCCAGGGCATGCTGACGGCGAAGGCGGGCGACAAGGCGGAGGCCGCCTGCGCCGACGGCTCCCGCCTCACCCCGGAGCAGGCAGCGGCCAACGGCGCCGCGTACCTCGGCAAGGAACTCGCCAAGGACGGCCACCTCACGTCCGCCCTCGCCGGCGCCGAGGACCAGCCCGACTACGGCAACACCGCGGACGCGGTCGTCGCACTCGCCGTACAGGGTGGTGAGGCGGCGGCCCAGAAGCCCCTGGAGTGGTTGGAGAAGAACGCCGCGTCCTGGGCGAAGCAGAGCGGCCCGGCAGCCTACGCCCAGCTGATCCTCGCCGCCGACGCGGCGGGCGCCGACCCCCGGGACTTCGCCGGCACGGACCTGGTCGAGCAGCTCAACGCGACGGGCCCGGCACCCCACAAGGCGGCGGACAAGGCCGCGGACGAGAAGGAGGAGGACGAGGACAGCCCCTTCGGCGTGTGGTGGTACGTCGGCATCTTCCTGGTCGTGGGCATCGGCATCGGCTTCCTGCTGAGCGGCCGCAACAAGGGCGGACGGCAGTGATACGCCGCGCGCTCGCCCCGCTCCTGGCCGCGCTGGTCCTCCTGACCGGCGCGGCCCAGGCCGCCCAGGCGACCGGCTACCGCTACTGGTCCTTCTGGGACCGCGACGGCGACACCTGGACCTACGCCACCCAGGGCCCCTCCACCGCCCGCCCCTCCGACGGCGACGTCCAGGGCTTCCGCTTCGCGGTGAGCGAGGACTCCAAGGACGCGGCCCGCCCGAGGGGCGCGGCGGTGTTCGAGGTGATCTGCGCGAGGACTCCGCCCCAGGACGGCAAGAAGCGGGTTGCTCTCGTCATCGACTTCGGTACGCCGGCTGACGCCCCGTCGGGCGAGACGCCACCGGCTCGACGTACGGCATGCGCGCGGGTGACCGCCGACGCGACAACCGCGGAAGCGCTCGCCTCCGTGGCCAGGCCGCTGCGGTACGACACGAACGCCCTGTTGTGCGCGATCGCGGGGTACCCGGAGAAGGGGTGCGGGGAGCAGGTGTCGGGGGCGAAGAAACCGACGGCCACCGAGAAGACGGACGAGTCGGACGGCGGCCCGTCGCTGGGCCTGGTCGCGGGGATCGCCGTAGTGGCCGTGTTGGGAACGGCAGCGCTGTGGCAGGCACGACGGCGGCGAGCGTGACGGCAGGCGGAGCCACCCAGCCTGCGGGCAGTCGTGCCGCTGGGGCGGCGCCCGTCCCTAAGAGGGGCGGCACCCGGCCGGCGCAGGCAAGCGTCCCAACCCCCCGCCCACAGCTGCACCCCGGTGCCTGGTGGCTCTGGTCCCTGTCCCTCGGCACCGCCGCAACCCGCACCACCAACCCCCTCCTCCTCACCCTCCTCATAGCAACCTCCGCCTACGTAGTAGCCACCTGCCGCCCCGACACCCCCACAGCCCGCTCCTACACCGCCTTCGTCAAACTCGCCCTCGCCGTCCTCCTCATCCGCCTCCTCTTCGCCACCGCCCTCGGCTCCCCCCTCCCCGGCACCCACGTGATCGTCACCCTCCCCGAACTCCCGCTTCCCCACTGGGCCCAGGGCATCCGCCTGGGCGGCAAGGTCACCGCCGAGACCCTCCTCAGCGCCCTCTACGACGGTCTGAGACTCGCCACCCTCCTCATCTGCGTAGGCGCGGCGAACTCCCTCGCCGGCCCGACCCGCCTCCTCAAGTCCCTCCCCGGCGCCCTCTACGAAATGGGCGTGGCGGTGGTGGTCGCCCTCACCTACGCTCCCCACCTGATCGCCGACGTCCAGCGTCTGCGCGCCGCCCGCCGCCTGCGCGGCCGCCCCCACACCGGCATCCGCGGCCTGCTGCACGTCGGGCTCCCGGTCCTGGAGGGCGCGTTGGAACGCTCCGTCGCGCTCGCCGCCGCGATGGACGCCCGCGGCTACGGCCGTACCGCCGACGTCCCGCCCCGCGTCCGCCGTACGACCACCGCGCTCACCCTCGGCGGCCTGCTGGGCGTCTGCGCGGGGACGTACGGCCTCCTCACCGCCGAAGGCGGCACGTACGGCGTCCCGGCCCTCCTCATCGGAGTCGCCGCCGCCCTGGCAGGGCTCCGCCTCGGCGGTCGCCGCACCCTGCGCACCCGTTACCGCCCGGACCGCTGGGACGCCCGCGCCTGGCTGGTCGCCGGTTCCGGCGCGGCGGTCGCCGCCCTGCTGACCCTCGCCGCGACCCGCGACCCGGCGGCCCTGCACCCCGGCGTGATCCCCCTCGAGGTCCCCACCCTCCCCCTGTGGCCCGCGGCGGCCGTCCTACTCGGCCTGCTCCCGGCCTTCGTCAGCCCCGCACCCCGCAGTCCCGCCGCCCCCAAGGAGCCGTCGTGATCCGCTTCGAGAACATGTCGGTGACCTACGACGGCGCCCCCGAACCCACCGTCCAGTGCGTCGACTTCGAGGTCCCGGAAGGCGAACTGGTCCTCCTCGTCGGCCCGTCCGGCGTCGGCAAGTCCACCGTCCTCGGCGCGGTGAGCGGACTCGTCCCGCACTTCACCGGAGGCACCCTGCGCGGCCGCGTCACGGTGGCCGGCCGGGACACGCGCACCCACAAGCCCCGCGAACTCGCGGACGTGGTGGGCACGGTGGGCCAGGACCCCCTCTCCCACTTCGTGACCGACACCGTCGAGGACGAACTGGCCTACGGCATGGAGTCACTGGGCCTCGTCCCCGACGTCATGCGCCGCCGGGTCGAGGAGACCCTGGACCTCCTCGGCCTCACCGACCTCCGCAACCGCCCCATCGCCACCCTCTCCGGCGGCCAGCAGCAGCGCGTGGCGATCGGCTCCGTCCTCACCCCGCACCCCAGCGTCCTGGTCCTCGACGAACCGACGTCAGCCCTGGACCCGGCCGCCGCCGAAGAGGTCCTGGCGGTCCTCCAACGCCTGGTCCACGACCTGGGCACCACCATCCTGATGGCCGAACACCGCCTGGAACGAGTCATCCAGTACGCCGACCAGGTCGCCCTGCTCCCGTCCCCGGGCGCGGCCCCGATCCTCGGCACCCCGGCGGAGGTGATGGCCGTGTCCCCGGTGTATCCCCCGGTCGTAGACCTCGGCCGCCTGGCAGGCTGGTCCCCCCTGCCTCTGACGGTCCGGGACGCGCGGCGGTGTGCAGCGGACCTGCGGGAACAGCTCAAGGAGCGGGAGGGCCTCGCCCTCAAGGGGCGCGGGGAACTGCGCGATCAACCACAACGAACCCTCAGCCGCCAACGATCAACACCCCCCGCGCTATTGGGCGAAACACCCACCCACCGCCGATGGTTCCGACGCAGGCGCACCCCCACCGCCCCAACAACCACACATGCAGCCCAAGTACGAGCCCTCGCCATAACCCGCGACCACATCCGCGCCCTCCACCGCATCGACCTCACCGTCACCCTCGGAGAGATCGTCGCCGTCATGGGCCGCAACGGCGCCGGAAAATCCACCCTCCTCAACACCCTGGTCGGCCTCATCAAACCCTCCGCCGGCTCGGTCACCCTCGGCGGAGCCGTCGGCCTCGTCCCCCAGGAACCCCGCGACCTCCTGTACGCGGACACGGTCGCCGCCGAGTGCACAACCGCCGACGCCGACGCCGACGCAGCACCCGGCACCTGCCGCGCCCTCGTCTCCGCGCTCCTCCCGGACGTCCCCGACGACACCCACCCCCGCGACCTCTCCGAGGGCCAGCGTCTGACGCTCGCGCTGGCCATCGTCCTGACCGCCCGCCCTCCTCTCCTCCTCCTCGACGAACCGACCCGCGGCCTGGACTACGCGGCGAAGGCCCGCCTCGTCACATTGCTGCGCGACCTCGCCGCGCAGGGGCACGCCATCGTGCTGGCGACGCATGACGTGGAGCTGACCGCGGAACTCGCCCACCGGGTCGTGCTCCTCGCCGACGGTGAGGTGATAGCGGACGGCCCAGCGGCGGACGTGGTGGTCGCCTCGCCCTCCTTCGCCCCGCAGGTGGCCAAGATCCTGGCCCCGCAGAAGTGGCTCACGGTCGCCGAGGTGAGGAAGGCCCTGGCATGACCGACCGCTCCACTCCCCGTGCTCCCCAGGCCCGAGCCGTCCGTCTGGGACCCCGCTCCGTCGCCGCCCTCCTCCTGGTCAGCGCGGTCGGCGTCGCCGCGCTCGGCTGGCCCTTCCTCGCCCCGCCCGAGGCGCAGGTGAGCGCCCATGCGCAGGACGCCCCGTGGCTGTTCACGTGCCTGCTGCTCCTGCTGGTCGCCGTCGTCGCCGCGACGATCTCCGAGTCCGGGCTCGGCCCGAAGGCGGTGGCGATGCTGGGCGTGCTGGCGGCGACCGGCGCCGCCCTGCGCCCGCTCGGCGCCGGGACGGCCGGCATCGAGCCGATGTTCTTCCTGATGGTGCTCAGCGGCCGGGTTCTCGGCCCGGGCTTCGGGTTCGTCCTCGGCGCGGTGACGATGTTCGCCTCCGCCCTGCTCACGGGCGGCGTGGGGCCGTGGATGCCGTTCCAGATGCTGTCGATGGGCTGGTTCACGATGGGCGCCGGGCTGCTGCCGGGCCCGGACCGTCTGCGGGGGCGCGGTGAGCTGGTCCTGCTGGCCGGCTACGGCTTCTTCGCCGCGTTCGCCTACGGCACGGTGATGAACATGCAGGGCTGGCCGTACCTCCTCGCGGACGGCTCGAACATCGCTCCCGACCCCGAGGCCGGGCCCCTGGCCAACCTCGCCCGCTTCGTCGCGTACTGCCTGGCGACGTCGCTCGGCTGGGACCTCGGCCGGGCTGTCGTCACCGTGATCCTCACCTTCACGCTCGGCCCGGCGATCCTCAAGGCGCTGCGCCGGGCCACGCGCCGTGCCGCCTTCGAGAGCCCGGTCACATTCGACGCTCCCGCAGGGTGAAGCGGCGCACGCGGGCCGTTACGCACCCGGTGAACCACCCCACATGACCCACATCACCTACGAATCACTTTAGTTGGACAATTCGGATGCCATGGACACGGCAATTCGACGTCTGACCTGCACATTGAGAGCCACGTCACACAAACGACCTTCCTCCCGCATACGGCCACAACTAGCAAAAGGGCTCATTGCGGACGCCTTCCCGGCCTGCTTCTCTGGACGACGTCGCACGGCGCCGACGTGCCCACAGGGCCGCGGCGCCGACGCATGCCCCCGCCTCGCATCGCGTGGTTCCGGCATGCCCGCGGCGCTCTGTCCCCGAAGAAAGGCTCCCCGTGTCCGTCGTTTCCACCTTCCGCCGCATCTCCGCCCCGAAGAAGGCCCTCGCCGGTGCCGCCCTGGCCGCCGCCACCGCCGGCACGCTGTTCGCCGCCGCCCCGGCGCAGGCCGCGACGACCTCGACCTCCTCGGCGCAGGCGATCGCGAAGAAGATGATCTCGGACTCGGCCCAGTACCAGTGCTTCTCGAACATCGTCGACCACGAGAGCGACTGGAACGTCAACGCCACCAACGCCTCGTCCGGCGCCTACGGCCTCGTCCAGGCCCTCCCGGGCAACAAGATGGCCTCCGCCGGCTCCGACTGGAAGACCAACCCGGCCACCCAGATCGAGTGGGGCCTGGACTACATGAAGGACCGCTACGGCAGCCCGTGCGGCGCCTGGAACTTCTGGCAGGCGAACGGCTGGTACTGAGCCGACCCCGCCAGACAGAACTGAAGGCGGCGGCCCCCTGATCCCCGGGGCCGCCGCCTTCGCCGTGTTTCTCGGCTGCGGGTGCGTGGGAGCTGGTCGCGCAGTTCCCCGCGCCCCTTGCAGTGCCCCCGCGCACCCCGAGGCGGCGAAGCCGCCTCGGGGGAGGCAGGAACGGGGCGTAGGGACAGGGGGTGCTCCTGCCTCCCTCGGGACGGGTCAGCCGGTGCTGACCTGGAGTTCCTTCACGCCGTTGATCCACGCCGAGCGCAGGCGGCGCGGATCGCCGACCAGGTGCAGGTCGGGCATGGCGTCGGCCACGGCGTTGAAGATGAGGTCTATTTCGAGGACGGCCAGGGACTTGCCGAGGCAGTAGTGGGGACCGCCTCCGCCGAAGCCAAGGTGGGGGTTGGGGTCGCGGGTGATGTCGAAGGTGTCGGGGTCGGTGAAGACCTCCGGGTCGTGGTTCGCGGAGGCGTAGAAGATGCCTACCCGGTCCCCCTTCCTGATCTGCTTGCCGCCCAGTTCCGTGTCCTGCGTCGCCGTGCGCTGGAAGGAGACCACCGGGGTCGCCCAGCGGACGATCTCCTCCGCCGCCGTAGCGGGGCGCTCCCTCTTGTACAGCTCCCACTGCTCGGCGTGGGTGAGGAAGGCGTGCATGCCGTGGGTGATGGCGTTGCGGGTGGTCTCGTTGCCCGCGACGGCCAGCATCAGCACGAAGAACCCGAACTCGTCGGAGCGGAGATTGCCTTCGTCCTCCGCCGCCACCAGCGTCGTGACGATGTCCTTCGCCGGGCACTCCTTGCGGTCGGCGGCCATGTTCATGGCGTACGCGATGAGTTCGGTGGCCGACTCCTGCCCGACCTCCTCGGTGATGGCGTACTCGGGATCGTCGTACGCGATCATCTTGTTGGACCAGTCGAAGATCTTGGCCCGGTCGTCCTGCGGGATGCCGATGAGCTCGGCGATGGCCTGGAGGGGCAGTTCGCAGGCGACCTCGGTGACGAAGTCGAAGGGGCCGGAGCGGTCCCGGGCGTTCGCGGCGATCGCCAGCGCCCGTGTCCGCAGGCGTTCCTCCAGGGCACGGATGGCACGCGGGGTGAAGACGCGCTGCACGATCTGACGGACCCGGGTGTGCTCGGGCGGGTCCATGTTCAGCAGGATCAGCCGCTGCGCGTCGATGGCGTCGCGCTCGATGTGCTCGTTGAAGCGGATGATCGCGGTGTTGAGGGAGGACGAGAACAACTCCGGGTGCGTCGACACGTACTTGACATCCGCGTGCCGGGTCACCGCCCAGTAGCCCTCGTCCTGGAACCCGGCCACGTTGCCCGACTGCGGGATCCAGCGGACCGGTTCGGCGCGGCGCAGCTCGGCGAACTCCGGGAGGGGTACGCGGTGGTGCAGCACATCGGGGTCGGTGAAGTCGAACCCGTCGGGAAGCGCGGGACAGGGCATGAGCAGCTCCTGACGGTCCATCAGCTAGGAGGGATCACCGCGACGGTAGTAACGGGTTCTACAACTGGCAATAGCCATGGGCCCTCCAATTGCCCGCACAACCCTTGCGGTCAGCCAGCCTTCATCAGCAAACTGCACACAGAACTAGAACACGTACTAGTTCCGCAGAGCCTCGGAGAGGATCCGCACCCATGGCTGCCGAACCCGTGATCGTCGAAGCCGTCCGCACCCCCATCGGCAAGCGCGGCGGCGCGCTCGCCAACCTCCACCCCGCCTATCTCCTGGGCGAGACCTACCGCGAACTCCTGGGCCGCACCGGCATCCCCGCGGACTGCGTCGAGCAGATCGTCGGCGGCACGGTGACCCACGCCGGCGAGCAGTCCATGAATCCTGCGCGCACCGCCTGGCTGACCATGGGCCTGCCGTACGAGACGGCGGCGACGACGGTCGACTGCCAGTGCGGGTCCTCGCAGCAGGCCTCGCACATGACGGCCAACATGATCGCGGCGGGCGTCATCGACGTCGGGATCAGCTGCGGCGTCGAGGCGATGTCCCGCGTGCCGCTGGGGTCGGGGTCCAAGCACGGGCCCGGGAAGCCGTTCCCGGACGAATGGAACGTCGATCTGCCCAATCAGTTCGAGGCGGCGGAGCGGATCGCCCGCCATCGAGGGCTGACCCGGGAGAACGTCGACTCGCTCGGGCTGATGTCACAGGCACGGGCCGCGGCCGCCTGGGCGGAGGAGCGGTTCAAGAGGGAGACGTTCGCGGTCCAGGTCCCGACGACCGAGGACGAGCAGCGCGCCGGGCAGGGCATGTGGCGGCTCGTCGACAAGGACGAGGGACTGCGCGACACGTCGTCGGAGGCGCTGGCCCGCCTCAAGCCCATCATGCCCACCGCTGTCCATACGGCGGGCAACTCGTCGCAGATCAGCGACGGCGCGGCGGCGATCATGTGGGCGTCGAAACGGATGGCGCGTGCGCTGAAGCTGCGGCCGAGGGCACGGATCGTGGCGCAGGCGCTGGTGGGGGCCGACCCGCACTTCCACCTCGACGGTCCGATCGACGCGACGAAGGCGGTGCTGGGGAAGGCCGGGATGTCCCTGAAGGACATCGACCTCGTCGAGATCAACGAGGCTTTCGCGTCCGTCGTGTTGAGCTGGGCGCAGGTCTTCGAGCAGGACCTGGAGAAGGTCAACGTCAACGGCGGTGCGATCGCGCTCGGGCACCCGGTGGGGGCCACCGGGGCCCGGCTGATCACGACCGCGCTTCATGAACTGGAGCGGGCGGACAAGGAGTTCGCGCTGGTGACGATGTGCGCGGGGGGTGGCTTGGCCACCGGGACGATCATTCAGCGGCTCTAGGAGACAGCCGACGTCCAGGTGACGAAGGTGGAGAACGCGGCGGGGCCGAGGGTGAGGATCGGGCCCGCCGGGTTCTTGGAGTCGCGGATGGCGATGGTGGTGTGGGGGGTTTCGGCGATCTCGACGCACTGGCCGCCTTCATCGCCGCTGTAGCTGGACTTACGCCACTGGATCCCCGTCAGAATCTCGGTGCTCTCCATAACGCTCCTCCATTACGCGCCGGATCAGCTCCGCCGAGTCCTTGATGGAGAGTGCGGCGGCTTGCAGATGATCGTAACGGAGCGAGCACATCTTGACGGTCTCCGGGTTAGCGGTCGGATGCCCGCTGCCGCCGTAGCCCTCCGTGTAAACAATGGTCGGATCGCTCGCAAAGCGGTAGACGTCGAACGAGCCTTGCAGCCCCGCGTGCGCCCCGGCCGAGAACGGCAGCACCTGGATGTTGACCCGGGGGTTGTTCTCGAACGACAACAGGTGGGCGAGTTGCTCCCGCATGGTCTCCCGGCCGCCGATCTCCTGGTACAGCGCTGCCTCGCTGAGGATCGCCCAGAAGACCGGCGGGTCCTGCTTCTCAAAGATGCGCTGACGGGCCAGCCGTACTTCGCTGCGGTCGTCGAGGTTGGTGTCGTCCAGCACACCGAGAACAGCACGCGCGTATGCCCTGGTCTGAAGTAGACCGAGAACCATATGGTCCTGGAAGGAGCCGATCTCGACCGCCCGCGCCTCCAACTCCGCCACCTGCTGAAACCAGGCCGGAAGTTGACTACGCATCACCAGCTCATGCAGCCGGGACAGTAACCCACCCGTCCCCAACGCCACATCCGCCCGCTCGCTGAACTGCAGCGTCGGCAGCTTCCGGGCCGTCTCGATCTGGCCGACGAGCGAACCGGTGCAGTAGACGATGGCCCCGAGCTGCTTCTGGGTCAGGCCGGCGGTCTCGCGGTACCGGCGCAACTCGAAGCCGTAGTAGTCCAGTGGCGAGGCGCCCGGGTCGAGGGTGTTGATGTGGGTCACGCAGAGCCCCCTCTCACGCAACTCGGCCCACTCCGGGACCGGTTGTATCTGTTCCGTAGCCCAGAGTAGTTGCGCCAGGTCACCCTCATACCGTGAACGGATACATTCCCCCGGCCGCCCAGGTCCCCTTCCGTGCCCAGTACCGGCTGGGCCTCACCGCCGGCGCACACTCGGCCCGGCACATCCGCACCATCGCGCGCTCGCTGCTCGGCGAGTGGGGCATGACCGACCTGTCGCATGCCGTGGAGCTGGGCGTGACGGAACTGGTCGCCAACGTCGTACGGCATGTTCCCGACCGGCGGTGTGAGGTGCTGGTGCTGCGGCAGACAGGCGGGGTGCGGGTCGAGGTGACGGACGGCTTTGCTCAACCTCTCGTCTCGCCGGCGGAGTTGGCGCCGGATGCCGAGAACGGCCGAGGACTCGTCCTGCTGGACGCGGTCGCCGACAAGTGGGGCGTGGACCGCGTGACCGGGGGCGGCAAGACCGTGTGGTTCGAGTGCCGGACATGACCGGCCGCGTCCCTCCTCAGCTACGGGGAGCCGAGGTCGGTGGGCATCGCGGTCAGTCCCGGGGCCACGGCCTCGGCGTCTTCCTCCTGGGCGGGGTATGAGCGGTAGGTCGCGTCGCCGCCGGGGAGAGTGGTGGTCTCGGCTCCTCGCGGGCCGTCCCAGTCCAGGTGCAGCCGCCAGCGGCAGTCGGTGTGCGCCGTGTCGATCTTCAGGCGGATGCGCACGGTGTCCCGTCGGTGGACCGTGTACGAGAACGTACCGGGCGACAGGCGGGGCCGGGCGTCGTCGAGGTCCACGGCGTAGTGATGTTCGGGCAGGTCACCACAGCCGCCGGGGACGAAGAAGGAGGGTACCGAGTCGGTCTCGGAGCGTTCCACGACCTCGATACGGATGCGCTTGAGCACCACGTCGTCGCTCAGGGAACTGCGTACGACCAGGTCGAGTTCCTCGACACGGAGGTCGGCTCCGAGCCGCAGCAGGTCCCTTCGGAACCCCTCCCAGTCCTCTGTCACGACCAGTTCGTCACCGCCGGTCAGTTCGTCGACCTTGCGTTGCATCTCGGGCGCGGACACACCCGCGGGCAGCGCGAAGAACGGGGGACAGGCCAGCGGGTCGGCGCGGACGGCGAACGGTTCGGGCGGCGGCTCATCGTCGCCCAGCACCGAACCCAGCCCTTGGTCGAGCCAGGTGACGGCCTGTGTTGCCAGCGCGGCTCCCAGAGCCGTCACGAAGGCTCCGACCAGGATCCGTCGCCGCGAGCGCCACACGCGTTGTCTCGCGCTCCTGACTCGCCGGCTCCGATCGGCGGGGTCCGGCCGCGCGGGGGAAACCCCGCCGCCGTCGCCGTCGTCTCCGTCGTTTCCGCGAGCTTCGGGGTCCTCATCCATGGTCACGAGATCAGCTTTGGCACAAGGTTCTCGCTCTCGCCCCGCTTTCCCACTGGATCGTCTGAGAAGCCGCCGGTCCGATCGGCTCGATTGCCTCTAAAGTGGGGAGACTTGCGAGGCTCGGGGGAACGGGGCGGACGAGGCGATGGCGCGAATCGTCGGTGTGCACGGGGTGGGCAAGCAGCGGCTGGGTGGCAACACCCTGCTGAAGGACTGGGAGCCAGCACTCGCGGACGGCTTGGAGCGGGCGGGTGAGCGGCTCGCCCCGGGCGACTTCCACATGGCTTTCTACGGCGACCTGTTCCGACCGCCGGGCCACACCCTGGCCGTCGGTGACCCGATGTTCACGGCCGATGACGTCGAGGAGGGCTTCGAGGCCGAGCTGCTGCTGGAGTGGTGGACGGCCTGCGCCCGGACGGACCCGGCCGTGCCACCGCCGGGAGGGGACACGCTGGCGCGTGCACCTCGGGCAGTACAGACAGCACTGCGGGTGCTACAGCACTCACGCTTCTTCGCCGACCTCTCCCTGCGGGCGCTGGTCTTCGACCTCAAGCAGGTACGGCGCTATCTCACGGATGACGGCTTGCGGGCGGCGGCTCGCGCACGCGTGGAGGAGGCGATCGGGCCGGACACCCGGGTGGTCGTCGCCCACTCGCTGGGCTCGGTCGTGGCGTACGAGGCGCTATGCGCGCGCCCCGGCCACCAGGTGCGGGCGCTGGTGACGCTGGGCTCGCCTCTCGGGATGCGGATGGTCTTCGACCGGCTCCGGCCCGAACCGGGCGGCTGGCCCGGCACGACGGCGTGGACGAACGTCGTCGACGAGGGCGATGTGGTGGCTGCGGTGAAGGACCTGTCGCTGTTCTTCGGTACGGGAGTCGTCGGGAAGGTCGTCCACAACGGCTCCCATGCGCACGACGCCACCCTCTACCTCACGGCGCAGGAGGCGGGCGAGGCCGTGGCGGAGGGACTGGCATGAGCGGCGGTACGCCTGCCGAGGAATGCGGTGGTCCCCGACGCTTCCTGATCGCCACCGCGGTCAGCCGCTACCCGCACGCACCGGAGTGGGACCGGCCGGGCCTGGTCGAGGCGCGCCGCACGATGGTGGAGCTATTCACCACGAGGCTCGGCTACGAGCACGTCTCCGATCTGGGCGCCAACCCGACGCAGCAACAACTCCTCTGGGAATTACGGGAGTTCTGCCGCTCCCCTGACCGTCGGCCCGACGACATCGTGGCCGTGTACATCGCGGGGCACGGTGAACTGCTCGACAACGACGAGTACGTACTCCTCACGTCCGACACCAACCCCGACGACCTGTACGACGCGCTGCCGCCGAGCACATTGGCCCGGAAGATCCTCGCCGGGACGAAGGTCCGCCGGCTGCTGCTGATGCTGGACACGTGCTTCTCGGGACAGGGCGGCAATGAACTGCTCGCCTCCATGGCCAAGTTGAAGAGCAACTGGCGGGAGCGGGATGCGGGGCTCGCGGTGATCACGTCCGCGCAGCCGAATGAGCTGGCCCAGACAGGGGCGTTTCCCGACCTACTGACGGAAGCGGTCACGAGTCTGGCCACGGCGGGCTACACACCGGAGCTGCTGGCCCTGGACGCGGTGGTCAACGCCACGACACAGAACCCCAAGCGCCCCGACTTCCAGCACATCGGACTGGAGATCATCGGCCTGACCGGTGAGATCCCGCCCTTCCTCCCCAACGCCAAGCACAGCACCCGGCTCTCCCACACCGACATGGCCCTGCAACAGGCGGCCGAGTGGGACGAGCAGGACAAGCGGCGGGACGTGGAGTTCCGGACGCGGCTGCTGCGGCGAGCGATGGGGCACCGGGACGAGCACCGGGTGGGGTGGTGGTTCTCGGGGCGTCATCAGGCCCTGGGGGACATCACCGGGTGGCTTCGCGAACTGCATGACGAGCGGCCCGCCTTGGTGGTCACCGGCGGTCCCGGGTCCGGCAAGACGGCGGTGCTCGGCCTGCTGGCGGCAGTGAGCGACCCGGAGTACCGGCGGACCGTGCCGTTGTCGAGTCTGGGGCTGAGCGCGGAGCTGCTGCCGCCGCCCAAGACCGTCCGTACGGCGGTCTACGCCCAGAACCTCACCGACCAGCAGGTGTTGCGGGCGCTGGCGGCGGCGCTGCGGCTGCCGCAGGTGGAGACGGTGGCGGACCTGCTGAACCACCTGGACGCCGGCCCGGAGCCGGAGCGTCCCCGGGTGGTGCTGATCGACGGCCTGGACGAGTCGGCCACGCCCAACGCGCTGTGCAGCCAGGTGTTGCGACCGCTCATGGAACTGGCCGGGGCGCGCTTGAGGTTGCTGCTGGGCACGCGGCCCCATCTCCTCGCTCCGCTGGGCCTGGCGCGGGAGAACCACATCGACCTCGACTCGCCCCGGTACGCCGATCCACAGGCGGTACTGGCTTACACGGTCCGCAACTTGATCGACGCGCACCCTGAGTCGCCGTATCTGGACTGCGAGAACCGTCTGCGGCTGGGGGTGGCGGAGGCCGTCGCCACGGCAGCCGGGCCGTCCTTCCTCGTCGCGCGCATCACCGCCGGCACCCTCGCCGCGGCACGCGCGCTACCCGATCCCGGGGATCCCGGCTGGCGCAGATCACTGCCGAGCGCGGCCGCCGACGCCATGCACCGCGACCTGCACCTGCGCTTCGGCGAGGGCGCCGAGCGGATCCTCGACCTGCTGCGGCCGCTCGCGTACGCCGAGGGACAGGGGCTGCCGTGGGAGGACATCTGGGCGCCGCTGGCCTCGGAGTTGTCGGGGCGCCGGTACACCAACGAGGACCTGCACCAGCTGCGGCGGGATGCGGGGGCGTATGTGGTGGAGGCCGTCGAGGACGGCCGGTCGGTGTACCGGCTGTATCACGAGGCGATGGCGGAGTATCTGCGACTGGGACGGGAGGCCGGCCAGGCTCATCGGGCGTTCACGACGGCCCTGCGGCGTACTGTGCCGTATCGGCTCGATGGCTCGCGCGACTGGGCGCGCGCCCATCCCTACGCACTCCGTCACATCGCCGTCCACGCCTCCCAGGCTGGTCTGCTCGACGAGTTGGTTGCCGAACCCGAGTACCTCGTCCACGCCGACGCCGACACCCTCGTACCCCTCCTGCTGGCGGTGAAGAGCGACACCGCCCGCTTCCAGACGGCCGTCTACCGCGCGTCCCTCGACGTCCATCGCCGTCTCGACCCGGCCGGCCGTCGGCTGGTCCTCGCGCTGGACGCCGCCCGTTACAACGATCAGCCCCTTGTCGACGCCTTCAACAGCGGTGTTTCCAAGGGCGTTTGGAAGCCTCTGGCCGCATCCGGTTCGCTGATGGCGGGCAACATCCGCAACGCCTTCTCGATCAACGAGACGATCTGGAGCATGGCGTGTACAGAACTGGACGGTCGCGCGGTCGCTGTCACCGGCTCGGAGGACGGCACACTTCAGGTCTGGGACCTCAACACCGGCCTGCCCGTTGGTCCGCCTCTGGGCGGGCACACAGGCAGGGTCAGTTCGCTGGCGTGCACGACGCTGGACGGCCGCCCGGTCGTCGTCTCCGGATCGGACGACAGGAGAGTACGGGTCTGGGATCTGACCACAGGTCGACTCCTCGGGCAGCCCATGACCGGCCATACCAAGGAGGTGGAACATCTGGCCTGCACGACAGTGGAGGGGCGTCCGGTCGCCGTCACCGCCTCGGATGACGAGACAGTGCGCCTCTGGGATCTGGCCACCGCTTCGCCTGTGGGTGCGCCGATGCAGATCAACGGCCACGCGACCGCTCTGGCGGTTGGCGAAGTACGTGGCCGTCCGATCGCCATCACCGGTTCTACGGGCTCACAGATACAGGTATGGGATCTGGTGACATGCCGCGAGCTGGGCCAACTGGAAGGCGCGGACGAGTTCTGGATTCTGGCCATGGCGTGCACAGTGCTGGGTGGCCGCCACGTCGCCGTCGGCTGCTCATACCAGGGCAAAATACACATCTGGGACATGGAGACCCGGCGGAGCCTGGCGATGTTCGAGGGGCACGGCGAGTGGGTGGACGCGTTGGCATGCACCCAGTTGTCCGGCCGTGCGATCGCCATCTCCAGCGGAGATGACAACACCGTACGGATCTGGGATCTGAAGGCACGTCGACGGATCGGGGGTCTCCAAGGCCACACACGAGCCCCCACGTCGATGACCTGCACGTCACTGGCCGGCCAACCCGTGGCGGTAGGCGGTGCGTACGGCACGGTCAGGGTCTGGGACCTGTCCGTCGACACTGCCTTCGGCAGGCCGGTGACAGGCCACACACAGCATATCCGCGCGATAGACCGTGCTGTGGTGAACGGACTGCCGGTCCTCGTCACCGGCTCGGAGGACTCCACCCTGCGGATGTGGGACGCGGTCACCGGTCTGCCCATGGGCGAGCCGCTGAGGGGTCATACGAGCGAGGTATGGAGTGTGGCATGCACGGTACTAAGAGGTCGTCCGGTCGCCATCAGCACCTCGCTGGACGGCACCGTGCGGGTATGGGACCTTCAAACGCGGCAGAGCACGCTGCTGCCGCTCACCGTTCCCGGCAGGCCGGTGGACGGCATGACATGCGCGATTCTGAACGGCCGCCCCGTCGCGTTGGGCTTCCCGCTGGACGGCAGGGCGGTGTGGGCGAGCGCGTGGGACCTCGAGTCCGGTGTTGCCCTCCATCCCCTCCGCCAATTGGAAGCGCGAGAGTCGTCTGCGGTTACCGTCCTGGACGGACGCCCGGTTGCCGTCGTCTCGAACGAGCAGACGGTCCAAATCCTGAATCTGGCCGCCAGCCGGTTCCGCCGGACCATCGCGGAGATTCCCGGTATGGCGACGGCCATGGCCTGCGGCGACATGGGTGACCGCCCCGTGTTGGTGACCGGCACCGAGGACAACACGGTAAGAGTCTGGGATCTGAGGACAGGTCACCCCATCGGGCAACCGATGACCGGTCACAGCAAGCCGGTCTACTGGGCTAGCTGCGCGGTCCTCGACGGACGCGCGGTCGCCCTCACCGGCTCCGCCGATGACACAGTCCGCATCTGGGACCTGGAGAGCCGCGCGCCCGTCGGCATGGTCCACGCACCGGGAGCCTCCCGATCCCTGCTCCTCCCCGAAATCGGCCGCCTGGCCGTGGCCTTCGGCAGCGACATAGCCCTGTTCACCCGCGAGTGAACGTCCCGGCCCGGTTCCACGTCTTCGAACACGTGGTCACAGCCGAGCAACTCACCCGTAGCAGGCCCACGCAGCCGGCCTCCCCTGCCCACAAGCAGCTCCTGCGCACCCTCTGGAGCCGTCACCGGATCCCGCTGCTGGCCACCCTCCCGGCCGTCCCCCTCTACGCGATCTGGTGGGCCTTCCTGGCCACCGGCGGCGGCGACCTCGCAGCCCAGTACGCCTGGGCCGGTTTCACGGCCCGGCACGGCGACTCGGCCTACAACCTCTTCTGGTACGGCGGCACCCACACCGCCAACTACAGCCTGATATCGCCGTACTTGATGGCCGCCGTCGGCGTCCGCGCCGTCACCGTCATCTCCGGCATCACCGCCACCTGGCTCGCGGCCGTCCTCATCACCCGCGTGGAAGGCCTGCGAAGACCTCTCGGCCCCGCCCTCCTCGCGTCCTTCGCCCTGTGGTGCAACGTCGCCTCGGGCCGCACCACCTTCGCGCTCGGCGTCGCCTTCGGGCTCGCCGCGTGCCTGATGCTCACCCGCGACAGACGGCTTGCCCGGGAGAGACGGATCGTCCTCGCCGCCGCCTACGCCGCCCTCGCGACCATGGCCAGCCCGGTGGCAGGGCTGTTCCTCGTCGTCGTAGGGGCCGCCTTCCTGCTCACCCGCGACTACGCCCGCGCCCTCGCCCTCCTCCTCCCACCCGCCGTCACCGTCGGCGCCACGACCCTCCTCTTCCCCTTCAAGGGCGAGCAGTTGATGTTCGCCGACCGCATATGGCCGCCGTTCTTCCTGGGCCTGGCCGTCACCGCGTTCGCGCCCCGCACCTGGCGCGTCGCCCGCTGGAGCGGTGCCGTGTACGCGGGCGGGAGCGTCCTGACGTATCTCATCCCCTCCCCCATCGGCACGAACGTCGAGCGCTTCGCCGAACTCTTCGCACCCGCGGCCCTCCTGGCCGTCCTGCTGGCCCGGCCCGGTCTCGCCAAGGTCCGCCGGAACCTGCTCATCGCCGCGCTGGTCTTCTCCGTCGGCTGGGTCGGCAAGAAGACCGGGGACGACCTGTACGTCTCCACCAGGGTGCCCGCCTGGGCCACCGAGACCCACGGAGTGGTCCGCGCCCTCGACCACCTCGGCGCCGACCGCACCCGCGTCGAGGTCGTCCCGGCCCGCAACCACCGCGAGGCCAGCGGGCTCGCCCCGCACGTCAACATGGCCCGCGGCTGGAACCGGCAGCTCGACATGGAGCGGGCCCGGCTGTTCTACGACGGGTCGTTCGACGCGGCGACCTACCGCAAGTGGCTGGATCGCTGGGCCGTCGGGTTCGTCGTGCTGCCGATGGGCAAGCCGGACGGGTACGCCAAGGAAGAAGCCCGGTTGATACGCGATCACCGGCCCGACTGGCTGGAGCCGGTGTGGCAGGACGCGCACTGGCGGGTGTACCGGGTGCGGGACGCCGTGCCGCTGGTGTCCGAGCCCGCGAGCGTCGTGTCGACGTCCAGCGCCGACGTCGTCGTCCGCATGGCCCGGGCCGGGACCGCCACGGTGCGCATAGCCCATTCGCCGTGGCTGCACGTGGACGGCGGTGGCTGCCTCGCACCCGAGGGCGAGTTCACCCGGCTCACCGTCTCCGCCCCCGGCGAGTACCGGATCAGCTCGGAGTACGGTCCTTCACCGGAGCCCGGGCGCCGCTGTTGACCGCGTCCTTCTCCGCCTGTGCCGTCACGGTCCGGGCACGCGGGCCCTGGAACAGGTACGTCATGCCGAAGCCCGCGCCCACGACCAGCGCGCCGCCGACCGCGTCCAGCACCCAGTGATTGCCGGTGGCGACGATCGAGGTGACCGTGAACAGGGGGTGCAGCAGGCCCAGGGGCTTCATCCACCATCTGGGCGCGAGGATGACGATCACGAGCCCGCACCACAGGGACCAGCCGAAGTGCAGCGACGGCATCGCCGCGTACTGGTTGGTGAGCTCGGTGAGCGTGCCGTAGTCGGGCTTGGAGAAGTCCTGCGGGCCGTGGACCGTGTCGACGATGCCGAGGCCCGGCATCAGGCGGGGCGGGGCGAGGGGGTAGAGCCAGAAGCCGATCAGGGCGAAGACCGTCGCGAAGCCGATCGCCGTGCGGGCCCAGCGGTAGTCGACGGGGCGGCGCCAGTAGAGGACGGCGAGAATCGTGAGCGGGACGCCGAAGTGGAACGACGTGTAGTAGAAGTCGAAGAAGTCCCGCAGCCAGTCGACCTTCACCACGGCGTGGTTGGCCCAGTACTCGATGTCGATGTGCAGGGCGCGCTCGATGGAGTGGATCTCCTCGCCGTTCTCCTCGGCGGTGACCCGGCCGGCCGAGTTGGAGCCTCCGGCGGCGGCGAGGCGGATCTGGGCGTACGCGTAGTACGTGACCCGGATGAGGAGGAGTTCGAAGAGCAGGTTCGGGCGGCTGATCACCCGGCGCAGGAACGACACCAGCGGGATGCGCCGGAAGCGGGACGGGGCCGGGTCGGCGTACTGGGTCGGGATCGGCGTCTGCCAGTACGGCGAGGTGCGCGACAGGAACGGGACCACCGCTGCCGTGGCGAGCGCGGCCAGGAGGACGAGGTCGGCGCGCAGGGGGTGGAAGAGCGCCTTGTCCGGCACCATCATCCTCGCCGGCAAGGTCATGACCAGCACGATCGCGATCGGCCACACATACCGGTCGGAGGCCCGCCTGCCGACCTGGCCGACCACGGCGAGCAGCACCCACAGCAGCTGGTGTTGCCAGGCGGTGGGGGACACGACGATCGCCGCGCAGCCGGTGATCGCCACGGCGAGGAGCAACTGCCCGTCGTGGGCGTAGCGCACGGCGCGGCGCAGGGCCAGGACGGCGACGGCGGCGCCGACGAGCAGGAAGAGGGCGATCTCCAGGGGGCCGGTCAGCCCGAGGCGGAGCAGGGCGCCGTGCAGGGACTGGTTGCCGAGGTCGTCGGCGCGGCCACCGAGGCCGACGCCGGCCATGTGGTGGACCCAGTAGGTGTACGAGTCGTGCGGCATCGCCACGGCGGCGAGCGCCGTGCACCCGCCGAACGCGGCCCCCGTGGCGAGCGCGGCCCGGCGGCGGCCGGTGAACCACAGCAGCGGCGTGAACAGCAGCAGCGTCGGCTGGAGCGCGGCCGCGAGGCCGATGAGCACGCCGCTGGTGCGCTCGCCGCGCACGGCGAAGCAGCCGAGCAGGACGAGCAGGACCGGCATGATGCTGGTCTGGCCGAGGTAGAGGGTGTTGCGCACCGGCAGCGACAGCATGAGCAGGCTGATCGCGACGGGCGCGGCGAGCAGCGAGGTACGCCGGCTGACCGGCTGCGGCAGGGCGCGGGCGGCGACCAGGCCGAGGGCGACGACGAGCAGCAGGGTGCCGAACGTCCAGCCCCAGCCGAGGGCCTGCTCGGCGGCGCGGGTCAGCGGTTTGAGGACGAGTCCGCCGAACGGGGTGCCGGTGAACTGCGTCGAGTCGTACAGAGAACCCTTCACATGCAGGACGCCGTCCGGGCCGACCCAGGTCTCCAGATCCGTCAGCCGCTCCCCGTCCGGGGTACTGAGGACGACGGCCACCTGCCGTACGGCGAGGATCGCGGCGATCAGCCACAGCCCGAGTCGCGCCATCCGTACGCGCACCTGGACCGCGCCGACAGCCGTGGCTCCGAGCGCCTCGGCCGGTCGCCCACCGTGCTCCGCCTTCGCCACGCCTCGTCGGCCTCCCGCCCCGCCTCGTCCCACACGGCACACGCGTCAGGAATCCTTACGAACCCTATGGGGCCCGCATCGCCCCCGGGAGAGACGCAGGCAACCCCCGATTCACCTGACGTCCGCTCTCCTTTTGTCCGGATGACGATAGTCGGGGGCCGGGCGCCTCGCCTCCGGTGGGGTCTCCGCCAATGGGGCGTAATCGATCACATCCCGGAACGCGGGCCCCGCGACCGGATCATCCGCCGTACCGTCTGAAGCCCGGGCGTCGGCACGCCGGGCGGCGGAACTCGGCACGCCGGGCGGCGGAACGAGGGGGCCGGACATCACAACCGTGGGGAGGCCTGCGGGAATGGAGGCGCTGCGCGCAATGGCGGAGTTACTGCCGACACGGGGCCGGCGTCGGCCTCGCGGCCGCGTCCTCACCCTCGCCCTGGCGTTGCTCGCCCTCCAGCTCGGCCAGTTCGTGGCGCCCGCGTGGGCGTGCGGCTGCGGGGCCATGGTGCCCGGCGACGCGCGGCGCGTGACCGTCGGGCGCGAGGAGTCCGTCGTGCGGTGGGACGGGGTGCGCGAGCAGGTCGTGATGCGGCTGACCGTCGGCGGGGACGCCGAGCGGGTCGCGTGGATCATGCCGGTGCCTGGGCGGGCGACGGTCCGGCTCGGCGACCCCGCGCTCTTCGACGAGCTGCACGACGTCACCGCGCCCGTGCACCGCGAACGCCCTCACTTCTGGCCCCAGGACGGCGACTGGCCGCTGGTGACCGGCGACGGCGCCGCCGGCCGCCCCCGTCCGCCCTGGGCCCGCGGCGGCACCGGCGTGAGCGTCGTCGGCCGGCAGCGCCTCGGCCCCTTCGACGTGGCCCGGCTGACGGCCACCGACCCCGGCGCCCTCGACGGCTGGCTGGACCGCAACGGCTTCACCCTGCCGGCCCGGCTGACCGGGGCGCTTCGGCCGTACGTCGAGAAACGCTGGCAGTACGTCGCCGTCAAGCTCGCCCCGCAGAGCGCCGGCGAGCCGCTGACCGGCATGCTGGACCCGCTGCACCTCACCTTCCGGTCGGACGAGCCGGTCTACCCGATGCGCCTGTCGCGCCTGGCCGAGACCCCGCAGTCCCTGGGCCTGTACGTCCTGGCCGCGCACCGCATGGAACCGAGCTCCCGGATCGGCGGCGAACGCGCACGGGTCACCTACGCCGGACGGGTGACCGGGACGTCCGGCCCGCTGGCCGAGCTGGCGTCCGGCACTCCGTTCCTGACCGCGATCGGCCAGGAGTTCCCGTACCCCGAACGGATCTCCGGCGACCACGTACTGCGCCGCGCACCCGCCGACGACACCTTCCAGCAGGTGATCCACGAAGACCGGCTGCGCACGGTGGCCGGCACCCCGGCGTGGCTGCTGACGGTGGCCGGCGGGCTCACCCTGGCCGTGGCGACGGCGGCCGCGTTCGCCGTACGACGCTCCCGGCGGCCGGAAATGCCGCCGCCCCCGGCGCAGCCACCTGCGCCGGTCGCCTGAATCCAGGCATCCTGGAAGCCCGGACGGGACACGCACACGAAAGGCAAGGCGATGAGCGAGTCGCAGCGGTGGGACGACGTCGACGAGTACTTCTCCGCCCAGCTCTCACCCGAGGACGACGCCCTGCAGGCCGCCCTGCGCGACAGCGAGGCGGCGGAACTGCCGATGATCAACGTCACCGCACCCCAGGGCAAGTTCCTCCAGCTCCTCGCCGAGATCCAGGGCGCCCGGAACATCCTGGAGATCGGGACGCTCGCCGGCTACAGCACCATCTGGCTGGCCCGCGCCCTGCCCGCCGACGGCCGGCTGATCTCACTGGAGTACAACCCCAAGCACGCGGAGGTCGCCACCCGGAACATCGCGCGCGCCGGGCTGGACAAGATCGTCGAGGTGCGGGTCGGCGCGGCACTGGAGTCGCTGCCCAAGCTGGCCGACGAGAACCCCGCCCCCTTCGACCTCGTCTTCATCGACGCCGACAAGGCCAACAACCCGCACTACATCGAATGGGCCCTCAGGCTGACGAGCACCGGCAGCCTGATCGTCGTGGACAACGTGGTGCGCGGCGGCCGGGTCGCCGACGCGGACAGCACCGCGCCGGACATCCGGGGCAGCCGCGCCGCCATCGAACTGATCGGCAGCCACCCGAGGTTGAACGGCACGGCGATCCAGACGGTGGGCACGAAGGGCTACGACGGCTTCGCCCTGGCCCGCGTGCTGTGAGCCCCCGGCCGCTCAGGCCCCCCAGCTCAGCCCTCCCCGGCTCAGCCCCTCCCCGGCTCAGCCCCTCCCCGGCTCACGCCTCGTGATAGAAGCCGACGTTGACGCTGCGGGGCGCGGTCCGGTCCTGGACGACGATCTCGCCGCTGCCGCCCCTGGGCAGCGGCACCGTCCCGCCGTACGCGATCGGCTGGGCGTACTCCCCCACCATCACCCGCACTTCGGAGGACGGTTCCGCCTGCGAGCCGCGCAGCCAGGTCACCTGCCACCCGCCGTCCGGACCGCACAGGAACTCCAGGTGGACGCGCGAGACGAACAGCCAGTCGTCCGGCGTCGCCAGTCGGCACACCGACTTGTCGCGGCCCACCCGCAGCACGGCGCCCGGCTCGCTGGGCGCGTCGGCCATGAGCATGCCGGCCGTGGCACCCTCGTCCGCCGCGGACACGGCGGCCATGGTGAGTTCGAGCACGTGCGCTCCTTCTGAAACGTCCTTGTACGGCGGCCGTTTTGGCCACCGAGGCCGCATGATAAATCGCCCGGCACCGCCGCGTCCGGCACAATGAACTCATGACCGAGCGAAAGCCCCCCGGTGTTCCGTTCGAGTCCTGGGCCGACAAGCAGATCCGCGACGCACAGGCGCGCGGCGACTTCGACCGGCTGCCCGGCGCGGGCAAGCCACTGCCGACCGACCTGGAATCCCCGTACGACGAACTGTGGTGGGTCAAACGCAAGATGGCCCGCGAGGGCCTGTCGGTCCTGCCGCCGGGCCTGGCCCTGCGCAAGGAGGCGGAGGACGCGCTGACGGCGGCCTACGCGGCGCCGACCGAGCGCATCGTCCGGAAGATCATCACGGACGTGAACGTCAAGATCCGTGACATGCTGCTGAAGCCGCCGCCCGGCCCGCCGCTGGGCCGCAAGCCGTACGACGTCGAAGAGGTCGTACGGCAGTGGCGGCAGCGTCGGGAGGGTCGCCGGGCGACGGACGAGGCTGATGTGCCGGATGGGTCAGATGTGTAGGAGTCGGCAGTCAGATGTGTAGCAGCCGTTCCGCCAGCTCACGGTAGTCGCGCAGCGCGAGACGCAGCTGCTCGGTGTCGGTGGACGAGCCGGGCCTGTCCTCGGCGACGTCCATGGACTGCCAGGACCCGCGCAGGGTACGGCGGCGCTGCGCCACCGCCTCGGTCAGGCGGCCGGTGAGCTCCTCCAGGACATGGTCCGCCTCCTCCACGGCGGCCCGGGGGCCGTCGACGAACCCGGAGACGGCGTGCTGCAGCTGCAGCTCGAACTTGTCGGACTCGTCGTGCGGGAAGAGCGGCGTGGCGACGTGCCCGCTCTCCGTGTCGATCCCGCCCGGCGTCGTGACACGCGACTCGGTGCCGCCGTGCTCCGTACCGCCGGTGGGCGCGACTACGGGCCCGCTCCTCGCCGGCTCCTGGGGATCCGTTCCCCTGCCGGTCGTCGCGTCCGTCATGTCACTCAACTCCCCTTCGCGTGACGCCCCGTGAACGTCCACGGCAGATGGCCGCGGTGGCCGTCGGTGCGGGCGGCCGTCCGCCCGCCGCTGTCCCGGCGGGACTCGTGGGACTCCCGGGAAGCCCCGTGGTGACGCCCGACGGGGGCCGTCAGATCCTCGAACAGGGCCCGGGCCTCGATCATGGCCTCGCGCATCTCCTCCGTCCCCGGCCCGCCGCCTTCCTGTCCGCCGCCCACGTGCGCATGGGCGACGCGGTGGACGTGCCGGTAGCCGTGCACGTGATCGGCATGGTGCACGGACAGGGCGGAGAGCTGCTCCTCGTACTGCGCGCCGTCCGGGAACCCGCGGGCCTGCGCCAGCTCGGCCAGCAGCCGGTCGGCCTCGTCGACGGCCTGCTTCGGCGAGTCGACGAAGTGCTCCTGGGCCGCCGTCCAGCGGGCCTCGAACCGCTCGAGCTCGACCGGCTCCAGCGGCCGCTCACGCAGCCCGCCGTGCCGCTCCACCCGCTGGGCGAGCTCCCTCTCGGCGGCCTTGGCGTCCCCGTCGTGCCGGGCCACGGCTCGCTCGTACTCGGGCCCGAAGCGCCGCTTCAGACCCCCGCTGCCCTGCGCACCCCGAGCGCGCAGGGCCAGGACGGCCGCGCCGAGCACGACGACGACCGCCGCGATCACGATCAGAACGATCACACTTGTGGACATGTGTGCCGGGTTGCCCGGAAGGCCCCCCTCAAACGGCCGCCGAAACGCCGGCCTGGACTCGGGGCGCGAACACCCCCTGGGCACCGGCGGCGAAGGCCTGCACCAGTGGGTGTACGGCCTGCGCAGTTGGCGCATGGAACAGGGCATCGAGGGGGGACGGGCGGCCCCGAGGCCACCCATATTCGCTTGCGGGCCCACTGATCCCCCCACCGACAATGACGGCATGACCTGGACCGTCACCCCGGAACCCCCCGACTCCCCCGTCGCAGCCGCGCTCTGGCGGGCGTACTACACGGAGGTCAGCGACCGCTACTACCTCCTGCACGAGGGGCGCCGCACCGACCCCGCCGAACTGGAACGCGAGATCGCCGCCCCCACCTGGGACGAACTCCGGCCGCCCAAGGGCACCTTGCTGCTGGCCCGGTACGCGGGCGAGCCGGCCGGCTGCGCCGGTGTGCGACTGCTGGACGCGCAAACCGCCGAGCTCAAGCGGGTGTTCGTGTACGAGGGGATGCGGGGCAGGGGCGGCGGCACGGTGCTCGTACGGGCGGCCGAGGACACGGCACGCGCGTACGGCGCCACGCGCATCGTCCTGGACACCCGCCACGACCTGGCCGAGGCCCGCGCCCTGTACACCCACCTCGGCTACGAGGAGACGGCCCCGCACAACGACGAACCGTACGCGGAGCACTGGTTCAGCAAGGCTCTGCACTGCTGAGGGCCTGCGGCCCCCGGACGCGCGCCCCCGGTCAGCGACACAGCCCGCCGCAGGCATCCCGGCTCAACCGCCGGAGGCACCCGCACCCGGCTGTTCCCGGTCCGACCCGCACAGTTCCTCGTTCAGCTCCTTCACCAGCTGAATCAGATCGGTAGGCCGATCCGGCCCCCACCAGTCCCCCAGCAACTCCGCCAACGACTCCTCCCGCACCCGGGCCAACCGCCCGGCAACCTCCCGCCCCTCCGCGGTCAGCACGAGGTCGAGCCCCTCGCGTACGGCCAACCCCCGCCCCTCGACCTGCCGGGCGGCGTCGAGGATGACGGGCAGCGGCACAGCGGTGCGCTCGGTGAGCAGTGCCGGCTCCACCCAGCCGTACCTCTTGATCCGCAGCAGCAGCCAACTCGCCGCCGGCAGCAGGTCGTACCCGGCCCGCTCGGTGATCGTCCGGTACACCTCCCGCCGCCCCTCCCGAGTCCCGAGCACCGACAGCGCCCGGCACACCTCGTCGTACGACGACCGCTCGACCGGATTGCTGGCCAGCGTCTCGGTGACATCGGGTGCGCGCACCGACCCCCGCAGCCTGTCCTCCCGCAGGAACCAGGCCAGCACGAACCCGAGCAGCGCGACAGGAGCGGCGTACAGGAACACGTCGGTGATGGCGGACGCGTACGCCTGAAGCGCCGCCGGCCGCAACGCCCCCGGCAGTTCGGCGATGCCCCGCGGATCCGCCTCCAGCCCGTCCAGCGAGACCCCGGGCGGCAGTTGCACCCCCCGGAACGCGTCCACGAGCTTGTCGTCGAGCCGCCCCGCGAAGACCGTGCCGAAGACGGCGACCCCGAACGAGGCCCCGATGGACCGGAAGAAGGTCGCCCCGGAGGTGGCGACGCCGAGATCCTCGTACGAGACGGCGTTCTGCACGATCAGCACGAGCACCTGCATGACCAGCCCGAGCCCCAGCCCGAACACGAAGAAGAACACGCTCATCTCCCACGTGGAGCTGTCCATGTCCAGCTGGTGGAGCAGCAGCAGGCCCAGGGTGGTGACCGCGGTCCCGGTGATCGGGAACACCTTCCAGCGCCCGGTACGGCTGACGATCTGCCCGGACCCGGTGGACGACAGCAGCATGCCGAGCACCATCGGCAGCATGTGCACACCGGACATGGTGGGGCTGACGCCCTGCACGACCTGGAGGAACGTCGGCAGATAGGTCATCGCGCCGAACATGGCGAACCCGACGACGAAGCTGATGATCGCGGACAGCGTGAACGTCCGCACCCGGAACAGCTTGAGCGGCAGCACGGGTTCGGCAGCCCGCCGCTCCACGGCGACGAACGCGACGGCCAGCACCACCCCGAGCACGGCCAGCCCGACGATCTGCCACGACCCCCAGCCCCACGTGGTCCCGCCGAGGGACGCGACCAGCACCAGACAGGTGGCGACGGACGCGATGAGGAACGTCCCGAGGTAGTCGATGACATGCCGCGTCGACTTGCGCGGAATCCGCAGGACGGCGGCGATGACGGCGAGCGCGACGACCCCGACGGGAAGGTTGACGTAGAACACCCACCGCCAGCTCAGATGCTCCGTGAACACCCCGCCGAACAGCGGCCCCAGCACACTGCTCGCCCCGAACACGGCACCGAACAGCCCTTGGTACCGCCCCCGTTCACGAGGCGGGACGATGTCGCCGACGATCGCCATGGACAGCACCATGAGCCCGCCGCCGCCGAGCCCCTGAATCGCCCGGAAGGCGATGAGCTGCGCCATGTCCTGCGCCATGCCGCACAGCGCGGAGCCGACGAGAAAGATGACGATCGCGATCTGGAAGAGCCGTTTGCGCCCGTACTGGTCACCGAGCTTGCCCCACAGGGGAGTCGCGGCGGTCGACGCCAGCAGGTACGCGGTCACGACCCACGACAGATGCTCCAGGCCGCCGAGGTCGCTGACGATGGTCGGCAGCGCGGTCGAGACGATGGTCTGGTCGAGGGCGGCGAGCAGCATGCCGAGCAGCAGCGCGCCGATGGAGACGAGGACGTTGCCGGGCACGTTCTCGTGCGCCTCGACTCCCCTCTTCGGGGGCTGCGCGTCACGCACATTTCCCGTCATACCGTGCGCATCGCCGCCCATGAAGACCTCCCGAGGCAGTCGTTACACCTCCCTGCACCTCCCATCGTGATCGCTTCGCTCGGTTATGGCCTGTTGAGTCCCTTTGGAATCGGTTATTCCGGGGGCTTGCGGAGACCACGTGAGGAACGTCTGCGTAATGTGGGGAGTTCGCGAGGGGAGGGACGAACACGTGAGCGAGCCGAGGGGAACAGAGGGAGCGATGGGTCCGGACGACCCGGGGCACCCGCATGGCCGCCAGTGCCCGGAGTGCGGGGCACCGAGAGCGGTCGACAACACCCCGTCGTGCGGCTGCGGCGCACGCGTGTCCGAGGCTCTGAGAGATGCCCGTACGGCGGAGGCGGCCGCGGCGGAGGACTTCGATCCGTTGCGGATACGGCCATACGTGGAGCTGGAGGGCGAGGGCGAGGGCGGCGCGGACGAAACGATGCCGCTGCGAGCGGTGCCGCCGACGGCCCCACCCACCGCACCGTCCGTCACCGGACCGACGGCCTCGCCACTCCCCACCCCCCTGTCGCCCCCACCGACGACACCGAACGCAGAGGACCTGAGCCTCTTCGAACCGGGTACGGCTCGCCACGTCCTCCACGACGAGGGCGACAGCGACGACGCACCGCGCGGGGCGGGCCGGCACCGCCGTACGGTCCTGCTCGGTGCGGGCGGGGCGCTCGTGGCCGTACTGGCGGCGGCGGGTCTGGCCAGTGGCCTGTTCGCTTACGAGACGCCGTCGCGGGAGACGGCACTTCCGAACGACGTACGGCCGAGTGTTCCGGCACCGTCGACCAGCGAGGCCTCGCGGGAGCCGTCACCGACCGGGGCACCGACGCGATCGGCTCCGCCGCCCGCCGCGCCCGCGTCCCCCACGGAGAGCTCGTCGCCGTCAGCGTCCCCGTCGAGGTCGAGCGCGTCCCCCACTCCGTCGCGCTCGACGGAGCCGCCGACGCCTCCCTCTTCCCCCGAGGCCACGGCCTCCCAGGACGCATCCGCCGCGGAGCTCGCACCCGCACCCCAGACCCTCCGCCGCGGCGACCGCGGCCCCGAGGTCACCGAACTCGAACTCCGCCTGACCCAGCTCGGCCTCTACACACGGCAGGCCAAGGGCAACTACAACGAGGGCGTCGAGGACGCGGTCAGCCGGTATCAGTGGGCGCGGGGGGTTCAGCCGGAGGAGTACGGGGTGTACGACCTGGCGACGAGGGAGAAGCTGGAGTCGGAAACGACCGAGCCGTGACGCTGCGCTGACTGGGGCCGGGCTGCGAGGCGGCGGCGTTGTTCGTCCAATAGCTCGGGGCTTCGGGTTCGAGGGCGGCTGCGGGTGGTCGGTGGCTGATCGCGCAGTTCCCCGCACCCCTGGGTCGGCACCGGCACCGTCGGCTGGGCCGGGCTGCGAGG
>NZ_JBVKAU010000005.1:373439-422575 GCF_055657525.1 Streptomyces sp. NPDC107522 | reverse complement strand
GGCGGCGGCGTTGTTCGTCCAATAGCTCGGGGCTGCGGCTTCGAGGGCGGCTGCGGGTGGTCGGTGGCTGATCGCGCAGTTCCCCGCACCCCTGGGTCGGCACCGGCACCGTCGGCTGGGCCGGGCTGCGAGGCGGCGGCGTTGTTCGTCCAATAGCTCGGGGCTGCGGCTTCGAGGGCGGCTGCGGGTGGTCGGTGGCTGATCGCGCAGTTCCCCGCACCCCTGGGGCAGCTGCAGGACCGCCGACCGATCCGTACAGCCCGCCAGCCCCCACCACCAGCCTGCGCCGCACACCCCAGCCCGCGGGCCCCGCACCCACCCACCCAGCCTGCGGGCAGTCGTGCCGCTGGGGCGGCACCCGTCCCAAAGAGAGGCGGCACCCCGCCAGCGCGGGCGAGCGTCCCCGCCCCCGCCCAGCCCCCGCGCCGGGCACCGCACCCCACACCCAACCGCGCCCTAGCCGACGTACACCCGCATCGACCCGTCCCCCACAGCCTCGACCCGCACCCCCCGCAGATCCCCGATCACCACATCCGGCCCATGGAACCCGGCCCGCGGCCCGATCCCCACGACCCCCATCCCGGCCGCCAGCCCAGCCTGAATCCCCGCCCCGGAATCCTCGAACACCACACAGTCCTCCGGCGCGACCCCCAACTCGGCCGCCCCCTTCAAGAACCCCTCCGGATCGGGCTTGCTCTCCCCCACCGACTCCGCAGTGACCCGCACATCAGGCAGCTCCAGCCCGGCGGCACCCATCCGCGCCGCCGCAAGCGCGGCATCCGCCGAGGTCACCAGCGCATGCGGCAGCCCCCGCAGCGAGGCCAGAAACTCCGGCGCCCCGGGAATCGGCACCACGCCCTCCACATCCGCCGTCTCCTCGGCGAGCATGCGCGCGTTGTCGGCGTGGTTCTGCTCCATAGGCCGGTCGGGCAGCAGCAGGGCCATCGAGGCGTACCCCTGCCGCCCGTGCACGACCTTCATCACCTCGTCGCCGTCCAGTCCGTGCTGCTCGGCCCAGCGTCGCCAGATGCGTTCCACCACGGCGTCCGAGTTGACGAGCGTGCCGTCCATGTCGAGCAGGAGGGCGCGGGCGGTGAGCACGGTGGGCACGGAAGGCACGGTGGTGGCCGACATCGGCAGCTCCAAGGCGAGGGGCACGGGAGCACACGGGTGGCCCCCGGAGGGACAAGGTGGTCCCGCCCGCCGGTCAGGGAAAACGAGCGGGAGCCACTTTGTTCCCCCACGGTACAAAATCGAGCCCCGATCGCGCCACCACCTACAGAAACCGTTCACCGACAGTTCAGCCGGCGACCGCCTCCCACAGGCTCCACACCCCGAGCCCCAGCATCACCAGCACCGCCACCTTGGTGATCAACCGCAACGGCACCCGCCGCATCAGCGCCTTCCCGCCGAGGATCCCGATCGCCGCGACGGACCACAGCGCCAGCACCGCACCGATGCCGACCGACAGCGGATCGTCGTACCGCGCAGCGAGGTTCGCCGTCATGATCTGCGTCAGATCCCCGAACTCGGCGACCAGGATGAGCATGAACCCGGCCCCGGACACCTTCCAGAAGGACTGGTTCTCCGGCTTGCGGATCTCCTCCTCGTCCTCGTCCCTCTTCATCAGGAGCACGGCGGCGCCACCCAGGAAGAGCACACCCGTGAGCGCCTGCACGATCTGCTGGGGCAGCAGCGTCAGCACGCTGCCGGCCGCCACGGCGAGGGCGACATGCAGCGCGAACGCGGCGGCGACACCGGCGAAGACGTAGGAGGCGCGATAGCGCGTACCGAGGACGAGCCCGGCGAGCGCGGTCTTGTCGGGCAGTTCGGCGAGGAAGACGACGCCGAAGACGACCGCCGTCACGGTAAAGCTGATCAAGGTTCCTCAATCGGTCGGGGCTGCCCCACCGAGAGTGCTGTACATCCTGCAGAGACACCTCGGCACGGCAGCACACGCGGCACCCGTGCCGTACGGCACGGGCGTGCACTGCTTGCCGAAGGTCTCGCTGGCCGACCCCTCGATCGAGGTCCGCCCCCGGGCGCCGGCTCAGACGAGCTGAGCAGTATGTCGACGGTCCGGCGAAGAGCTACTCCCCTTCAACTCCAACCATCGTACGTGATCGTTTCGCCATAAACCTTGCTGTGTCATGTACGCGTCACTAGCTTCTAACCGAACGCACACCTCCCCGCAATACGGCGCCGCGAGCATTCCTTCGCCCGCACGCCAACACCCCCACCCCCCAAGGGAGTTCGCATGTCGAAGTTCTACGCGCGTCGACGCGTCAGCATACTCGCGGCGCTGACCGGCGTCATTGCCTCCGTCGGGCTTTTCAACGGCCCGACCGCATCCGCCGCGCTCCCGACGCCCGTCAGCGCCGCCACCGCCCGCACCTACCTCGCCTCGCTCACCGTGGCCACCGAGGACCGCACCGGCTACGACCGCGACCTCTTCCCGCACTGGATCACCCAGTCCGGCGCCTGCAACACCCGCGAGGTCGTCCTCAAGCGCGACGGCACGAACGTCGTCCAGGACTCCTCCTGCGCCGCCGTCAGCGGCAGCTGGTACTCCCCGTACGACGGCGCCACCTGGACGGCCGCCTCCGACCTCGACATCGACCACCTGGTCCCGCTGGCCGAGGCCTGGGACTCCGGCGCCGACAGCTGGACCACCTCCCGCCGCCAGGCCTTCGCCAACGACCTGACCCGCCCGCAGCTGATCGCCGTCACCGACAACGTCAACCAGGCCAAGGGCGACCAGGACCCGGCCACCTGGATGCCCTCGCGGACCGCGTACCGGTGCACGTACGTGCGCGCCTGGGTGCAGGTGAAGTACTACTACGGCCTCTCGGTCGACTCGGCGGAGAAGTCCGCGCTGACGAACTACCTGGCCAGTTGCTGATCGAACCGTGACCCGCGGAACCTCCCCGCCGACCTCCGTCGTTCCGTACCGTACGGGGCGACGGAGAGGGGCGATGACGTGGCCGGACTGCGCCTGGGACCACTGCTGAGGTACGCCGACGGCTCGTCCGCGACCGTCTGGGTCGAGGCGAGCCGTCCGTGCACCGCCGAAGTGCGCGGAGCGGACGGTTCCGGCGGCGAGGCCCGTACCTTCCAGATCGCCGGGCACCACTACGCCCTGGTGCCGGTGACCGGTCTCGCTCCGGGGACGACGACGCCGTACGAGGTCTTCCTCGACGGCACGCGCGTGTGGCCGCTTCCCGACGCCGGGTCCTCCGGTTCCTCTCGGAGGTTCCCGCCCTCCGTCATCCGCACCCCGTCCGACGGTGACCCCGTCCGCCTCGCCTTCGGCTCCTGCCGCTGGGCCGCGCCGCCCGCCGACGAGGAGGACCCGGTCGGCCCGGACGCCCTGGACACGCTGGCCGCCCGGATCGCGGCCGACCCGGAGGGTGAGCGGCCGGACGTGCTGGTGCTGCTGGGCGACCAGGTGTACGCCGACGAGACCTCCAAGGCGACCCGGCGCTGGCTGGCCGCCCGGCGCGATCTGAACGACCCGCCGGGCAGCGAGGTCGCGGACTATGAGGAGTACACCCGGCTGTACTACGAGTCGTGGCTCGATCCCGAGGTGCGCTGGCTGCTGTCCACCGTGCCCAGCTGCATGATCTTCGACGACCACGACGTCATCGACGACTGGAACACCTCCGCCGCCTGGCTCGCCGACATGCGGGCCACCTCGTGGTGGCGGGAGCGGCTGCTGAGCGGGCTGATGTCGTACTGGGTGCACCAGCACCTGGGCAATCTGTCGCCGGACGAGCTGGCCGCCGACCCGCTCTACGCCGCCGTACGCCAAGTCCCCGACGGCACCGACCTGTTGCGCGACTTCGCCTGCCGCGCCGACGCCGAACCGGCCTCCGTGCGCTGGAGCTACCGGCGCGACTTCGGGCGCGTACGGCTGCTGATGGTGGACACCCGGGCGGCCCGGGTGCTCGACGAGGACGCGCGCTCCATGCTCGATCCGGGTGAGGCGCGGTGGCTGCGCGAGCAGGCGCTGGACGCGCGCGGTTCGTACGACCACCTCCTCATCGGTACGTCCCTGCCGTGGCTGCTGCCGCACCTGGTGCACGACGCCGAGGCGTGGAACGCCGCCCTGTGCCGGGGCGAACGCGGGGAGCGCTGGGCGCGGTTCGGGGAGCGGCTGCGGCGGCGGGCGGATCTGGAGCACTGGGCGGCGTTCCCGGCGTCCTTCGACGCGCTGGCGGCGCTGATCGCCGAGGCCGGGTCGGGGGCGGGAGCGCCGGCGACGGTGTGCGTGCTGTCGGGGGACGTGCATCACGCGTACGTGGCCGAGCCGAGCTGGCCGCAGGGCGCGGGGCCCGACGCCGGGGTGTTCCAGCTGACCTGCTCACCGGTCCACAACGCCATCCCGCTGGCGATCCGGCTCGGCTTCCGCTTCGGATGGAGCGGGGTGGCGCGCCGGCTGGGCCGCCGGTTCGCCGGACACGGGGGGTGTCCGAAGCCGCCGATCGACTGGCGTCGAACGGGTGGGCCGTGGTTCGGCAACCAGTTGATGACGTTGACGTTGAGGGGGCGTTCGGCGGGGTTGCGGTTGGAGCAAGCGCGGGGTGCGGCGGGGCTCCGGGTGGTGGCGGAGGCGGAACTTACGCCGTGAGGGTGGGGTGGGGGGCGCCTGAGAGCTCGGGGTGTGCGGTTCGTTGGCGACTGCGGCTTGTGTGTGGCTGGTCGCGCAGTTCCCCGCGCCCCTTGGGGCGATGCCGGGGCCGCGTGTCAAGAGCTCGCCCAGCGCCTTGAAGCCGACGTGCAGGCCAACCCCCCAGGGGCGCGGGGAACTGCGCGACCAGCCCCCACCGGCCCGCAGCCGCCGACGAACCCGAAGCCCCCGAACCCACCGCGAAGTCCGAACTCAGCCCACATTCACCCCGTTCCGACCACTTGCAACCTGCGTGGCACGTGATGCTCGTGAGGCATCCCACACTCGCTCACCCTGAGGCCCGGTCAACCTCGGTCCCGACGGCATGATGAGCCGGACCGTCCGCTTCCGCGGAGCGCTCCGCGCCCCCCACGCCCGGGAGTCCCCCCTTTGACTGCACCGACCTCCGTACCGACCCCGGAGTCCCCCACGGTCTCCGTCGCCCTGGTCGGCGCGGGCCCCCGCGGCACCAGCGTCCTGGAACGCCTCTGTGCCTCCGCCGGCGAACTCCTCCCGCACGGGGCGCGCCTCACGGTCCATGTGATCGACCCCGCGCCGCCCGGCCCCGGGCGCGTGTGGCGGACCGCGCAGTCGTCCGAGCTGCTGATGAACACGGTGTCCTCGCAGGTCACACTGTTCACCGACGACAGCGTGGACTGCTCGGGCCCGATCCGGCCGGGTCCGAGCCTGTACGACTGGGCGGCGGGCGCGCTCGGCCCGGACGAGTATCCGACCCGGGCCCACTACGGCCGGTACCTGGAGTGGGTGTTCGCGAAGGTCGTGCGCGAGGCGCCCCCCGCGGTACGGGTCGAGACGTACGCGGCCCGTGCGGTACGGCTCGACGACGCGCCCGACGGCCACCAGGTCCTCACCCTCGACGACGGCCGCACGCTGCCCGGCCTGTCCGCCGTGGTCCTGGCCCAGGGGCATCTACCGACGGCCGCCGACGCGACACAGCGCCGCCTCGCCGCGTACGCCGAGCACACCGGCCTGCGGTACGTGCCGCCCGCGAACCCGGCCGACGTCGACCTCTGCGCCGTATCCCCCGGCGAGCCGGTGCTGCTGCGCGGCCTCGGCCTCAACTTCTTCGACCACATGGCCCTGTTGACGACCGGCCGCGGTGGCCACTTCCTACGCACCGGCGAGGGGCTCCGCTACGTCCCCTCCGGCAACGAGCCGCGCCTGTACGCCGGTTCGCGGCGCGGCATCCCCTACCAGGCGCGCGGTGACAACGCGAAGGGGCCGTACGGCCGTCATCTCCCGCTCGTCCTGACGCCCGAGGTGATCGCCGGTTTCCGCAAGCGGGCGGACTCGGGCGAGGCGCCGGACTTCCTCGCGGAGATATGGCCGCTGGTGGCGAAGGAGGTGGAGACGGTGTACTACACGGCGCTCATACCGGAGGCAGGGGCTGAGGCTCGGCGGGCGGAGTTCGCTGAGCGCTTTCTCGCCGTCCCCCACCGCGATCCCCAAGAGGCGCTCCTGCTCGACGAGTTCGGCGTCCCGGAGGGCGAGCGCTGGAGCTGGGACCGGGTCTCCCGGCCGTATACGGGACGGGACTTCGCGGATCCCGGGCAGTGGCGCGAGTGGCTGCTGGCGTATCTGCGGGAGGACGCCGCGCAGGCCGCCCGGGGCAATGTGGACGGCCCCCTGAAGTCGGCCCTCGACGTGCTGCGCGACCTGCGCAACGAACTGCGCCTGATCGTCGACCACGGCGGCATCGCCGGCGCCTCCCGCCGGGACCACCTGGACCGCTGGTACACCCCGCTCAACGCCTTCCTGTCCATCGGCCCGCCCCGGCGGCGCGTGGAGGAGCTGGTGGCACTGATGGAGGCGGGCGTGGTGGAGCTGCTCGGGCCCCGGCTGGAAGTACGGGAGGAGGCGGGGGCCTGGGTGGCGCACTCCCCGGAGGTGCCGGGTTCGGCGGTCCGGGTGACGGCTCTGATCGAGGCGCGGCTGCCGGAACCCGACCTGCGCCGCAGCGCCGACGACCTGCTGGCCGGGCTGCTGAAGACCGGGCAGTGCCGCCCGCACGCCGTCGACGGTTACGAAACCGGCGGGCTGGACGTAACGCAGCGGCCGTACCGTCTGATCGGCCGTCAGGGTCGCGTGCACGCCAGGCGGTTCGCGTTCGGGGTGCCCACGGAGGGTGTGCACTGGGTGACGGCGGCGGGGGCGCGTCCGGGTGTGGATTCGGTCACTCTTTCGGATGCGGACGCGGTGGCACGGGCGGTGCTACATGCGGTTGTTCCCGGGGCTGAGGGGGATTCCGAGGCGAAGTCCTGGCCGAATGTTGAACTTGCAAGTGTTGATTAGGGCTACCTAACGTGGGGGCTACCGATCAGTATCCGTCCCCACGCCGTTCTTTTCAGAGGACCGGCAAACATTCAGACCGAGGGAGTCCCCCACATGACCGGACGCCTTGACAGCGCCCAGCCTTATGCCATCGGCCTGTTCCGCATCGTCGTCGGCCTGCTCTTCGCCTGCCACGGCGCCAACTCGCTCTTCGGCACCTTCGGCGGGCAGACCGCGGAAGCCGGCGCATGGCCGGGCTGGTACGCCGCCGTGATCGAACTCGTCGGCGGCAGCCTGGTCCTGCTCGGCCTCGGCACCCGCGCCGCGGCGTTCATCTCCTCCGGCGCCATGGCGTACGCGTACTTCAAGGTCCACCAGCCCCAGGCGCTGTGGCCCATCGAGAACCAGGGCGAAGGCGCCGCCATGTACTGCTGGGCCATGTTCCTGCTGATCTTCACCGGCTCCGGTGCGTTCGGTCTGGACCGGCTGTTCGCCAAGCGTTCCGCGGCGCGGAGCGGGACGGCGGCCGACCAGACGCCGGTGGCGGCCTGACCGCTCCGGCGCAGGCGGGGCCCGGCCCCGACCCCGGCGGGAGTGCGGCCTGCCCCCCGTACGACGGCGCCCGTGTCCGCGTGTCCCACGCGGTGCGGGCGCCGTTTCGCTGCGCTCGTTCCCACAGGGGTTCGGGTGAAGATACTGTGCCGAACACACGAGCCCCCGATGGATCTCCTGTCACACCCCAGGCGTACGCTGTATGGCTGTCATAGGCCGCCCCTGCCGCTCCCCCGCGACGTCGCGGCACGGTGGTGCGGCCACGGGGGACAACGGGGAGTTTGCGGTGCTCGAGGGTTTCGAGGATGTGGGTTCGCTGACGGCGGCCCCGTGGATCTACGGCGTGGTCGGACTGTCGGTCCTGCTGGACGTCTTCCTGCCGGTCCTGCCCAGCGGCGTACTGGTGATCATGGCGGCAACGGCGGCGGCCGCGGGCTCGGGGGCCGCGACCGGTCGGGTCCCCGGAGAGGTCCCGGACATCCTGGCCCTGACGCTGTGCGCCGCGACGGCCTCCGTCCTGGGCGACCTCGTCGCCTACCGCCTCGCCCGGCGCGGCGGCGCGCGGCTGGACCGCGCGATCGCCCGTTCCCGCCGCCTGACATCGGCGCAGGAACGTCTCGGCACGGCTCTGGCCCGGGGCGGCGGCGCCCTGGTGGTACTGGCCCGCTTCGCCCCCGCGGGCCGCTCGGTGGTCTCCCTGGGCGCCGGCGCTACCCAGCGCAGCGCCCGCGACTTCCTCCCGTGGTCCGCCCTGGCGGGCCTCACCTGGGCCGTCTACAGCGTGGCCCTCGGCTATTTCGGCGCCCAGTGGCTCGGGGCGACGTGGCTCGCGACGGGGGTGTCGGTGGCGGCGCTGTTCGGGGCGGGGGCGGGGGCGACGTATCTGATGCGGCGGTAGCCCTGCCGGGGGAGCCGCTCGCCCGAGAGCTCGGGGCTTCGGGTTCGATGGCGGGTGCGGGTGGTGGACGCCTGGTAGCGCGGTTCCCCAGGAGCTCGGGGCTTCGGGTTCGTCGGCGGCTGCGGGTGGTGTGTGGCTGGTCGCGCAGTTCCCCGCGCCCCTGGGTTGGCTGCGGCACTGCCGGCTGGTCAGTACCCACCAGCCTGCGCCCTCCCGCAGCCACCCACCCATCCTGCGGGCAGTCGTGCCGCTGGGGCGGCACGGGTGGGCGCTGGGGGTGCCCCCTCTGGGGGAGGCACCCCGCCAGCGCGGGCGAGCGTACCGACCCGGCCCCAGCTCCAGCGCCGGGCACGCATCGGCCGACCCCGCGCTACCCGGCCTTCCTGGCCGCCCCGACCCCCCGCACCTCCAGCCCGGCGAGCAACTCGCCCGTAGCCTCGGCGATCGCATCGACGGCACGGTCGAACACCTCCCGGTTGTGCGCGGCCGGGGCCCGGAAGCCGGAGACCTTGCGCACGTACTGGAGGGCGGCGGCCCGGATCTCTTCCTCTGTCGCCTCGTCGGGCAACACGGGCGGACGGAGTGTCTTGATACTGCGGCACATGCAGACAAGTCTCCCCCCGAGAGGGGTCTGTCTGCCATGATCACTTCAGAGGCGGCCACCACGACCGAGGGGCCGACCGACGAAAGGAATCCCATGACGGCGAACCGCATGGCGACGAACGGCCACCTCACCGTGGCGGTCCTGGGCCCGGGCGGCATAGGCGGCCTGCTGGCAGCGCTCCTGTCCAGGGCGGGCCACCGCGTCATCTGCCTGGCCGGCGACGAAACGGCCAAGACCCTGCGTACGACCGGAATCCACGTCCGCAGCGGCCTGTTCGGGGACTTCACGGCCGACGTCGAGACGGACACCGAACTGCGCGAACCGGTCGACGCCTGCCTGCTCACGGTCAAGGCCACCACCCTCGAGGCGGCCCTGACCCGGGTCCCGCCCACCGCGCTGGGCGACGCCCTCGTCGTACCGTTCCTGAACGGCGTGGAACACCCCCAGGCCCTCCGCGCCCGATACGGCCCCGACCGCGTCGCCCCCGCCGTCATCCGCGCCGAGTCGACGCGTGTGGCCCCGGGCGAGATCGAGCACGCCAGCCCCTTCGCCGAGATCGACCTCACCGGCGACACGGTCCCCCGCGACCGCCTGGACGCCCTCGCACAGGTCCTCGACGCGGCCGGCCCCACCACCCGCGTCCTCCCCGACGAGACAGCGGCCCTGTGGGCGAAGATGTCCTTCCTGGCCCCGTTCGCCCTGCTCACCACCCGCCACGCCCTCCCCCTCGGCGACGTACGCACGCACCACCGCGAGGAGTTGACGTCCCTCGTCGAGGAGACGGCAGCCGTGAGCCGAGCCTGCGGCGCCCCCGCCGACCCGGCCCAGGCCCTCGCCCGCTACGACGCCTTCCCGCCGAGCACGAAGTCGTCGATGCAGCGGGACGCCGAGGCGGGCCGCACCCTCGAACTCGACGCCATCGGCGGCGCGTTGCTGCGCGCGGCGGAACGGCACGGCGTGCCGACACCGGTGACGGCCCGCCTGGTACGCGAGTTGAGGGACGCCGGCCACTAGCGCTCTGGGTTTCCTCTTCCAGGATTCTCCAACACCGGTTTCCTTCCGGGGATCACCACGCTTTGGCTGTGGTGAGGAGATGATCGTGGAATTTGGCGATGGCCGGGTCGTCGAGGGTTCCGGAGCGGGTGGCCAGATAGAAGGTGGTGATGGGCGGTATTTCGGGATCCATCAGCACGACCAGGTCGTCACGGGAAAGCTCCTCCCTGCACAGGAATGAGGGGAGAACGGCGATCCCTACGGAAGCGACCACCGCGGCCTTGACGGCGCGCATGTCGGAAACAACGAGGGCCGGCCGTGCGGGGGGAGGCGACTCGAACACGGTCTGCCAGTAGTGGCGCGTGATGGGCTCCGATTCACCGTTCGTCACCATCGGCAGCTTCTCAAGCGCTCGCACACCGTCGACCTCCAGAATTCCCGGAGGCAGCTCGCCGGCCATCTCGGGAGAGGCGACCAGGACGAGGTCTTCATCGTTGAGCGGTGTGCTGTCGATTCCGCGGCACCTGGGCTGCACGGAGGATATCGCCATGTCCACGGCGCTGGCCTTCAGTTCTTCCAGCAGGTTGCTCGACGTGTCGAGGCTGATGTCGATGTCCATGCCGTCGGCGGTGAGCTGCGCGAGGGAGGGCAGAACCCGCTCGGACATGAGTGCCGCAGGTCCGCCCAGCCTGAGGGGCCTGTCGCCGAGTGAAGTACCGAGTCGCCGGGCGATGGTCTGGTTGAGGTCGCTGATGGCCTGCCTGGTCTCGCTGGCCAGGATCTGGCCTTCCTCGGTCGGTTCCGCTCCTTGCGGAGTCCGGTCGAATAACTCCTGGCCCAGGACTTTCTCGAGGCTCCTGATCTGCTGGGTCACGGCCGGCTGAGTTATCCCGAGTCTGTTAGCCGCCTTGGTGAAGGATCCGCATTCGAAGACCGCTATGAATGTCTGAATCCACCCCAGTTGCATATACGCTTCCCCCGTATATCTCGTAAGGCCGGGGCAGATATATATGCAATTAATTGTCCTGTCTACCCCGTTGGATATAACTGTACCGGACAGCGGTTGCCGGGGTCTAGCGATCTTCGGTTGGCCGCCGTCAAAGGGATGGCAAAAATGCCGGCAAGTGGCTCCATCCGGCCGTCACGTCGGATAGAGCCACCCGCCGGCGGCTTTCAGGACAGTTCAGTGATCACCAGTTCGGCCACCTTCGCGGCGCTGGCGGGATTCTGGCCCGTCACGAGACGGGCGTCAGCCACCGCGAATTCTTGAAAGTTGTCCGTCTTGACGAACTTGGCACCCTTGGCGATGAGGGCGGATTCAAGCGCGAAAGGAACCACGTCCGTAAGACCGACGGCGTGCTCTTCCTCATTGGTGAAGGCCGAGACCTGCTTCCCCTCGACGAGGGGCGTTCCGTCGGTGAGGGTGACATTGACCAGCCCGGCCGGACCGTGGCAGACGCCGGCGACGACACCGCCCTGTTCGTAGATACGGGCCGCGAGCTGAGCGAGCGCGGCGGCGTCGGGGAAGTCCCACATCGTGCCGTGACCGCCGGCGTAGAAGATCGCGTCGTAGTCGGCCGGGTCGAGGGTGTCGGCGGTGGGAGTGCCGGCGAGTTGCTCCTCGTGGGCGGCGAGGAAGCTCTGGGTGACGGTGTCGCCCTCCTTGATCCCGTCGCGGGGGGAGGCGCCGCCTGCCACCGAGACGAAGGCGATGTCCCATCCGTGGGCGCGGAAGACCTCTGCCGGATGGGCCACTTCGGGCACGTAGAAGCCGGTGGGGCGGCCGGTGTCGCCGAGCCGGCCGTGGGAAGTGAGGGCGAAAAGTACCTTCGGCATTGTGGTGGTGTCCTTACCTGGTGGGTGTGGTGATCAGGCGGTGAGCTGGGCGAGTTCGGGCAGGTAGATGCGTCGTTGCTTGCGCGTGATGGCCCGGTCGATGTGGTCGGGTGTGTGGTATCCCCACCAGGCCCAGAGCGAGTTGGCTCCGGTGTCACGCACGGCGAGCGCGTTGGTGATGTGGTCGTCGATGAAGGTCACCGCCGAGGCCGGCAGCCCGTCTCCTTGGGCGAGCTGCTGAACGGCGGTGCGCTTGTCGGAGCACTCGCCGATGACCTGTGTGACGGTGGATTCGAGCTGGTGGTGCTCGAGGATGTCCCAGACGCTGGCCTCGTCCTTGGCGGTGACGATGGAGGTGCCGCGTCCCTGGTGGCGGCGCAGGAGATCGGCCATGCCCGGGTAGAGGGTGTGCATGGCGAGCCATTCGTCGCGCTGCCGCTCGCGCAGCGTGGTGCGTACTGCGGTTGCGCCGCGGACGAGACCGGCGAGCCTTTTCGGCGGGATGCGAGCGCGCAGTGCCTCGTAGTCGTCCACGGTGCGGATGGATTCGGCGGCGTTGTCGCGGGCGACCATGAAGTCGTCCAGCAGTCGCGCGAAGGTGCGTACCCGCCGGAAGCGCTCCATGAAGGTGGCCGGCATGGCCGCGGCCAGTTCGGCGATGGGCTTGTCGGCGAGGGCGGCCGGATCGTGGTCGGCGTAGTAGGTGACGACGGCGCATTCGGTGAGGGCGTCCGCGATGACGCCGTCGAAGTCGAGTATCAGCACGAGAAGACTCTCCGTTGGGGGACGCGAGGGGCGGGTGCCGGACCGGGGAGTGGGGCGCCCGCCCCTCGCGTGTCAAAGGCGGGCCGTGCCGGTCAGGCGGCTACGACCTGGTTCTTTGCGACGGTCTCGAAGACCTGCTGCATGAAGCGGCCCACGTAGGCGTAGTACGAGCAGGTGATGATGTGGCCGTCGACGATGACGTCGGAGTCCACGACGTCTGCTCCGGCGTTGATGACGTCGTCGCGCAGGCCGATGTAGGCGCAGGCGCGGCGGCCCTTGAGGACACCGGCGCTGACCATGATCCAGGGGCCGTGGCACAAGCCGGCCACGACCTTCTCGGCCGCATCCATCGCGCGGACGAAGTCCAGCACGGCCGCGTCCTGGCGCACGCGGTCCGGCGCCTCGTGACCACCGGTGAGGATCACGGCGTCGTAGCGGGCGGCGTCCAGCTCGTCGAAGGAGATCAGCGGCCGGGCGGTCTTGTCCATCGGCAGGGGTATGCCGTACTTGCCCGTGACGTCGGCACCGTTCTTGGTGGCGATGTCGACGTTCCAGCCCTCCTCGAGCAGCCGGTAGTAGGTGTAGACGACGTCGTGGTCCTGGAATCCGGGACCCGTGATGATGACGGCGTTGGGCATGCGTTTCTCCTTAGTCGAGTGCCAGGGACAGGTAGTACTGGTCCAGTGCGGGGCGTCGGCCGTCTGCCTGTGCGGGGGCGAGGATGTCGAGCTCGCCGGTCACCACACCGGTCAGGCCGAGCGGGATGTGGAAGAGGTCCCGGGGCTGGCGCCGGTAGAAGATGTCGGCGCCGGCGCGGATGGAAAAGCCGAACTCGCCGTCCGGGGAACGGTCGCGGAGCCTGGCCTGGGGCAGGAACGAGACAGGGCGCGCGGGCAGGTCCGGGACCTCGGTGTGGTCCTGCTCGTAGCCGGTGCCCTGCCGGTCGTAGTTGTCCCGGAGCCGGATCAGGTCGAACTTGTTGCGGGGGGCTTCCACTTCGACCAGCCACAGCGGGCCGGGCCCGATGCTCTTGCTGGAATGGAAGGCGCCGCCGCCGATACGCAGGATCGTCCCTGCCCCTACGGGGACCTGGCCGGAAAGGGTGTCGGTCACTCCCTGCCCCGCGAGGCACAGCAGGTAGGTCAGCTTCCGCGGATGCACATGCATCGAGGTGGATTCACCCTCATTGATCTTCAGGTTCCACACATCGATGAAGTCGTCCACGTAAATGCGGTATTCCATGCCCCACGGCTTGGGAATGACCTCATTGAGGTGGTGATCCGCCTCCGTGTTCTCATTTCCGATGCGTGAGCCTTTCCTTACCGCCTCATTGAGGGCGGAGAAATCACGCGGACCGGGATCGATTCTCACCATCAGATCAGACGCGTTCTGGATGCCCTGAGCCATCTCAGGCATGGCTGATCCCCCTTTTCATGGCTGGCTTCGTCCCCGGTCTGGCAAGGACGTTAGACAGAGCCGTCACGACTTCCAAATAGCAGCCGCTATGGCCGCCATAACAGCGCGCCGGGGGCTTCGGGAGGTGATGGCCGCCTGCGTCCCTGCTTATTTGATGCACCGATCGCCTATTGGCAGGGTGCCTTCAGGAATCCACGCCGCACCGACATCGAAGCGGCTGGTTCCCCTATTTGCCCCCATTTTTGAGGAGACACACTGTGAGCACCCCGACGCCCGCTCGAGGCCGCCAGGGCCAGGCACCGGACAGCGTGACGCCGCAGATCAACTCCATCGGCGTGCTGGGCTACGAAGCCTGCTCGGAGCAGGACACCATCACCCCTCTGGAGATATTCAAGGGGGCAGGGATGGTCACCTCCGGCCAGATCGCGCCGTGGCAGCGTGAAGCGGCCGCCCGCGAGCTGGATGTGCGCCTGGTCGCCCTGGAGCCCGGTGTCATCAAGATGCAGATGGGCACCAACGTCGTCGCCGACTCCGTCCTCAACGACGACGAGCTCTTCGACATCCTCTACATCCCCGGCGGCGTCGGCTCCGGAGCACTGCTGACCAACGACCGGCTCCACAAGGTCATCCGGCGCCACCACGAGGCCGGGAAGGTCATCGCGGCGAACTGCTCGGGCGTCGGCGTCCTGGCACGCTCGGGCATCGTCAACGACGAGCCGCTGACCTGCGTCGCGGCGGTGGCGCGGGGTCTGCGCGAGGAAGGCTTCACCGTTCCCGTCGCCCGGCGGATGTGGATCGCCAACACCGCCTCCCGGATCTGGACGTTCACCGGCTCCTACGGCGTCAACGGCGGCGCCGTCGCGCTCGTCGCCCACTACTTCGGGCGCGAGGTCGGAACGATCGTCTCGATGATGTTCGACACGCTCGGCGGCATCGGAGACGTCATCTTCGAGGAGACCGGACCCGAGTTCTACCAGCACCCGGAGCTGGAGGAGTCCTTCCAGAACCTCTTCCAGCCCATGCTCTACCCGCCGCTGGACGCCGACGCCACTGCCTGAGCACCCGACTCCCCCTGGAGAGCCGTCACATGACCACGCCCATCCCGCTGCGGGACCTCGACTGGATCCGCGGCGCACTGCAGACCGCGGTGGCGCTCGAGCACTCCACGATGCCGCTGTACTGCGCCGCCATGTACTCGCTCGAGGTGCAGAACTACCCCTCCTACAACACCATCCGCAGCGTGCTGATGGAGGAGATGGTCCACATGGCCATCGCCGCCAACATGGTCGCCGCGCTGGGCGGCAGCCCGGACATCAAGGGCCTGGCGCCGTCCTACCCCGGCGCCGGCGGGCTGCCGGGCGGGGTGGCCCCCGACCTGCGGCTGCGCCTGGCCAGGCTGTCCACCACGAGCCTGGAGGCGTTCATGCGCCTGGAGGCCCCGGAGTTCATGCTCAACGCCCGCCAGCGGGGATCCGCCTACCCGACGATCGGCGCGTTCTACGACGCCGTCCGGGAGGCGATCATCCGCAATGCGGCAGCGGTCGAACGCGCGGTCCGGATGGGCGGTCCGGCCAACCAGGTGGGCGGCAACCTCGGCTACCTGACCTTCGAGCCGGACGACGGTGATCCCGTGGGCAAGCTCCTCCAGGGGCTCGACATCATCACCGAACAGGGGGAGGGCGACGGCGAGGGGACGGTGGAGACGGCCCGGGAGAACTTCCAGAAGGAGGGATCCCACTACGCGCGCTTCGCCGAACTGCGCTACGGCCGGCGCTACCTCGCCCCCCAGGACACGGTCATCTCACGAGAGACGGAACGGGACTTCTTCACCGGCGAGGAGATCGCCTGGCCCGTGGTCATCAACACGCTCGCGGTACCGGACGACGGCTACGCGGCGCTCCTCGCACTCGATCCGCAGGGACCTGAGGTCCGCAAGGAACTCGAGGGCTTCGACGACGCCTACACCCAGATGATGGTGGCCCTGGACACCTCGTGGAACGGTCCGGTCGAAACCTGGTGGCCGTCACTGGGTGCCGCGGTCACGCAGATGGACCAGATGCGTGTGCGGTCCTGCTTCAACATCATGCGCCATCAGGTCCCGCCGGCGGCCATTGCCCGGCTGGCTGAGCTGTACCCACGCGAATACCGGGCGTTGGAGCGCTACACGGACCTGAGCCGACCCGTCTTCTACGGCCCGCGCTTCATCAACAACGCCGCATGAAACAGCTGTGGTGGCCCACCTGCACGGCCACCACAGCACCGGGATGCCCTACGGACGAGCCTTCGCCCACCACCACCTGACCAGCCTCGGTGGCCACATCGGGCTGGTCGACATCACCCGGCAGCCCTCCTTCCTGCGGAACTGGACGCCGGACGGACAGCCGATGCCCGCCATCGACGAATCGAGCCTCGTATGAAGCCCATCACCCTGATCACCGGCGGCAGCAGCGGCATCGGTGCTGCCACCGCCCAGAGCCTGCTCAAGCAGGGCCACCGCGTCGCCCTCACGGGCCGGGACCCCGACAAGCTCGCGGCCTTCGCGGCCGCCCAGGACACCCGCGACGACCTCATGACACTGCCGGGAGACACCTCCGACGCCTCCGCCGTGACCAAGGCCGTCCGGCTCGTGACGCAGTGGGGCCCTCTGGAAAACGTCGTGGTCAACGCGGGGTTCTCGCTGCCCGGAACGCTCATGGACCACACACCCGAGGCCATGCAGGCCATGGTGATGACCAATGTGCTGGGTCCCGCACTCGTCGTGCGCGAGTGCATGCCCCACCTGAAGGACAGCCGCGGCCGGCTCATCCTGGTCGGCAGCGTCGCCGGGGCCAAGAACAGCCCCGACAACCTCTACTCGGTCACCAAATGGGCGCTGCACGCGCTGGCGGAGAACACCCGGCTCGCGGTCACCGCCGATGGTGTCGGGGTGACCCTGGTGGCGCCCGGCAAGGTCGACACCCCCTTTTGGGACAACCGGGGAGGCCGGCCGGAAGGCCCGGTGATGAGCGCCCAGGACGTCGCCAACTGCATCCTGTTCGCCTTGAACCAGCCGTCGGGCATGGACATCAACCACCTTCAGATACGGCCCGTCGGGCAGCTCAACTGAGGCCTGCTGCGCGCGCAGGCGCCCGACCGGGAAGGTCTCCCTCTGCCGGCCTGCGGCGGTTGGTCTGCTGTCGGCCGCGGCTCAGGCGTCTTTGGGAACGTCGTGGCGGGTGGCCTGGCCGAACTCGTCCTCGAGACGGCCCAGCAGGCGGCTGAGCAGCGCGTTGAGATTCTTCAGGTCATCTGGCGAGAGCGCTTCGGCGAACAGCCGGCGCTCCCGGTCGGTGCGCTGTTGTGTGGCGGCCCGCCAGCGGTCCTGGCCGTGCGAAGTGAGCCGGACGGGTTTGCTACGGCCGTCGTCCGCGGCCACGGACTCGATCAGTCCCGCCTGGGAGAGGCGGGCCAGGCGCACACTCATCGTGCCCGAAGTAATGCCCAGTTGCTGGGAGAGCGTGGTGGGAGAGGCCTGGTAGGGCGGGCCGGAGCGCTGCAGGGCCGACAGCGCCGCCCAGTCGCCGGCAGTGAGCTCGTTGTCGGCCGCGACCTGGGTGAGCAGGCGGTCGAAAAGCCTGCCCATGCGCCCGATGCGCTGGCGGGCGGCCTCGGTCAGCGGATCGACGTCGGGCATGTCGGCGACCCACCGAGGCAGTTCGGCCTCCACCGAGTCATGTGGCTCAAACGGTTGCTCGGAGCTGGACACCTTTGACACTCCCTTGAGTCTCAAGATAAATTACCTTGGCACTCAAGATAACCACATCAGGAGGGCTCGTGACACACACGTCCACCAACGAGGATCCGCACGGCCTGCCCTGGGCCGGGCTCCTCGCCCTCGCGGTCGCCGGATTCGTCACGGTGCTCACCGAAACGGTCCCCGCCGGCCTCCTCCCCCAGATCAGCGACGGCCTCGACGTCTCACAGGCCACCGCCGGACAGTTGGTCACCGTCTACGCGTCCGGCTCCATGCTCGCCGCGATACCGCTGACCGCACTCACCCGCCGCTGGCCACGCCGCCCCGTGCTGCTGGCCACCGTCCTGTCCGTGGTCGCGGCCAACGCCGCCACGGCAGCCTCGCCCTGGTTCGCCCTCACCTTCACCGGCCGCCTCATCGCCGGCCTGGGCGCAGGCCTGCAGTGGGCGATGATCGCCGGATACGCCATGCGCATGGTCCCCGACGCCAGCAAGGGCAGGGCCTTGGCCATCTCCATGGGCGGCGTACCCATCGCCCTGGCCGTCGGCGTCCCCGCCGGCACCGCCCTGGGCACCGGCATCGGATGGCGCTCCACCTTCGTCGTCATGGCCGCCCTCGGACTGGTCGTCACCTTTTGGGCCCGCGCCGCCCTTCCGCCCATCTCGGGGGAGGCCGCCCACGAACGCGTCCCGGTCAGGCGGGTCCTCATGCAGCCCGGCATCACGATCCTGATGCTGGTCGCGTTCGCCTTCGAGGTCGGTCACATGAACATGTACACGTACATCGCCTCGTTCCTGTCCTCCTCCGGCCTGGACAACCGAGTCGACGTCGTCCTGTTCGTCTTCGGCCTCGCCGCCATCACCGGACTGTGGCTGACCGGAGCCCTCATCGACCGCCACCTGCGCGCCGTCGTCCTGACCACTTTCGCGGCCTTCACCGGCGCCATGGCGCTGCTCGCCACCCTCGCTTCCAGCCCCGTGACCACCGTCGCCGCCATTGCCGTCTGGGGAATGGCCCTGGGCGCGGCCCCGACCATGCTGCAGGCTGCATCCGCCCGAGCCGCCGGCTCCGCCATGGAAATCGCCCAGTCGATGCTGGTCACGATGCTCAACGCAGGCATGGCCGCAGGGCCTTTCCTGGGCGGCGCTCTCTACGCGGCCCGAGGCACCGGTCCCCTGCCCTGGACCAGCCTCGGCCTCTTCGCCGCCGTACTGGCCCTGGCCGCCGCGATGGGCCGCACCGCCTTCCCCACGGCCGGTGACGCGCGAACGGAGAGCCCCGGACCACAGGAGCAGCCCGACGACGCCCTGGCCGTCGGGTCGCGCACCGCCGGCTGACAGTACGCCGACGCAGCCCGAGCAGCCGCACCGCTGACACAGCCTCATGTTCAAGGACCACCAGGTAAGGAACTCCGATGCCGTCACACAACGCTGATCCCACGACCACCAAGGTGTGGTTCATCACCGGCACCAGCACCGGTCTGGGCCGCGCCCTGGCCCACGAGGTCATCGCCGACGGCGACCGGCTCGTCGCCACCGCACGCGACACCAGCACCCTCGACGACCTCGTCGCTCTCGCGCCCGACCGGGTCCGTGCGCTCCCCCTGGACGTCACCGACCCCACCGCGGTCCGCCTCGCAGTGGACACCGCCCTCAAGGACTTCGGCCGTATCGACGTCCTGGTCAACAACGCCGGCTACGCACTGCGCGGAGCCCTCGAAGAGCTCTCGGAGACCGAGCTGCGCCGACAGTTCGAAACCAACGTCTTCGGCGCACTGGATGTCACACGGGCCGTTCTGCCGGCCATGCGGGCCCAGCGCTCCGGCCGCATCGTCCAGATGTCCTCCGTCGGCGGCGTCATGGCCACCCTGGGCGGAACCGCGTACGCGGGCACCAAGTTCGCCCTTGAAGGACTCTCCGAGGGACTGGCCGCCGAAGTCGCCCACCTCGGCATCCACGTCCTCATCGTGGAACCCGGCCCCTTCCGCACCGACTTCACCGGCCGGTCCGTGCGCTGGGCCGACCCGATCGACGACTACCAGTCCGCCCTGGACCCGGCCAAACAGCAGTTCCTCGCCATGCACGGCACGCAGCCGGGCGATCCCGCCCGCGCAGCCCGCGCCATCATCACAGCCACCCGGATGGAAAACCCCCCGCTGCGTCTCCCGCTGGGTGCCAACGCCGTCGACCGGATCCGCGAGCGCCTCCAACGACGACTGCAGGAGGTGGACGAGGTGGAGTCTCTCGGCCGTCCGACCGACTTCGACTGACCACCCGCAGGACGGCGCCTCACCGAGCCCCCCGTCTCGGTGAGGCGCCTTTTTGGGTCGCGGTGCAGGAGACACGCGCTCAAGGAACGCGTGGCGATCATCCGCCCACACACTCGTTCGCATGAACCGCCCAAAGGAGCTCGCAACCCAAAATCGAACAGGCGTAGCATTGCGCCGTGGCTACGCCCTATGACTTTCCGAGTGACCTCCTCGCCGGCCAGGAGGAGCTGCATCAGGTCCGGGCCGAGCTGTCGGCCCTGCTGAGGCGGCTTCCCTGGTCGGTCGTGCCCCTGGACGGATTCAGCGACGACAACGGCTGGCGCAAGGTCGAGCGCCCCGCCTCCCCCGGCTGGACGGAGGACGAGCAGGCGGAGGTGGAGAAGCTCCGACGGCGCGAACACGAGCTCGCCGTGTTCGTCAGCGGCCACCGCTTCTGGTCGGAGCTGTCCGGAGCGGAGCGGGTCGACGCCCGCATGAAACTGAAGCACGCCCACGAGGCGTCCACCGAGGAAGAGAACTGAAACGCACAGGGCCCCGCCGCGAACGGCGGGGCCCTGTGCTGCTGTGGGCGCGGACGGTTTCGAACCGCCGACATCCTGCTTGTAAGGCAGGCGCTCTACCCCTGAGCTACGCACCCGAGAACGAGTCGACAGCCTACCTTGCCAGGGGCCATGTCCCGCAAACCCGTATCGCGGACGGTCCGGGGAGGCCGGGGGATCCGGGGGCACACCGGGGGTTGTCCCCACCACGGATCCGGGAGCAGCCCGGATCCTCCGGCGGACCCGGGATCCGTACGATCAAGGAATCGTCGTCATCCTGAGCCGTCGACCCCGGTGTCAGGGGAGTTTCAGCACGTCTCAGGAAGTCTCAGGGGGAGTCCGTCATGGCCCGTACCGTTCCCACCCGCGCCGTCGCCGTAGCCGGAGCCGTCGTGGTGCTCGTCGCGGGTCTCGCCGCGTGTGGGGCCTCCGCCGGGGACGACAAGGATCCCGAGCACCGGTCCTTCGCGCTGGAGGGGCGGACGCTGACCGTCGACTCCGACGACTCGGCGCTGGAGATCGTCGCCGCCGACGGGACCAAGACCGGCACCGTCGAGGTCACCCGGTGGTTCCAGGGGTCGGTCGCGATCGGTTCGGACCCCGAGGTGACCTGGGCGATGAAGGGCGACCGGCTGGTGCTGCGGGAGAAGTGCTCCGGCATGATCGCCGACTGCTCGGCCAAGCACCGTATCGAGGTGCCGCGCGGCGTCACCGTGAAGGTCGAGGACGGGGACGGCAGCGTGCGGGCGCGGGGGTTCCGGGACGCGCTGAGCATTCGTACGGCGGACGGGTCCGTGCAGGTCACCGACTCCAGCGGTCCGCTGGACCTGGAGACCCGCGACGGCTCGGTGCGGGTCTCCGATGTCTCCTCGCGCCGGGTGAAGGCGAAGACCAATGACGGCTCGGTCCGGCTCGAACTCGGCACCGTGCCGGACCTGGTGGAGACCCGCAGCGGCGACGGCTCCGTGACGGTCGAGCTGCCGCGCGCCACGTACCGCGTGACGACGCAGGCCGGTGACGGCGCGGTCGACGTGTCCGTGCCCCGGGACGACACCAGCTCCCATGTGGTCTCCGCGCGCACCGGCGACGGAAAACTCACGGTGCGAACGGCGAACTGACCGGCCCGTGTGTTCGTCTTGAACCGGTGGGAGAATGACACCGGGCAGGGTGAATGACAGCACGGGAGAGGGATGTGACGGCGACACCTCCGCAGCCGAACTCGCCGTCAGCGCCGCGCGCACAGCGCCGCCCCGCGCGCTTCGCCCCATGGGCCGGCCGTCCCGCCGTACAGGCCGGTCGTCGCGCGATCCGACCCGCTGGGCAGGCCCTCCGCGACACCCTCACCCTGGCCGCCCTCCCCCTCGTCGCCGTCCTCGCCCTGCCCGCCGCCTTCGCCGGTGGCGGTACGCGGCGGTGGTTCGGGGGACGGGCCGAGAGCCAGCGGGCCGAGGCGCAGGCCGCGAAGGACGCCGCGGCGGCCGCGTTCTATGAGCTGGACACCGCCCAGCGGGATCTGCGGATCTCCATCGAGACGATCGCGGCCGTGGACGACTCTCCGGCCGCACGGAATGCGATCACCGGCTTCGAGGCGCTCGGGCGGCGTATCGACGAGGCCAGCCACCAGTACATCCAGGCCGTCGACGCCCACGACCTGGACCGTGACGACCTGGAGGCCTCGGCTGCCGCACGCGCGCGTACCGAGCTGACCAGGGCCAAGGACGAGCTCGACACCGTCAAGCGCGAGCTGGACCGGTTCGCGGACGGGCTGGGGCCGCTGCTCGGCAAGGCCGAGACCCAGCTGGCCCGCCTCGCCCCGGCCGTGGAACGCGCCCGGCAGGGCCTGCTCGCCGCCTCGAACGCGCTGGACGCCGTACGGGCATCGGGCCTGACGGCGGACGACCTCGCGGCCCGGCTGGCCGCTCTCGCGCCCGAGCTGACCAAGCTGAACCAGGGCGCCGGGCAGCACGGTGTCCCGCAGACGCTGGAGCGTGCCGAGCGGGTGGCGCGAGCGGCGGAAGCGGTCCGGGTGGAGGCGGAGCGGCTGCCGGAGAAGGCCGCCGAGATCGACCATCGCCTCGTGTCGCTGCGTACGCGTGCGCAGGCGCTCACCACCCGTGCCGGGCAGGTCGAGCCGGTGCTGAGCGAGCTGCGGCGGCGGTTCACCGTGGCCTGCTGGCAGGACCTGCAGGGCGTCCCCGACCGTGCCGCGGAGAACGTACGGCAGGCCGAGCTGAAGCTGAAGGAGGCCCAGACCGCGCGGGACGCCCAGCGCTGGCCGGACGCCACCGCGCTGCTGTCGACGGTCCGGGCGCTGCTCAACAGCACCGACGAGTCGGTCTCCGCCGCCGGCGACCGGCTGCGCCGGCTGAACGCCGTACAGAAGGACCCCCAGCAGGAGATCGACCGGACGCGCTTCGCAATCCGGGACGCCCAGCGGCTGGCCATGGCGGGGCGGAACACGCCCGATCCGCGGCACGCACGGCCCCTGGACGACTCCGTCGCGCGGCTGGAGCGGGCGATCGGCACGCTGGAGGGGCGCCATCCGGACTACTGGCACTTCCTGACCGAGGCGGAGGCGGTGCGGCGGGCGGTGGCCGGGGTGGTCGCGCAGATCCGTGAGGAGCGGGGCGGCACGCACTGACCCGGACGCCGGTTAACCTGTGCGCATGCCTCGCTACGAGTACCGGTGCCGCAGCTGCGGCGACACGTTCGAACTGAGCCGGCCGATGGCGGAGTCGTCCGCGCCGGCGAGTTGCCCTGCGGGGCATGACGACACGGTGAAGCTTCTGTCGACTGTGGCTGTGGGCGGCACGGCGTCGGCTCCCGTCCCCGCGCCCAAGGCGAGCGGCGGGGGCGGTGGGTGTTGCGGCGGGGGTTGTTGCGGCTAGTCGCCTACGGGGGTGCCGCGAGGTGCCGTCGTGTGGGTGCGGCGGCGTGGTGGCTGGTCGCGCAGTTCCCCGCGCCCCTTAGGGCGTCGGTGTACGGGTTGCCTTCAGGAACTCCCGCAGGATTCGCTCCCCCGCCAGCACACCCCTTTCCGGCAGAGCACTGATCGCCGGGGCCGTCCAGTCGGCGTCCGCCAGCTCCCCGTGTCCCGGCCGCCAGCCCCTGTCCGCAGCGAGCAGGAGGTCTGCGTCCAGCAAGGAGTCGCCGGCCGCCAGCGTGAGCTCCGCGCCCGTGCGCCGCGCCAGCTCGTGCATCGCGGCGCTCTTGGTGAGGGGCTTCGGGACGGCGTAGATCTTGCGGCCCTGGAGGGAGACCGTCCAGCCGCGGTTCTCCGCCCATACCGCGAGCTCCTTCACCCATTCCTCGGGCAGCAGTTCGCGCTCGACGACCAGGTAGGCGAAGAGGTCCTCGGCGACCCGGTGCTTGCGCACCCACGCCGGGGACGCCGTCGCCATCAGGTGGTCCTGCACCTCCGCGAGCGGCGCGCACTGCTCGGCCAGCCGCGCCGTGACCTGTGCGTGCCAGTCGGGGTCGGAGACGCCGTCGACCAGCAGGTGGCCGCCGTTGGCGCAGATGGCGTACTTCGGCGGCGGGCCCGGCAGGTTGATGCGCTGGTACTGCTTGCGGGTGCGGGTCGTGGTCGGCACGAAGACGGCCGCGTCGCCGAGGTCGGTCAGCAGCTGGGCCGCCGTCTCGGTCATGTACGACAGCGGCCTGCTCTCGTGCACCTCCACGCACAGCAGCCGGGGCGCCCGCGCGTCCGGCATGGTCAGCGCGAGGGCCGCGGAGGAGTAGATCAGCGTACGGTCGAGGTCGCTCGCCACCAGAACCGGCATCAGACGTTCACCGCCTTGCCGTCGGCGCCCGTCGCGCCCCGCGTGTACTTGGGGTGGATCAACCCCACGCAGGTGTACGGCAGTTCGGCGACCTCTTCCACCGGGACCCCTCTCTGTTCGGCCAGCAGACGTACATGGTCCAGGTCGGCGCCCGCCCCGGCCCGCGCGAGGATCTTCCAGGGCACGCGGCGCAGCAGCACCCGCGTGGTCTCGCCGACGCCCGGCTTGACGAGGTTCACGTCGTGGATGCCGTACTCCTCGCTGATGCGCTCGACGGCCTTCCAGCCCTCCCAGGTCGGCGCGCGGTCGGCGGACAGCAGTTCCTTGGCCTGGGCGTCGACGGCGTCCATGACCTCCGGGAAGCGGGCGGAGACGGCGTCGAGGAAGGCCACGGACACGTCGGTGCCGGCGAGTTCGCGGTAGAACTTCGCGCCGTGGTAGTCGTGCGGGCCGACCAGGTCGGCGCGCAGGACGGTGCGCGAGATCAGGCCGGAGACCGTGGAGTTGAGGCACGCGGACGGGATGAGGTAGTCGTCGCGGGTGCCGTACGTCCGCACGCAGGAGCCCGGGTCGGCCAGTACGGCGATCTCCGGGTCGAAGCCGGTGATGCCGTCGGACTGCTCGAACTCCTCGAGGGCGGCGGCCAGTTCGCGGGTGATGGCGCCCTTGCCGGTCCAGCCGTCGACGAAGACGACGTCCCGCGGGTCGTGGTGCTCGGCCAGCCAGCGCAGCGCGTTGGCGTCGATGCCGCGGCCGCGCACGATCGACACGGCGTAGTGCGGCAGGTCGAGGCCGTGCCGGAACTGGGCCCAGCGGCGCATCAGGACGCCGACGGGGGTGCCGGCGCGGGCGAGGGAGACGAGCACCGGGCGCGGCGACCGCTCGGCGAGGACGATCTCGGTGACCGCCCCGACCGCCTGCGCCAGCCGCGCCGCGGACTCCTCCAGCGCCGCGTGGAACAGCGCCTGGTACTGCTCGCTCGGCTGGTACTCCACCGGCAGCGACTCCGCGTAGTGCGCGCCGCCGCTCTGGATGGCCTCCTCGCGCTCCTCGGTCGGCGCCTCCAGCGTCACGTCCGAGAGATCCTGGAGCAGCCAGCCGACCTCCTCGGGGGCGTACGAGGAGAAGGCGGGGCCGCGGAGGGGCTCGGGGAGCATGGAGGGCCTTTCGGGGACGTACGAGGGGACGACCGCGAGGATGACGTGCGGGGTGTGGGCGGCCAACTGGGCCAACAGGCCGTCCGGGGCGTGCAGTTCGGGGGTGTCGCCGACCGAGTCGACCACGGCTATGACCGCGTCGAAGTCGGCACCGGCGACGTTGTAGGCGTAGCGCTCGCCGGGGCCGTCGGCGGGGTTGTCGTGGGCGGGGAAGACGATACGGCTGCGTATCGCGTAGCCGGGGTCGTCGACGGCCAGGACGGGCGAGCGGGTGGTGGTGGAGTACCGCACCTCGGCCTCCACGACCTGCTCCAGCTCACGTGCGAGTCGCAGCGGGGCGTACATCAGCTCTTCGAAGCCGAGCACGTGGACGCGGCGGGCGGCAGGGGGCAGTGCCTCTGCGAGGCGGGCTGCCATGGCCGGAAGGGCGCCTTCGAGGCGGGCGCGGTGCGCGGGGGTGAAGCCGTGGCGTCCGCCGTCGGGGAGGCCGGGGGGCCAGTGCAGGTCGACGCGGGTGATGCGGGAGTGGGTGGGGTTGTCGCCCGGGTGCGGGCCGGTGGGGGCTGGTCGCGCAGTTCCCCGCGCCTCTGAGGGGGTTGTCCGACCGTCGGTCTCAAAGCGCGCGGCACCGCCATCGCCCTCAAGGGGCGCGGGGAACTGCGCGACCAGCCGTGACGGCGCAGCAGACGACAGACCACCTATCGCGGCACCTTCTGCCTCGTACCGCGCCACCAACGCCTGCCCCTTCTCCAACACCCCCTCCGGCAACCGCACCGTCCCCGAAGCCGCCGCCACCAGATCCACCCGCGCACCGATCTCCCGCGCGAACTCCTCCAGCCGCCCCAAATCCGCCGCTGACCGCATATCCACCAGCGCCACCACGACGTACCGCCGCCGCGGATACCGCTCGTGAAGATCGCGGATCGTGTTCAGGACCGTGTTCCCGGTCGAGAACTCGTCGTCGACGAGGACCAGCGGCCCGTCCCCGGCCAGCAAGGCGGGATCCTCCGGCAGCAAAAGATGAGACGTGGCGTGCGAGTGGGACTCCTCGAAGCCGCCCGCCTGGGCGACCCCGGCGACCGGGCGGCGGGTGGAGTGCAGGTAGGGGGCGGAACCGATGCCGTCGGCGACGGAGTGGCCGAGGCCCGTCGCCGTCTCCGCGTAGCCGAGGACGACCGCCGCACCGGCCTCTTCGGCGCCCAAGAGCTCCCGTACCCGGCGTCCGAGGGCGAAGCCGGCGCCGTACACCACGGACGGTGACTGCGGTACGTGCTTGCCGAGCACGTTGGAGACCAGCAGGTGCGCCCGCTTGGGGTTGCGGCGCAGGGCGAGCCCCAGCAGCTCCGTGAGCTCGTCGTCGCCCACGAGCTGGACTCCGAGCCGCTCGGCGACCCAGCTGCCGGACCAGACCCCGTTGTTCACTGCGTTGTTCATGCGTCCCTTGGATAGAGGTGGGTTCAGCCGGGAATTCCGGCGGCCAGCAGATCCACGAAGCTGACGTCCTCGCGCGCGACGCCGAAGACCTCCGCGCGCAGCATGGTCCGCTCGGCCCAGGCTCGGTGCGGCTTCACCTCGTTCATCTTGTTCGTGTACGCCGACCTCAGCACACCCCCGCCGCCGCGCTCCGGCCGCAGGATGTCGACGGCGTCGCCGTACTCCTCGTGACTGACCACGGACAGTGCGTGCACCGCCGGCACATGGGAGGGATGGATGCAGGTCTTGCCCAGCAGACCGTTGGCGTGGTCGAGGGAGATCTCCCGCAGCAACCCGTCCATCGCGTGCTCAATCAGTTTCTCGCGCAGTTCGACGGCCTGTCCCTCCAGGAACGGGCTGGTGCGCAGCATCGGCTTGAACATGCGCTCGGGGACGCGGAAGTACTCCCACACCGGCCCGGTCACCGTGTACCCGGTGCCGTCGGCCCGCCCCAGCATGTTCACGACGTCGGCGATCACGGAGGCGACGATCTGGACGTCGTAGGCGGTCATGTCGGGCGCGCGCCGCAGCCCGTACGAGGAGCAGAAGTCGGTGACGCCGAGCCGCAGCGCGAGCACCCGGTCCCGGTACTTGTCGACGGCGCGGGCGATGCCCTCCAGGGCGTCCACGCGGGACTCCCGGTACATGAGCTCGGGCGTCTCCAGCACGGGCATGCCGAACAGCCGGTGCCCACCGGTGGTCTCGGCGGCGGCGAGGGCCTCCAGGAAGGGGATGCCGCGCTCCTCGGTGAACTTGGGGAACACGAACCCGGACAGCAGCCGCACGGCCGGGCCCAGGCGCCGGACGAGGTCGGGGATCTGCTCGGGCGTGCGCACCCGGACGAAGAGCAGCGGCAGTGCGGCGCCCGCCCGCCCCGCGAGATCCGCGAGCTGCCGGACGAGGTTCTCCTCGCCCGCCGCGACGTCCTCGTCGCCGATGGAGTCCTCCAGGCACAGCACCATCGAGACCACGCCGTTCCCCGCCTGCTTGACGATGTCGTCGGCGAGCCGCGGCCGGGTGGCCGGACTGTAGAGCGTGGCGCCCAGGGCCGCGGAGAGCAGCCGGGCCGGGGAGTCGGCGGTGAACTCGCACGGCTCCTGGTGGAAGAGGCGCTGCCGCACCTCCGGGGCGATGTGCCCGAAATGACGCATAGAACTCCCCCGTGGTGTCTCAGTGGCCCCTGTGAGCTGTTCACAGGTGGCCGGTAATAGTACGTAGATACCCATGTCGGGGGTTCCCGCAGGGCATGAATTTCTGGTAACGCGGACAAACACGAGCGCGCACGGTCCGCGTACCCCCGCGTTGTCGTGACCAGGACGGAGAGGGCAGGATGACGGCATGACGCACGCGATGTTGAAGGGGTCGAACGTCCCGCTCAAGGCCACGACGGTGCGCGCCGTGCTGCGCTGGACGCCCGGGCAGGGGGTCCCGGATGTCGATGCCTCGGCTCTGCTCCTCGGCCCCGACGGTCGTGTGCGCTCCGACGAGGACTTCGTCTTCTACAACCAGCCCCGGCACCCCTCCGGGAAGGTCTGGCGCCTCGGCAAGAAGCGGCTCGCCGAGGGCCTCACCGACACCATCCAGACAGATCTCGCCGGTGTCGAGCCCGACGTCGGTCAGATTCTGCTGGTCGCTTCGGCGGACGGCGTCACCTTCGACCGCGTACGGGACCTACGCATCCTGCTGTACGACGCGGCGGCCGCCGACGGCGACCCGCTGGCGTACTTCGACATCAAGCCGGAGACGGGCCAGGAGACCGCCCTGATCTGCGGTGAGCTGTACCGCCGCGGCGAGGGCTGGAAGTTCCGCGCCCTGGGCGAGGGCTACTCGGACGGCCTGAAGGGCCTGGCCACGGACTTCGGCATCTCGGTGGACGAGGCCGAGGCAGCACAGGAGCCCACGCCCGCCCCTGAGGTCTCCCAGCCGCTCCCGCCCGAGCAGCCGACGACGACGGTCCCGCCCCAGCCGTCCTACGGCTACCCCCAGCAGCCCCCGACCACGCAACCGGCCTACGGCTACCCCCAGCCGACCAGCCAGCCGGCCACGGCCCAGTCGGGCTACGGCTACCCGCCCCCGGTGACGGCAGCCCCGGTCCAGGAGTTCCAGCTGCCTCCACAGGGCCCACAATTCATCGGCCGGTGACGGGAGCGCCCCTCAAGGGGCGCGGGGAACTGCGCGACCAGGCACAACGAACCACCAGCCGCAAAACAACACAAGGCCCCGAGCTCTTGGGCGCAACGGCCAAGACCCAGCGTCAGCGTTCCGCTTTGGTCTTGTATCCGCGCCCCCACTGCAACCCCCACCCGAACAACCGGTCCAGCTCGGCCTGAAACCCGTAAACGAACTTCACCTCACGCCGAACCCACAGCTCACCCTTGATGTTCTCGATCATCACCACCGCACAGGACCGAGCCTGAGGGTGCCGCTCATCGAGACCTATCTCGATCCGGGGCCCGTTGCTCGGGTACAACGTGACGATCGCATGCGTACGGTCGAACGCCGGCGTCTGGTCATAGATGTACACGAAGACCAGCAGCCGCTTGATGTTCTCCCGGTGATCCAGGTTGACGTACATCGTCTCCCCGGACGCCGACCCGAACCGGTCGTCCCCGCTGAGCTTGACGTACGGCGGCGAGTTCACGTCCCCGAAGAACCCGCCCAGCGGCTGGACGACCCCCTTCGTCCCGTCGGCCAGCTCATACAGGCACCCGAGGTCCAGGTCGACATTGACCATGCTCTGGCTGTGCCCGAGCACCTCCGGCGGCTTGAGCGCCTTGAACGGATGCCTCAGCAGACTCTCCCGCTGCGACCCCCCGATGTCGGACGTCCGCATCCGCCACGCGAGGTTGATCCGCAGATGCCCCGTGGCAGCGCCTTGCTTCGTGAGCGACACCCGGTCGTGCCGCTTGGTCAGCTCGATCGAGTTCGTCGACGCATTGCCCGAGTCGAATTCAGCGGCTCGACCACGCCAGAGCCCGTCCAAGAAGCCCATTCCGCCCCCACGTCCCGCGAACAACCGCGTTCACTTGGAAAAACCGGCGGGGCGGCCGGAGCCCGGCCGCCCCGCACAGAGCGTTCCTCACTCGCAGGGGTGTCACACCCCGGACGAGACCTCAGTCTTCTCGTCCGAGGCCTCCGCTTTTCCCTCCGCGGCGGCGAGCGCGCGGTTGCGGCGGACCGAGGACCAGAAGGACCAGCCGATCAGGACCACACCGACCAGACCGGTGATGATCTCGTTGATCTCGTACTGGATGGTGACGAGCAGGATCATGGCGAGCGCGCCGATCGCGTAGTGCGCGCCGTGCTCCAGGTAGACGTAGTCGTCGAGGGTGCCCTGACGCACGAGGTACACGGTCAGCGACCGGACGTACATCGCGCCGATACCGAGGCCCAGCGCCATCAGGACGATGTCGTTGGTGATGGCGAAGGCGCCGATCACGCCGTCGAAGGAGAAGGACGCGTCCAGGACCTCGAGGTAGAGGAACATGAAGAACGCGGCCTTGCCGGCCAGGGCGACCGCGGAGCGCGGCTTGCCGCTGCGCTCGGCTTCTTCCTCCGCCTCGTGCTCGCGTTCCTCCTCCTCTTCGAGCTTGCCCTCGAAGTAGCCGGAGAGACCGCCCACGATCATGTACGTGATCAGACCCGCGATACCGGAGAGCAGAACCGTCTCCGCCTTGTCGACGTGCGCACCGCCGTGCTGGTGGGCGTTGGTCGCGAAGGTCAGGGCCGAGATCAGCAGGACGACCAGCGCGATGCAGACCGACAGCATGTCGACCTTGCCGAGCTTGGCCAGCGGGCGCTCCAGCCAGCCGAGCCACTTGATGTCCCGGTCCTCGAAGATGAAGTCCAGGAAGATCATCAGCAGGAACATGCCACCGAACGCGGCGATCGCCGGGTGGGCGTCGGTGACGAGCTCCTGGTAGCGGTCCTTGTCGCTGAGGGCGAGGTCGACCGCCTCGATGGGTCCGAGCGACGCGCTGATCGCGACGATCACGACGGGGAAGACCAGTCGCATACCGAAGACGGCGATCAGGATGCCGACGGTGAGGAAGATCTTCTGCCAGAAGGCATTCATCTTCTTCAGGATCCCGGCGTTGACCACCGCGTTGTCGAAGGACAGCGAGATCTCGAGGACGGAGAGGATCGCCACGATGCCGAAGGCGGTCCACCCCCCGAAGAGGACCGCTGCAACCAGGCCGAGCGCGGTGACCGCGAACGACCAACCGAAGGTTTTCAGAACCACTGGCTACCCAATCCTGTGTGTACGGGGCTCCCCCGCGCCGCACTCGGCTTTACGAACTTTTGAAGCCGAAGTCTAGTCGGCCCCTCTTCGCATCCCACCCGGGCCCGGCTTTTGCTCATATCGCGTTATGAGACGTTGACCCCGAAGTCCAGTGCGATGCCGCGGAGTCCGGACGCGTACCCCTGTCCCACCGCCCGGAACTTCCATTCCCCCTGGTACCGGTAGACCTCGCCGAAGATCATGGCGGTCTCGGTGGAGGCGTCCTCGCTCAGGTCGTAGCGGGCGAGCTCCTGCCCGTCGGCCTGGTTCACCACGCGGATGAAGGCGTTGCTGACCTGGCCGAAAGTCTGGCCGCGCTCGTCGGCCATGTGGATGGAGACGGGGAAGACGATCTTGTCGCAGTGGGCCGGCACCTTCGACAGGTCGACCAGGATCGACTCGTCGTCGCCGTCACCCTCGCCGGTGAGGTTGTCCCCGGTGTGCTCCACCGAGCCGTCCGGGCTCTTGAGCTGGTTGTAGAAGACGAACCACTCATCGCCCAGAACCCGTCCGCCGTTGCACATCAGGGCGCTGGCGTCGAGGTCGAAAGGGGCTCCGGTGGTGGAGCGTGCGTCCCAGCCGAGCCCGATCATCACCTGAGTGAGGTTCGGTGCGGCCTTGGACAGGGAGACGTTTCCTCCCTTGGCGAGCGTGACGCCCATGATGCTGATCCTCCCCAGGGTGTTGCTTCTTTGGTTGTCCTGCGCATCCGGCGCCGCACCCAAACGAATGCGGCGCCGGAGTCAGCCAGTGGCGTCCTGGACTCTCACGCCTCGGTCGTCGAACGCAGGGGTTCGACGACTCAGACGTTCACGCCGAAGTCCTGCGCGATGCCGCGCAGGCCCGAGGCGTAGCCCTGGCCGATGGCGCGGAACTTCCACTCCGCGCCGTGCCGGTACAGCTCGCCGAAGACCATCGCGGTCTCGGTGGACGCGTCCTCGCTGAGGTCGTAGCGCGCGATCTCGGCGCCGCCGGCCTGGTTCACCACGCGGATGAACGCGTTGCGGACCTGGCCGAAGGACTGCTGGCGGTTCTCGGCGTCGTAGATCGACACCGGGAAGACGATCTTCTCGATGTCGGCCGGGACGCCGGCGAGGTTGACCTTGATCTGCTCGTCGTCGCCCTCGCCCTCACCGGTGAGGTTGTCGCCCGTGTGCTCGACCGAGCCGTCGGGGCTCTTGAGGTTGTTGAAGAAGACGAAGTGCTGGTCGCTGCCGACCTTTCCGGCGTTGTTCAGCAGCAGCGCGCTCGCGTCGAGGTCGAAGTCGGTGCCGGTCGTGGTGCGGACGTCCCACCCCAGACCGACGATGACCGCGGTGAGGCCGGGGGCCTCCTTGGTCAGTGATACGTTGCCGCCCTTGCTGAGGCTGACTCCCACGAGTCCTCCATTGGTGTCCAGGGGCGGGGAGCCCCGCCGTGCGTTTGATATCGGATCAACGAGTCGATCCTAGTGACGGGTTCCCGTACCTCGCAGGCCTTGATGCCGAAGAATCACAGGTGTCGGTGACAGCCGGGATCATCGGTGCGGGGCGGGATCAGAGGGTGTCGAGCGCCTTGACGTACTCGGTCAGGTCGCGCGCGTCCGGCAGCGCGTTGACGACGGTCCAGCGCACCACGCCCTCCTTGTCGATGACGAAGGTGCCGCGCACCGCGCAGCCCTTGTCCTCGGCGAAGACGCCGTAGGCGCGGCTGACCTCGCCGTGCGGCCAGAAGTCGCTGAGCAGCGGGTACTCCAGGCCCTCCTGCTCGGCGAAGACGCGCAGGGTGTGGATGGAGTCGTTGGAGACGGCGAGCACCTGCGTGTCGCGGTCGGAGAACTTCGGCAGGTTGTCGCGGACCTCGCACAGCTCGCCGGTGCACACGCCGGTGAAGGCGAAGGGGTAGAAGAGCAGGACGACGTTCTTGGAACCGCGGAAGTCGGAGAGCTTCACGGTCGCGCCGTGGTTGTCCTTGAGCTCGAAGTCGGGGGCCTTGTCGCCGACCTGGATCGCCATCGTCGTGGATGTCCCTTCGGTGGGGCTGTTCGGGTGGCACCCACCCTATGCAGCGGCCACCGCGGCCCGTGCAGGAGGCCGGGCCGGGCCTGTCGGCCCGGCCCGGCACCGTCACCGAATCACTTCTTGGTCTTCGCGGCCTTGGGCGTCACCAGCCGGCTGCCGCTCCAGTCCTTGCCGACGCTGACGCTCTTGGACGCCGACAGACCCGCCGTCGTCGCGGCTTCCGAGATGTCGCTGGGCTCCACGTAGCCGTCACGGCCGGTCTTCGGCGTGAGCAGGAGGATCGAGCCGCCCTCTTCGATGTACGTGGTGGCGTCCACCAGCGCATCCGTCAGGTCGCCGTCCTCGTCGCGGAACCACAGCACCACGGCATCGGCGACGTCGTCGTAGTCCTCGTCCACGAGCTCGTTGCCGACGACTTCCTCAATGGCCTCGCGGAGTTCCTGGTCTACGTCCTCGTCGTAGCCGATCTCCTGGACCACCTGCTCGGGCTGGAACCCCAGCCTGACGGCAGGGTTCGTCCGCTCCTCCGCGTGGTCCGCGGTCGCGCTCACGGGTTGCCTCCTGATCATGTCTTGGGAATAACTCAGCCACGCGCGTGCGCGAAGCATTGGCCGTAGTCCACACGGGCGGGACGGATCGCGCAAGTACCCGGCCGTTCAGACCGCCGAAACGGTGACGATCCTGAACGTGTCACCGCAACTCCAGGCACACCATCATCGTCTCAAGGTGACGCACACCACGCCAATGTGCCCCCTTTGTGCGTTTGGGAACCATGCGTGGGCACTCAGCCGTTCATAAGGCACTGGTTACCCCACAGTAGAGATGACGTTTGGCCCCCCGAGGTACACGATGGGGAGCGGTGCAGACACCCAGAAACCCCAGTAACACGGCCCTCTGACAGGTAAGGAACAGCGTGGCTTCCGGATCCGATCGCAACCCGATCATCATTGGCGGCCTTCCGAGTCAGGTTCCTGACTTCGATCCCGAGGAAACCCAGGAGTGGCTCGACTCCCTCGACGCCGCCGTCGACCAGCGTGGCCGGGAGCGGGCCCGCTACCTGATGCTGCGGCTGATCGAGCGGGCCCGCGAGAAGCGCGTGGCCGTGCCCGAGATGCGCAGCACGGACTACGTCAACACGATCGCCACCAAGGACGAGCCGTTCTTCCCGGGCAACGAGGAGATCGAGCGCAAGATCCTCAACGCCACCCGGTGGAACGCCGCCGTCATGGTGTCCAGGGCCCAGCGCCCGGGGATCGGCGTCGGCGGCCACATCGCCACCTTCGCCTCCTCCGCCTCGCTCTACGACGTGGGCTTCAACCACTTCTTCCGGGGCAAGGACGAGGGCGACGGCGGCGACCAGGTCTTCTTCCAGGGTCACGCCTCTCCGGGCATCTACGCGCGCGCCTTCCTGCTCGACCGCCTCAGCGACCAGAACCTGGACGCGTTCCGCCAGGAGAAGTCGAAGGCGCCGTACGGGCTGTCCAGCTACCCGCACCCGCGGCTGATGCCGGACTTCTGGGAGTTCCCGACGGTGTCGATGGGCCTCGGCCCGATCGGCGCGATCTACCAGGCGCGGATGAACCGCTACATGGAGGCGCGCGGCATCGCGGACACCTCCAAGTCGCATGTGTGGGCGTTCCTGGGCGACGGCGAGATGGACGAGCCGGAGTCGCTCGGCCAGCTGTCCATCGCCGCCCGTGAAGGCCTGGACAACCTCACTTTCGTCGTCAACTGCAACCTGCAGCGCCTCGACGGGCCGGTGCGCGGCAACGGCAAGGTCATCCAGGAGCTGGAGTCGGTCTTCCGGGGCGCCGGCTGGAACGTGATCAAGCTCGTCTGGGACCGGACCTGGGACCCGCTGCTCGCGCAGGACCGCGACGGCGTGCTGGTCAACAAGATGAACACCACGCCGGACGGCCAGTTCCAGACCTACGCCACCGAGACCGGCGCCTACATCCGCGACCACTTCTTCGGCGACGACCACCGGCTGCGCGCCATGGTCGAGGGCATGACCGACGACCAGATCCTGCACCTGGGCCGCGGCGGTCACGACCACCGCAAGATCTTCGCGGCGTACTCGGCGGCCCGCGCCCACAAGGGCCAGCCGACCGTGATCCTCGCCAAGACGATCAAGGGCTGGACGCTCGGTCCGAACTTCGAGGGCCGCAACGCCACGCACCAGATGAAGAAGCTGACGGTCGACGACCTCAAGCGCTTCCGTGACCGGCTGCACCTGCCGATCTCCGACAAGGACCTGGAGAGCGGGCTCCCGCCGTACTACCACCCCGGACGGGACTCCGAGGAGATCCAGTACATGCACGACCGCCGCAAGGGGCTCGGCGGTTACGTCCCCACGCGCGTGGTGCGCTCCAAGCCGCTGGCGCTGCCGGACGACAAGGCGTACGCGACCGTGAAGAAGGGCACGGGCCAGCAGTCCATCGCGACGACCATGGCCTTTGTCCGGCTCCTCAAGGACCTCATGCGGGACAAGGAGCTCGGCAAGCGGTTCGTGCTGATCGCGCCGGACGAGTACCGCACGTTCGGCATGGACTCGTTCTTCCCGAGCGCGAAGATCTACAACCCGCTGGGCCAGCAGTACGAGGCCGTCGACCGCGACCTGCTCCTCGCCTACAAGGAGTCGCCGACCGGCCAGATGCTGCACGACGGCATCTCGGAGGCCGGCTGCACCGCCTCGCTGATCGCGGCGGGCTCGGCGTACGCCACGCACGGCGAACCGCTGATCCCGGTGTACGTGTTCTACTCGATGTTCGGTTTCCAGCGCACCGGCGACCAGTTCTGGCAGATGTCGGACCAGCTGGCGCGCGGTTTCGTACTCGGTGCGACCGCCGGCCGTACGACGCTGACCGGTGAGGGCCTGCAGCACGCCGACGGCCACTCGCAGCTGCTCGCCTCGACCAACCCGGGCTGTGTGGCGTACGACCCGGCGTTCGGGTTCGAGATCGCGCACATCGTCAAGGACGGTCTGCGGCGCATGTACGGACGTTCCGAGGAGCACCCGCACGGCGAGGACGTCTTCTACTACCTCACCGTCTACAACGAGCCGATCCAGCACCCGGCCGAGCCGGAGAACGTGGACGTCGAGGGCATCCTCAAGGGCATCTACCGCTTCAGCGAGGGCACTTCGGGCTCGATCCCCGCGCAGATCATGGCGTCGGGTGTGGCCCTCCCCTGGGCGATCGAGGCGCAGAAGATCCTCGCCGAGGAGTGGAACGTCAAGGCCGACGTCTGGTCGGCGACCTCCTGGAACGAGCTGCGGCGCGAGGCCGTGGAGTGCGAGGAGCACAACCTGCTGCATCCGGAGGAGGAGCAGCGGGTGCCGTATGTGACGCGGAAGCTGACCGGGGCCCAGGGGCCGTTCGTGGCCGTCTCCGACTGGATGCGGTCGGTGCCGGACCAGATCGCCCGGTGGGTGCCGGGGACGTACCAGTCGCTGGGTGCGGACGGCTTCGGGTTCGCGGACACCCGCGGGGCGGCCCGACGCTTCTTCCACATCGACGCGCAGTCGGTGGTCGTCGGCGTGCTGACGGAGCTGGCGAAGGAGGGGAAGGTGGACCGGTCGGTGCTGAAGCAGGCGATCGACCGCTACCAGCTGCTCGATGTGTCGGCGGCCGATCCTGGGGCCGCGGGCGGCGACGCGTAGCGTCGGGGCGTCAATGGCTCGAGGGGGTGGTGTGCCCGTGGGTGACCTGCGGGATACACCGCCCCTTCACATTTCCTACGATGCGGCCATGAAGGTAGCTCCCGCACAAGTGCGTTGGGAACGGCATACCCAGCGGCCGCTCTTCGGTCTGGCGCTGGCGTTCGCCGTGGCCTATGCCGTGCCGATCGTCGAGCCCGACGCGAACCGGGACGTGGTGACCGCGTGCCTCGCCGTGGAGTGGGTCGTGTGGGGTGCGTTCGCGGTGGACTACGTCATACGGCTCGTTCTCGCCGAGCGGCGGCGGGAGTTCGTGCGGACGCACTGGCTGGATCTGTGTGCCGTCGTACTGCCGCTGGTGCAGCCGTTGCGACTGCTGCGGCTCGTGTCGACGTTGCTGCTCGTCGGGCAGCGGGCGCGGATGGCCTCGCAGATCCGGCTGACGACCTACGTCGCCGGGTCGGTGGTGGGGCTGATGATGTTCGGTTCGCTGGCCGTGCTGTCCGTGGAGCGGGATGCGCCGGGCGGGAACATCAAGACGCCGGGTGACGCGGTGTGGTGGTCCTTTACGACCATGACGACCGTGGGGTACGGGGATCATGCGCCGACCACGGGGCTGGGGCGGATGATCGCGGTCGGGTTGATGCTGTCCGGGATCGCCTTGCTGGGTGTGGTGACCGCGAACATCGCCGCGTGGTTCATAGCTCGGTTCGAGATGGACGACGTGGAGGAGCGGCGCCAGACGGAGGCGATACGGGTGCTGACGGAGGAGGTCCGGGCGCTGCGGGCGGAGGTTGCAGAGCTGTCGGGCAACCAGAAGGTCGGCGGGGAGCAGGTCCGTTAGCTGGTTGCCCGGCGTGAGGGCTGGTGTGGGGGTGGGGACGCTCGCCCGCGCCGGCGGGGTGCCGCCCTTCCTTGGGTCGGGAGCCGCCCCAGCGGCACGACTTCCCGCAGGCTGGGCAGGTTGCAACGCCCTGAGGGGCGCGGGGAACTGCGCGACCAGCCCCCACCGCCCGCAGTCGCCATCGAACCCGAAGTCCCGAGCTCTCAGGCGAACTGTCAGAACATGCCGTTCCCCGGTGTCGCCGCCCCCGCCAGCCAGATGATCGCCAGCAGCGTGTCTATCGCGCCCAACACCACCGCGATCAGGGCGGGAACGGGGCGGGCCCCGGTCCAGCTGCGGCCCATCGCCAGCCAGCCGCAGGCGATCGCCACGGGGCCCAGGATGATGCCCAGGACGAAGAACCCGGCGACCGCGCAGATGGTTCCGACGATTCCGAGCGTCGCGCGATCCGGCCCGGTCCGTGACCACGTCCGGCCACGTGAGCGGGGGTACCTGCGCGTTCCATGTCCGAAGCCCGCCATCGTCAACTCCCTGAGTCGGCGTTCGACTTGGCGAGTACCCACGGTGCGCCGGTCATTCCTGCGGATTCCGGGCCGTAGGCGCGCTGTCCCCCTCCGGCAGCGCGCCGCAGGCCCCGGCTTGACCCAATGTGACGCGCCGCGCGTGCCGGAGGGGAGGGATCCCCGGCGGAGTCACCCTGATAGGCGAACTCCGCCGGAATCGGCGTCAGATGTGCGCCGCGCCCGCGCCCGCCTCCGCGTTCTCGCCCCGCTTGGTGAGGAAGGCGACGAAGACCGCGACGACCGCCACACCCGCGGCGACCAGGGACGCCAGGCTCATGCCGGAGATGAACGTGTCGTGCGCCACGTCCGTGATCTTCGCGGCGATCTGCTCCGGGGTGCCCGGGGCCACCGGTGGCATGCCGACCTGGACCGCCTCGGAGGCCTGGGCCTCCTGGGCCGCCGTCAGCGGCGGGAGTCCCGCGTCCGTCCAGTTGCCGGCGAGGTCGCTGTCGACCTTGGAGGCCATGACGGCGCCCAGGACGGCCGTACCGAGGCTGCCGCCGATCTGCATCGCGGCCTGCTGGAGACCACCGGCCACGCCGGACAGCTCCATGGGCGCGTTGCCGACGATGACCTCGGTGGCGCCGACCATGACCGGTGCGAGGCCGAGGCCGAGCAGGGCGAACCAGACCGACATGATGCCGCTGCCGGTGTTCGTGTCCAGCGTGGACATGCCGTACATGGCGATGGCGGTGGCCGCCATGCCGCCCGCCAGCGGAATGCGCGGGCCCAGCTTGGTGATCAGCGCTCCCGCGAGCGGGGAGCCGACGATCATCATGCCGGTGAGCGGCAGCAGGTGCAGGCCCGCGTCGATCGGGCTCATGCCGTGGACGTTCTGCAGATAGAACGTCACGAAGAACAGGCCGCCCATGAAGGCGATGGCCATCAGGACCATCAGGACGACGCCCGCGGAGAGCGGGAGGGACCGGAACAGCGCCAGCGGGATCAGCGGCTCCTTCACCTTCGTCTCCCAGAAGGCGAAGAGCGCGAAGCCCAGGACCGACGCCGCTATGAACGCCCACGTCTTGCCGTCGCCCCAGCCCCACTCGGGGGCCTTGATCAGGGCCCAGACCAGACAGAACATCGCGGCCGACAGCAGGGCGATGCCCAGGAGGTCGAAGGAGCGCGGGGCGTTCTCGGCGCGGTGGTCGAGCAGGATCACGACGCCGAGGACGACGGCGACGATGCCGACCGGCACGTTGATGAAGAACACCGACTGCCAGTTGACGTGCTCGACGAGGACGCCGCCGAGGATCGGGCCGCCCGCGGTGGAGGCGCCGATGACCATGCCCCAGATGCCGATGGCCATGTTCAGCTTCTCGGCCGGGAAGGTCGCGCGCAGCAGGCCGAGCGCGGCCGGCATCAGCAGCGCGCCGAACAGGCCCTGCAAGACACGGAAGGTGACCACCAGCGCGATGCTGTCGGACAGGCCGATGGCACCGGAGGCGGCCGCGAAGCCGACCACGCCTATCAGGAAGGTCTGGCGGTGGCCGAAGCGGTCGCCGAGCTTGCCGGCGGTGATCAGGGAGACCGCGAGGGCCAGGAAGTAACCGTTGGTGATCCACTGGACCTGGGCGAAGGTCGCGCCGAGGTCCTTCTGGATGGCCGGGTTGGCGATGGCCACGATGGTGCCGTCGAGGGCCACCATCATGACCCCCACTGCGACGGTGATGAGGGTGAACCAGGGGTGCCCGCGCAGCCCCTTGGCCGGCGTCGCGTCCGACGGAGTTGCCGGTGCCTTGCCCCCCGACCCCGTCGTTTCGATGGTGGTCTGACTAGTCATGCGTGCGAGGCTAATGACAGCCGCTGACAATTGACAAACCAATTCACAAGTCGGTAACTGACAGCTATGGAAACACTGCGCGAACGCAAGAAGCAGCGCACCCGGGACGCACTGCTGCGCACCGCGCTGGAGCTCTTCACCACGCAGGGATACGAGCACACGACCGTCGACGACATCGCCGACGCGGTCGACGTCTCGCAGCGGACCTTCTTCCGCTACTTCGCCGGCAAGGAGGAGGCCGCCCTCGCACTGGAGGAGATGACGGTGGCGCACTTCGTGACGGCGGTGCGCGGGCGTCCGCCGCACGAGGCCCCCATGGAGGCGCTGCGGCAGGCGGTGCTGGAGGGCTGGGACACGCTCAACGACGTGATCGAGGCGGTCGTACCGGTCGAGCTGTTCCTGCGCATGTACCAGGTGATCGAGTCGACGCCCGTCCTGCTCGCCGCCCATCTGCGGCGCTCGGTGGAGATCGAGGAGGCGATCGCACGCATCCTCGCCGAGCGCGAGGGCGTCGACATCGACGCCGATCCACGGCCGCGGCTGGCGGTGGCCGTCTTCGGCGGGGTGATGCGACTGACGGAGCGTCAGTGGAGCACCGGGGAAGACTTCAGCCTCGACGCCATGCGGACGTTGACCATCTCATATCTCGAACAGGTGGGCCCCGCACTCAGCGAGAGCTGGCGAACACGCTGAGGTCATGGGCGTGTTCCCACCGACGTGATCGAAACGTGATACCCGTCACTTGGTTAACGCGAGACCCTCTCGTTCTCCTAGTGTGTCCTCCCAGTGACTTCCTTCGACACGTCCCCGCAACTGAACGTCTGGCGCGCCCTGCTCGCGCTGGCCGTGGTGTTCGTGATGCTGGCGACCACCGGTTGGACCGCCCTGCGCCACCACCGGAGCACCCCGCCGCTCCAGGCCTCACTCAGCGCCTGGGAGCGCGGCAGCATAGCCGGACACCGGCTGCCGGACGCCGACTCCTCCCCCGCCCGGCTCGCCCGCTTCTTCGCCTCGCTCACCGACCAGCAGCGCGGCAGCCTCGCCCGCCGCTACCCGCTCGCGGTCGGCAACATGAACGGCGCCCCGGTCCAGCTGCGCTACCGCGCCAACCGCATCGCGCTCGACGAGGCGCGCAAGGTCGAGCGGGGGCGCATGCACGACAAGAGACTCACGCCGGACGGGCAGCGTGAGGCGGGGCGTCGTATGCACCGCTTCGAGGCGATGATGCGGGCGGACCGGCACATCCTCGCCTTCGACCCGGAGGGCTCGGGGCGTGCCGCGGAGGTCTTCGGCGATCTGACGAAGGCCGAGCGGATCTCGGTCGTCGTCCCCGGCGTCGACACCAACGTGCTGACCTTCCAGCGCACCAGCCGCAAGTACTCGGCACCGGTCGGCATGGCGCAGTCCCTGTACGCCGCCGAGCGCGCCGCGAGCCCTTCGACGCATACGGCCGTGATCGCCTGGGCCGACTACACCGCGCCGGACGGTCTGGGCATCGACTCGGCGACGGCGATGCGGGCGCGGTCCGGGGCCGTACGTCTGAACGCGCTGGTGCGGGCGCTGCCCGGCAGCTCACCGGTCTCCCTCTTCTGCCACAGCTACGGCTCGGTGCTGTGCGGCCTGGCCGCGCACACGCTGCCGGAACGGGTGGCCGACATAGCGGTGGCCGGCAGCCCCGGCATGCGGGTCGAGAAGGCCTCCCAGCTGCGTACCTCCGCGCGGGTGTGGGCGATGCGGGACGCGGACGACTGGGTGCAGGACGTGCCGTATCTCGAGCTCGGCGGGCTGGGACACGGGGAGGACCCGGTCTCGGCGGTGTTCGGGGCGCGGGTGCTGTCGGCACGGGACGCGAAGGGGCACGGCGGCTATTTCGAGCCGGGTACGGACAGCGTGGCCAACTTCGCCGAGATCGGGGTTGGCGCGTACGGGTCGGTGCGGTGTGCCGACGATGCCGAGGCCTGTCGGGCGGGTTTGTCCGGCACGGCGTCGGTCGGACGCGCGTAGAGGCGCAGGAACTGCGGTCTGCGCGGGGTGGCGACGGAGGAGCGCGTGCCGCATACGATGAGCCGCATGGGTGACGTACTGGCCGGATTTCATGCCGCCTGGGAGTTCGAGTCCGACTCCGTGCTCATCCGTTACGAACGGGGGATTCGAACACCTAAGCTCTTCTCGGCGCTGGGGGAACGCCGTGTTCCGCTCGATGCGATCGCCGGGGTGACGCTGACGCCGGGGAAGCGGGGCACTGTGGTGCTGCGCGTCGAGCCCCGTGCCGGCGCCGATCCGCTGATGGAGGCGGCGGCCGGGCAGCTGAAGGAGGGGTGCGATCCGTATCGGCTGGTGCTGCCCGCGGACAAGGAGACGCTGGCCGAGTACTACGCCGACGAGTTGCGGGCGCAGCTGTCCGGTTCCGGGTCCGCCGAGGAGTTCCTGGTGGCCGCCCCCGAGGTGCCGTTGCAGTTCAAGGCGTACGACGGGAAGGCGTCCTTCGACGGTAAGACGGTGCACTTCCGGTGGTTCTGGACGGGAGCGTCGTCGGCGAAGTGGAAGGCCGGGGATCAGAGCTTTCCGGTCGCCGAGTTGAGCGGGGTCGAGTGGCGCTCCCCCGAGCTCTTCGAGGGACATCTGCGGTTGCTGCGGCGGGACTCCGCCGACGGGCCTGCTGCGCAGGCTGATCAGGATCCGGCGGCCGTTGTCTTCGGGCTCGGGTATGGGCCGGTGCATGAGTCGTTGCCGTTCGCTGCGGCGGTGTTGGCGGCGGTACAGAAGTCCGGGCCGGTTGCCGCGGTGCCGGCGTCGGCACCGCGGCGCGACCCTGCCGATATCGCTGAGCGGATTCGTCACCTAGGAGAGCTGCACAAGGCAGGGTTGGTGACGGATGAGGAGTTCTCGGTGAAGAAGGCCGAGTTGTTGGCGGAGCTTTAGGACTAAGCGTCTGCCGGGTGCGATCGGTTGTCGGCTGCGGGTAGTTCGTGGTTGCTCGCGCAGTTTCCCGCGCCCCTTGGGGCGTTGTCCTACTCCCTGCCCGCAGAAGCGAACCGCATATCCGCGTACCTGTCGCCTGCCACCTTTGAGGCGATCGGCTCGAGCAGGGCCAGCTCCTCCTCGGTCAGGACTATGCGGGTGGCCGCTGTGTTTTCCTCCACCCTTCCCGGCTTGCGTGTGCCCGGGATCGGGATCACCGGCAGGTCGTGCACTGCCCCCTGTTGCTGGACCCACGCCAGGGCAATCTGGCCCAGGGAGGCGCCGTGGGACTCGGCGACCGTGCGGATCGGGTCCAGGAGGGTGGCGTTCGCGGCTGCGTTCTCGCCTGTGAAGCGGGGCTGTTGGCGGCGGAAGTCGTCGGACGTGAGGTCCTCGGCCTTGGCGAAGGAGCCGGTGAGGAAGCCTCGGCCCAGCGGGGAGTAGGGGACCAGGGTCACACCCAGGTCGCGGGCCGCGGGGACCACCTTCGGCTCGATGTCGCGGCTGAACAGCGACCATTCCGACTGGACGGCAGCGATGGGGTGGACGGCGTGCGCGGCGCGCAGCTCGTCCGCCGTCACCTCGCTCAGGCCCAGCTGCTTGACCTTGCCCTCGCGGACCAGCTCGGCCATGACGCCGACGGTCTCCTCGATGGGGACGTTCACATCCCGGCGGTGCATGTAGTAGAGGTCGATCACGTCGACGTCCAGGCGCCTCAGGCTCGCCTCGACGCACTGACGTATGTAGGGCGCGTCGTTGCGGATGATCCGCTTCGTCGGGTCGTCGGGGTCGATCGCCAGGGCGAACTTGGTGGCGATGACGACCTCGTCGCGGTGCGCCTTGAAGAACGGCGACAGGAACCTCTCGTTCTCCCCCGCGCCGTACGCGTCCGCCGTGTCGTACAGCGTGACGCCCAGTTCCAGCGCCCGCTCCAGGGTCGCCCTGGACTCGTCCGCGTCCGAGGGGCCGTACGCGAAGCTCATGCCCATGCAGCCGAGGCCCTGGACACCCACCTCGGGTCCCGTCGCGCCGAGTCGTGCCGTTGCGATCCTGCTGTCCGTCATCCGGCCTTCTCCACCTTCTGCGTCTTCTCGTGCTCGTACGTCTTGTCCTGCTCGTACAGACGGCCCGCGTCCGCATAGAAACTGATCTTCCGGTCGAGCACCGCCAGCGTGTCCTGGAGCTCGGCGATCCGGGCGAGGACGTCGCGGCGGGTCGACTCCAGCAGTTCGAAGCGCTCGCCGAACGTGTGGTCGCCCTCGCGCACCAGCTCGGCGTACCGGACCATGTCGGCGACCGGCATGCCGGTGAGCCGCAGCTTGCCGACGAGGTCGAGCCAGTCCAGGTCGCGGTTGCTGTAGCGGCGCTGGCCCGTGTGCGAGCGGCCGATGTGCGGCATGAGGCCGATCCGCTCGTACCAGCGCAGGGTGTGGGCCGTCAGCCCGGTGAAGGCGACGACCTCGCTGATCGTGTAGCTGTCCTGGCCTTCCGGCCGCCGGTGCGGGTGCGGCGGGGCGGCGCAGCTGTCGGTCCTGGTACTCGTGGTCTCCATCACCGTCATGCGCTCCACGCTATGACCTTGGAGTGCGCTCCAAGCAAGCGGAAACGGTAAGAAAACCACGGGACGTGGCGTGATCGCCGTGGTTGGCGTGCGGGACATGAGTCTCGTACGCCGTGCCACGCCCGAGGACGCGGAGGAAGTGCTGCGTCTGCGCCAGGTGATGATCGACGCGCTGCCCGACGGGGACAGTTCCACCGGCTGGCACCTGGAGTCCCTGCCGGGGCTGAGAGCGAAGCTGGGCGAGGCGGACGGGGACTTCGCGGCGTTCGTCGTCGACCACCCGGACCGGCCGGGGGAGTTGGCGGCGCTGGTGGTCGGGACGGTCGACTACCGGATCGGCAAGGCGGGCAACCCGCGCGGGCTGGCCGGGTACGTCTTCAGCGTCGCCACCGATCCCGGGGCCCGGCGCCGCGGGTACGCCCGCGCGTGCATGGACGAGCTGCTGGTGTGGTTCCGCGAGCGGGGCGCCGGGCAGGTCATGCTCACCGCGTCCCCGGAGGCCGAGCCGCTCTACGCCTCCCTCGGCTTCGTCCACAAGCCGGACCCCGCAATGATTCTGAAGCTCTGAGCGGCTTAGGCTCACAGGTATGTCCTTGCAGAGCCTCGCACTGATCGAGAACTGGCCCGTCCCCACCGCCGCCGCGGGTGTCGTACGGGCGGACGGCACGGTCCTGGGTACGCACGGTCCGGTCGGACACCGCTTCCCCCTCGCCTCGGTCACCAAGCCGCTGGCGGCGTACGCCGCCCTCGTCGCGTACGAGGAGGGGGCCGTCGAGCTCGACGAGCCGGCCGGGCCGGAGGGGTCGACGGTGCGGCATCTGCTCGCGCACACCTCGGGGCTGGCCTTCGACGAGCACCGGGTGACGGCCCCGCCCGGGGAGCGGCGGTTGTACTCCAACGCCGGGTTCGAGCAGCTCGGGGACCACATCGCCAAGGCGACGGACATCCCGTTCGCGGAGTATGCGCGGCAGGCGGTGCTGGAGCCGCTGGGCATGACGGCCACGACGCTGGAGGGCTCCCCGGCGAAGGACGGGGTGTCGACGGTCGAGGACCTCCTGCGGTTCGCGGCCGAGGTGCAGGCACCGCGGCTGCTGGACCCGCGGACGGTCGCCGAGGCGATGACCGTGCAGTACCCGGGGACGAAGGGCGTACTGCCGGGATACGGGCACCAGAACCCGAACGACTGGGGGCTCGGCTTCGAGATCCGCAGCGGCAAGTCGCCGCACTGGACGGGTTCGTCGTCCTCCCCGCGCACCTTCGGGCATTTCGGGCAGTCCGGTACGTTCCTCTGGATCGACCCGGACGCCCGGGCGGCCTGCGTCGCGCTGACGGACCGGGCGTTCGGGCCGTGGGCGATCGAGGCGTGGCCGGCCTTCACCGACGCCGTGCTCGCCGGGCTGTAGCCCGGTCGGTGGCCCCTTCTCCGGCCCGGGGCTCGGGCTCCGGGCGGGTCCCGAGGGTCTCGGACTCTCCCTCGGTGTCGATGTGCGGCAGCGCCCGGTCCAGCCACCTCGGTGTCCACCATGCGTGCCGGCCCAGCAGGGTCAGCACGGCGGGCACCATGAGCAGGCGGACCACGGTGGCGTCGATGAGCACGCTGACGGCGAGGCCCAGGCCCAGCATCTTGACCACGATGTTGTCGCTGACGATGAAGGCGGCGAAGACGCTCACCATGATCAGCGCCGCGCAGGTGATCACCCGGGCGGTGATCTCCAGCGCGTGGGCGACCGACGCCTTGGCGTCCCCCGTGCGCAGCCAGGCCTCGTGCACCCGGGAGAGCAGGAAGATCTCGTAGTCCATGCTCAGCCCGAAGATGATGGCGAACATCATCATCGGCACATAGCTCTCGATGGGCACCTTGCCGTTGACGCCCAGCGCGGGCCCGCCCCAGCCCCACTGGAAGACGGCGACGACGACACCGTACGAGGCGGCGATGGACAGGACGTTGAGGACGGCCGCCTTGAGGGCGACCAGCAGGCCGCGGAAGACCGCGAGGACGATCAGGAAGGCCAGGGCGACCACGACGCCGATGATCAGCGGCAGCCGGCTCGCGACGATGTCGCGGAAGTCGACCTGCGCGGCCGTCGTGCCGGTGACATAGCCCTTGGCGTCGGTGCCGGAGACCGCGTCGGGCAGCGTGTCGTCGACGAGCCGGTTGGTGAGGTCGGTGGTGTCCGCGTCCTGCGGGGACTTTGCCGAGTAGACGGTGCCGAGCAGGACGTCCCCGTCCTTCGTCGGTGTCAGGGGCGTGACGAAGGACGTCCCGGACACGTCGCCCAGAGTCTGCTGGGCCTTCGAGGCCAGGTCCGAGCGCTGCGCGTCCGGGACGGAGCTCTGGTCGATGACGACGGTGAGCGGCCCGTTGGAGCCGGGGCCGAACGCGTCCGTCATCAGGTCGTAGGCCCGCCGGTCGGTGAAGGACGTCGGATCGGCGCCGTCGCCGATGTGGCCGAGCTGGATCGAGAAGACGGGGATGGCCAGCACGGCGATGGTCGCGAGGCCCGCGGCCAGGAACCGCAGGGGCGCGTGCTCCACACGCTGGGCGTAGCGGTGCCAGGTGCCCTGGGAGGTGTCGCCCCCGGCGTCGGTCTCGGCGACGGGCTTGCGCACGTGATAGCGGTCGACGTGGCGGCCGATCAGCCCCAGCAGGGCCGGGACCAGCGTCAGCGCACCCAGGACGGCCGAGACGACCGTGACGGCCGCGGCGACCCCGAGCTTGCCGATGAAGCTCACGCCGGACACCCACAGGCCCATGAGGGCGACGATCACCGTCGTACCGGACACGAGCACCGCGCGTCCGCTGGTGGCGGCGGCGTGGCCGGCGGCGCGCACCGGGTCCGCGCCGTCCATCAGGTTCTGCCGGTGCCGGGTGATCAGGAAGAGCGCGTAGTCGATGCCGACGCCGAGGCCGATCATCGTGGCGATGGTGGGTGACACCGTGGCGAAGGTGAACGCGAGGGCGAGCAGCCCGAGGCAGGCGAGACCGCCGACCACACTGATCAGCGCGGTGATCAGGGGCAGCCCGGCGGCGATCACACTGCCGAACCCGACCAGCAGCACCACGATGGCGACGGCGAAGCCGATCAGCTCGCTCACCCGGTCGTCGGCGGCGGGCCGCGCCAGCTCACCGAGCGATCCGCCGTACTCGACGTCGGCGCCGGCCCCTCTCAGCGGCTGTACGGCGTCGTCGACCCCGTCGAGGTAACTGTCGCCGAGGAGGGACGGCTGCTCGTCGAAGCGGATGGTGATGTACCCGGTCTTCCCGTCGGAGGACACGGGCCCGACCTTCGAGGAGGTGGCGTCCAGGGGGTTCTGCACGGCCAGGACATGCGGCAGTTTCTGCAGGTCGGCGACGGTGGCGGACATCTGCGAGCCGAGTGAGGCCAGCGCCTTGTCGTCGTCGTGCAGGACGATCTGGCTGCTGTAGCCCCCGGCCTGCGGATCGTGCTGCTCGAGAATGTCCAGCCCCTCCTGGGACTGCACGTCGGACAGGGCGAAGTCGTCGGAGTAGGTCCCGCCGTGGATGTGGTTCAGGGCCTGCAGCCCACCCAGGGCCACCACCCACGCAACCATCACGATCACGAAGTGATGGGCACACCACTCACCGAGCCGCCGCAGCCCACCTTTGGCTTTCCCTCTGACCATGGCCCCGGCTCTTCTCTGCCGAGCGAGTGTCGGACACCTCCATTGCACGCCTCATGGACCACTCCGTCATCTCGAGCCCCACGCGCCTGTCCGGCTTCAGCCCGCCATCTCCCAGACCAGCAGCTCCGCCGCGCTCACCGCCACCGCCTCCACGTCCTTGCCGTCCGTGATCCGGGCCGCGTCACCGGCGCTCAACTCCTCGCCGCCCAGCCGCACTTCACCGCGCACGACATGGATGTACACATACGCCCCGTCCGGCACCGCCGTCCGCTCCCCCGCCCCCAGACGCCGCACGTGGAGCATGGCGCCCGCCTCCGGGACGGCGTACGGCGTCGAGTCCGCGATGCCGTGGACGATCTCGTACGACGGGTCGCCGCCCGGCGTGAGCGGGGCCAGCCAGGTCTGGATGAAGGTCAGGGGGCTGTCGGCATCGTTGCGCTCCACGTGCCGTACACCGCCCGCCGAGCTGAGCCGCTGCACGTCCCCGGGGCGGACCCGCGTCTCGTGGCCGGCCGAGTCACGGTGGGTCAGTTCGCCCTCGACAACCCACGTCACGATCTCGGTGTGGCTGTGCGGGTGCTCGTCGAATCCGGCGCCGGGCGCGAGCCGCTCCTCGTTGCAGGCGATCATCGCGCCGAAGCGGAGGTTGTCCGGGTCGTAGTGGGGCCCGAATGAGAAGGCGTGGCGTGACTCGATCCCCGCTGCCGGGTCCCCTCCGGGATAGCGCTCCGCGGCGCGCCGTACGTCCATCACGGCACCACGGTAGCCGGGCCAACCAGCCCACACCGACGCCGAGCAAGAGCCACCCAACCGCACGGTCCCCACATGACGCCGAGCAACGGCCCACCCAACCGCACGGCC
>NZ_JBVKAU010000005.1:0-373341 GCF_055657525.1 Streptomyces sp. NPDC107522 | reverse complement strand
CCCCCACATGACGCCGAGCAAGAGCCACCCGACCGCACTGCCCCATATGACGCCGGGCAAGAGCCCACCCAACCGCACTGCCCCCACATGACGCCGAGCAAGAGCCACCCGACCGCACTGCCCCATATGACGCCGGGCAAGAGCCCACCCAACCGCACTGCCCCCACATGACGCCGGGCAAGAGCCCACCAACCCGCACTGGGCCGACGACACCGGCCGCGAGGGAGCCGTAGGGGCGCGTCGGTGTCGAGAGTACGAGCGCGCGGAGGCGCGCAGCGCCGAGCACGGTCGTGCTCTCGACACCGACATGTGGCGCCCCGAAGGCGACCGAGCCAGACATTCAGCACACCAGCCACAAAAAGCACCACACAGCCAACCGAGCTACGAGGCACGTCACCACCCCTCCGGCACGCACACCCGTCCCGATAAGGCAGTCTTGTCCCCGTGCCCGAACCCGAAGCCCGTAAGTCCCAAGCCGCCGCGCACGACGTCCACCCCCATGCCGCGACCCTGAAGCGGCTCGAGAAGTCCTCCGGTTCTCTCGCCGCGCAGGCCATCGCGCGGATGGACGAGACGCTGCCGTGGTACCGGGCCATGCCCCCGGAGAACCGTTCCTGGATCGGTCTCGTCGCCCAGGCCGGTATCGCCGCCTTCACCGAGTGGTTCCGGCATCCCGACGCGCCCCAGGCCATCTCCACCGACGTGTTCGGGACCGCGCCCCGCGAGCTGACCCGCGCCATCACCCTCCGCCAGACCGTCGAGATGGTGCGCACGACCATCGAGGTCATGGAGTCGGCCATCGACGAGGTGGCGGCGCCGGGTGACGAGAGCGTGCTGCGCGAAGCCCTGCTCGTGTACGCCCGTGAGATCGCCTTCGCCACCGCGCAGGTCTACGCCCAGGCCGCCGAGGCACGCGGTGCCTGGGACGCTCGGCTGGAGTCGCTCGTCGTCAACGCCGTGCTCAGCGGGGAGGCCGACGAGGGGGCGGTCAGCCGCGCCGCCGCACTCGGCTGGAACTCCCCCGAACACGTCTGCGTCGTGCTCGGCACCGCACCCGACGGGGACTCCGAGCTGACCGTCGAGGCCATCCGGCGGGCCGCCCGGCATGCCAAGTTGCAGGTGCTGACCGGCGTGCTCGGGGACCGGCTCGTCGTCATCGCGGGCGGAAGCGACAACCCGCTCGCCGTCGCCAAGCCGCTCATCGGGCCGTTTGCCGCCGGGCCCGTCGTCGCGGGGCCCGTCGTGCCGGATCTGCTGGCCGCGACACGGTCGGCGCAGGCCGCGGCCGCCGGGCTGAAGGCGTGTTCCGCCTGGCAGGACGCCCCGCGGCCGGTACTCGCGGACGATCTGCTTCCGGAACGTGCCATCGCGGGGGATCCCGGTGCGCGCGAGCAGTTGGTGGAGGAGATCTACAGACCGCTGGAGGAGGCCGGGTCGGCTCTCCTGGAGACGCTCTCCGTCTATCTCGAGCAGGCGAGCAGTCTGGAGGGCGCCGCGCGGATGCTGTTCGTGCATCCCAACACCGTGCGCTACCGGCTTCGACGTGTGACTGACGTCACCGGCTGGTCGCCGTCCGATGTACGCTCTGCGTTCACTTTGCGCATCGCGCTGATCCTGGGGCGTCTGGTGGATGGAGATCTTCAGCTCTAGGGTTTTGTCGGGGGCCCACAAAACCCCCTCGCGTTCTTCGTCCTTGTCCCCACGGGCGGCGTCGGCCGTCCCCAAGAGAGAGTGTGAGAGTGCTCGTACTCGTCGCTCCCGGCCAGGGCGCCCAGACGCCCGGCTTCCTGACCCCCTGGCTCGAACTCCCCGGTGCCGCCGACCGCGTCGCCGCGTGGTCCGACGCCATCGGACTGGACCTCGCCCACTACGGCACGCAGGCCGACGCGGACGCGATCCGGGACACGGCGGTGGCGCAGCCGCTGCTCGTCGCGGCCGGCATCCTGTCCGCCGCGGCACTCGGTGACATTCAGCCGGGCGCCGTCGCGGGACACAGCGTCGGTGAGATCACCGCGGCCGCCTACGCGGGCGTCCTCGACGACACCGCCGCGCTGACCCTGGTGCGCAAGCGTGGCCTGGCCATGGCCGAGGCCGCCGCGATCACCGAGACCGGTATGTCGGCGCTGCTCGGCGGCGACCCGGAGACCTCGGTCGCGCACCTGGAGAAGCTCGGCCTGACCCCGGCGAACATCAACGGCGCCGGTCAGATCGTGGCCGCGGGCACGATGGAGCAGCTCGCCGCGCTGAACGAGGACAAGCCCGAGGGCGTGCGCAAGGTCGTCCCGCTGAAGGTCGCGGGCGCCTTCCACACGCACCACATGGGCCCCGCGGTCGAGAAGCTGGCCGAGGCCGCCAAGGAGCTCGTGCCCGCCGACCCGAAGCTCACCTACGTCTCCAACAAGGACGGCCGTACGGTCGCCACCGGCGCCGAGGTGCTGGAGCGCCTCGTCGGGCAGGTCGCCAACCCGGTCCGCTGGGACCTGTGCATGGAGACCTTCAAGGAGCTCGGCGTCACGGCCCTGATCGAGGCGTGCCCGGGTGGCACGCTGACCGGTCTGGCCAAGCGCGCGCTGCCGGGTGTGCAGACCCTGGCGCTCAAGACCCCCGACGACCTGGACGCTGCTCGCGAGCTCATCGCCGAGCACGCCTGACAAGGAGCCCCGGAGCATGGCGAAGCTGAAGCCCAGCAAGGGCGCCCCGTACGCACGCATCCTCGGTGTCGGTGGTTACCGCCCGACGCGGGTCGTGCCCAACGAGGTGATCCTCGAGAAGATCGACTCGTCCGACGAGTGGATCCGTTCGCGCTCCGGCATCGAGACGCGGCACTGGGCGAACGACGAGGAGACCGTCGCCGCGATGTCGATCGAGGCGTCCGGCAAGGCGATCGCCGACGCCGGTATCTCCGCCGAGCAGATCGGCGGCGTGATCGTCTCGACCGTCTCGCACTTCAAGCAGACCCCGGCCGTCGCCACCGAGATCGCCGACAAGCTCGGCACGAACAAGGCCGCCGCCTTCGACATCTCGGCCGGCTGCGCGGGCTTCGGCTACGGCCTCACCCTCGCCAAGGGCATGATCGTCGAGGGCTCCGCCGAGTACGTCCTCGTCATCGGCGTCGAGCGGCTGTCCGACCTGACCGACCTGGAGGACCGGGCGACGGCCTTCCTGTTCGGCGACGGCGCCGGCGCGGTCGTCGTGGGCCCGTCCCAGGAGCCGGCCATCGGCCCGACCGTCTGGGGCTCGGAGGGCGACAAGTCCGAGACGATCAAGCAGACCGTGCCGTGGACGGACTACCGCTCCGGCGAGGTCGACAAGTTCCCTGCGATCACGCAGGAGGGCCAGGCGGTGTTCCGCTGGGCCGTGTTCGAGATGGCGAAGGTCGCCCAGCAGGCGCTGGAGGCGGCCGGGATCACCTCGGACGACCTGGACGTCTTCATCCCTCACCAGGCCAACGAGCGGATCATCGACTCGATGGTGAAGACTCTCAAGCTGCCGGAGCACGTCACGGTCGCCCGCGACGTGCGCACCACCGGCAACACCTCGGCCGCCTCGATTCCGCTCGCGATGGAGCGGCTTCTGGCGACCGGCGAGGCGAAGAGCGGCGACACCGCGCTAGTCATCGGATTCGGGGCGGGTCTCGTGTACGCCGCCACGGTCGTTACTCTCCCCTAGGCACTCCGTGCCGGATCATGCGAACCGGCACGGGAACAGCACCACCTGCCGCTGCCGCGGCGGGCGCCAAAACCCTCCGAACAACCCTGAACAAACAACGAAGGAGCGCCAAGATGGCCGCCACTCAGGAAGAGATCGTCGCCGGTCTCGCCGACATCGTGAACGAGATCGCCGGCATCCCGGTTGAGGACGTCCAGCTGGACAAGTCCTTCACCGACGACCTGGACGTCGACTCGCTGTCCATGGTCGAGGTCGTCGTCGCCGCCGAAGAGCGCTTCGACGTCAAGATCCCGGACGAGGACGTCAAGAACCTCAAGACCGTGGGCGACGCGACCGACTACATCCTCAAGCACCAGGGCTGATCCACCGATCAGGCCCCAGGGCTGAACTGCCCCGCCACCCGGCGGTGGCGCCGCTGAATCCCCATTCCTTGGAGAAAGAATTCCCGTGAGCTCGACCAATCGCACCGTGGTCGTCACCGGTATCGGCGCAACCACACCGCTGGGTGGCGACGCAGCCTCTACCTGGGAGGGCCTCATCGCCGGCAAGTCCGGCGTCAAGCCCCTGGAGCAGGACTGGGCCGCCGAGCAGGCGGTCAAAATCGCCGCGCCGGTCGCCGTGGAGCCGACCGAGGTCATCCCGCGGCCGCAGGCCCGCCGCCTGGACCGCTCGGCGCAGTTCGCGCTGATCGCCGCGCAGGAGGCCTGGAAGGACGCCGGGTTCGAGGCGAAGGCCGGCGAGGACCCCAACGTCGACCCCGACCGCCTCGGCGCGGTCATCGCCTCCGGCATCGGTGGCGTGACGACGCTGCTCGACCAGTACGACGTGCTGAAGGAGAAGGGCGTTCGCCGCGTCTCCCCGCACACCGTGCCCATGCTGATGCCGAACAGCCCCTCCGCCAACGTGGGTCTGGCCGTGGGCGCCCGCGCGGGCGTGCACACGCCGGTCTCCGCGTGCGCGTCGGGCGCCGAGGCCATCGGCTACGCCATCGAGATGATCCGTACGGGCCGCGCCGACGTCGTCGTCGCGGGTGGCACGGAGGCGGCCATCCACCCGCTGCCGATCGCCGCGTTCGGCAACATGATGGCGATGTCCAAGAACAACGAGAACCCCGAAGGTGCCTCGCGTCCCTACGACGTCGCCCGTGACGGCTTCGTCCTCGGTGAGGGCGCGGGTGTCGTCGTCCTGGAGTCCGCCGAGCACGCCGCCAAGCGCGGGGCCCGCGTGTACGCCGAGGCGGTCGGGCAGGGCATCTCCGCCGACAGCCACGACATCGTGCAGCCCGAGCCCGAGGGTCGCGGTATCTCGCACGCCCTGCAGAACCTCCTTGAGCGGACCGACCTGGACCCGGCGGAGATCGTGCACGTCAACGCGCACGCGACGTCGACGCCGGCCGGTGACATCGCCGAGCTGAAGGCGCTGCGGAAGGTGTTCGGGGACGACGCCGACCACATGGCCGTGTCGGCCACGAAGTCGATGACCGGGCATCTGCTGGGTGGTGCCGGTGGTGTGGAGACGGTCGCGACCGTGCTCGCGCTGTACCACCGGGTGGCTCCGCCGACCATCAACGTCGAGAACCTGGACCCGGAGGCCGAGGCGAATGCCGACGTCGTCCGTGGTGAGGCGCGGAAGCTGCCCGTTGAGGGCCGGATCGCCGCGCTGAACGACTCGTTCGGGTTCGGCGGGCACAACGTGGTGCTGGCGTTCAGGACGATCTGAGCAGCATCCATACGTACGTGAAGGGCCCCACCTCGAAAGGTGGGGCCCTTCACGTGTCCCTGCTTCACACCACCTGGTGCAACCAGCGCACCGGAGCTCCCTCACCCGCATACCGGAACGGCTCCAACTCGTCGTCCCACGGCTTGCCCAGAAGCTTGGCGATTTCCGCCTCCAGGTCCGTCTCGCCGCGCTGCGAGCGGGCCAGCGCCGCGCGCAGGCGGTCCTCGGGGATCAGGATGTCGCCGTGGATGCCTGTCACCGCGTGGAAGATGCCCAGGTCGGGGGTGCAGCTGTAGCGTTCGCCCTCGGCGGTGGGGCAGGGCTCGGCCGTGACCTCGAAGCGGAGCAGGTGCCAGCCGCGCAGGGCCGACGCCAGTTTGGAGGCGGTGCCCGCCTCGCCCTGCCAGGAGAACTCCGAGCGCCAGGTGCCGGGGGCGGCCGGCTGCCGGATCCAGTCGAGGTTGACGCGCGTGCCGAGCACCCCGGCGACGGCCCACTCGACGTGCGGGCACAGCGCGCGCGGCGCGGAGTGCACGTACAGAACTCCACGTGTCGTCACCGGTACCTCCGGGCAGAGCGGACATCTTGCGAACTGGCGGACGATCGTGGCCGGGCAGCCACGTTGATGGCGAGGCTACCGTGCGGCGGCGCAAGGAGTGTGACGTACCGTCGGTCCCGGTGCCGTGAAACGCCCGCCATTCACCCGGCAGGACGCTTGTACGGGTGTGAGCCGTTGCATGAGCCGGGCGGGAACCCTCGTGCGTTGTTATGGGTTGTAGACCATGACGGGGACTGGCGAGGGGATGGACCAGGTATGCGGACACGACGGCACGTTGCGCGCGCTGTCTTCGCCGCCGTGACCGCGACCGTCCTGGGCGTCGCAGGCTGTGACGCGGTCGGCGGCAACTCCCCGGGCCCGTCCGACACCGAGGCGCGGAGTGCGCGGCCGTCCCCGAAGCCGACCCCCGCCTGGGACCGCAGCCCGGCCTCGATCGCGGCCGTGGGCGACTCCATCACGACCGGTTTCGACGCCTGTTCGGTGCTGTCGGACTGCCCGGAGGTCTCCTGGGCGACCGGCAGCAGTCCCCGGGTCGACAGTCTCGCCGTTCGGCTGCTGGGGAAGGCGAAGGCGGCCGGGCACAGCTGGAACTACGCCGTGACCGGGGCGCGGATGGCGGACCTGGCCGGTCAGATGAGCCGGGCGGTGGCGCGCGGGCCGGAGCTGGTGACGGTGATGGCGGGGGCGAACGACGCCTGCCGGGACACGACCGACGCGATGACCCCGGTGGCCGATTTCCGTTCCCAGTTCGAGGAGGCCATGGGCACGCTGCGGGACGCCCTGCCGAAGGCCCAGGTGTATGTCGCGAGCGTGCCGAACCTGATGCGGCTGTGGGAACAGGGCCGTACGAACCCGATGAGCAAGCAGGTGTGGGGGCTCGGCATCTGCCCGTCGATGCTGAGCGAACCCGACTCCCTCACCGCGGCGGCGAACCAGCGGCGCGAGACGGTGCAGGAGCGGGTCGAGGCGTACAACAAGGTGCTGGAGCAGGTCTGTGCGAAGGACCGGCGCTGCCGGTTCGACGACGGCGCGGTGTACGAGTTCCGCTTCGGCACCGAGCAGCTCAGCCAGTGGGACTGGTTCCACCCGAGTGTGAACGGGCAGGCACGGCTGGCCGAGATCGCCTACCGGACGGTCACGAACTAGTGTTCCGCTCATGAGCGAACACTTCGGCACACTTTCCGACGGCACGCCGGTCCACCGTTGGACCCTGGAGCGCGCGGGCGTCCAGGTGCGGGTGCTGTCGTACGGCGGGATCGTGCAGTCGCTTCAGGTGCCCGACCGGGACGGGCGCGCGGCGAACGTGGTGCTGGGGTTCGCCGATCTGGACGGCTATCTGTCCCACCCGGGGCCCTATTTCGGCGCCCTCATCGGGCGGTACGCCAACCGGATCGCGGGCGGCCGCTTCCTGCTGGACGGTCTGGCGTACGCCCTCGCCCCCAACAACGCGCCCAACTCCCTGCACGGCGGCGAGCACGGCTTCGACAAGCGCGTCTGGGAGGTGACGCCGGTCGAGCACGGTGTGCGGCTCAGCCGGGTCAGCCCGCACGGCGAGGAGGGGTTCCCGGGGCGGCTGGAGGTGGCGGCGACGTACACGCTGGAGGCGGACGGGGCGCTGCGGATCGCATACGAGGCGGTGACGGACGCGCCGACCGTGCTGAACCTGACCAACCACAGCTACTTCAACCTCGCCGGAGCGCGGTCCGGCAACGCGGGCGGCCATGAACTGCGGCTGGCCGCCTCCCGGTTCACGCCGGTCGACGCGGACCTGATTCCGACCGGCTCGCTGGACGAGGTCGCGGACAGCCGCTTCGACTTCCGTCAGGCGCGGAAGGTGGGCGCCGGGTACGACCACAACTTCGTGCTGGACAAGGGGGTGACGGAGCGTGCGGAGGAGGTCGCCGAGCTGTACGACCCGTCGACCGGGCGGGTCCTGACGGTGGCGACCACCGAGCCCGGCCTCCAGCTGTACACCGCCGACCATCTGACCGAGCCCTTCGCCCCGGGCGACGGCATCGCGCTGGAGACGCAGCACTTCCCCGACTCGCCGAACCGGCCGGGGTTCCCGACGACGGCGCTGCGGCCGGGCGAGGTGTTCCGGTCGCAGACGGTGTACGGATTCTCCGTGCGTTAGCGAGGACCCCAGTCCCGGTCCGGGCGTCAGGACCCGGACCGGGACTGTTCCTGGGTACTTCTCCCGGATCAGACGTTAATCGTCGTGGTGATCCTCGTGTCGGCGATCGAGCGGCCCGCCTGGATCTCGTACGAACCCTTCACAAGGGTCCATGAATTGGTCTCCTCGTCCCACATCTCGAAGGCACGGCGCGGGAGCTCGACCACTGCCTCGGCCACCTCTCCCGGCCCCGCCTCCACGCCCGCGAACCCGGCCAGCCACCGCGCGGGACGGTCGGCGTCGGGCTCGCCCGGCGCCAGATAGACCTGCACGACCTCCCGTCCCGCCCGCTCGCCGGAGTTGCGCACGCGGACCCTGACCGTCGCTCCCTCGCCCTCACGCTCGGCCTCGGCGGACTCGTAGGTCCAGTCGGTGTAGCCGAGGCCGTGCCCGAAGGGGTACGACGGGACGCGGCCCTCCTTCTCCCAGGCGCGGTAGCCGATGAAGACGCCCTCGGTGTACGGGAGTTCGCCGTCGGAGGGTACGACCCGGCTGACCGGGGCGTCGGTCAGGGAACCCCAGGTTGTGGGCAGCCGGCCGCCCGGCTCGTGGCTGCCCGTGAGGACGTCCGCCAGGGCCGCGCCGCCCTCCTGGCCGGGGAACCAGCCGAGCAGGACGGCGGCGACGTCGTCGCGCCAGGGCAGTTCCACCGGGGAGCCGGAGTTGACGACCACGACGGTGTGGGGGTTGGCGGCGGCGACGGCGCGGACCAGGTCGTCCTGGCGGCCGGGCAGCGTCAGGTCCTGCCGGTCGAAGCCCTCGGACTCGACGCGCTCGGTGGTGGCCACCACGACGACGGCCGTGTCGGCGTTCCGTGCCGCTTCGACGGCCTCGGCGATGAGCTCGTCGGGGTCGCGCTGCGGGTCCTGGTGGGCGAGGGCGAAGATGACCGCCTGCATCGGGATGTCGTCGGTGCCTTCGACGACGTACGTGAGGGAGACCTCGACCGGTTCGCCGGCGGTCAGGTCGACCTGGGCGCGGGGCGTGGGCTCGCCGAAGAAGGTGATGAAGGGGTCGTCCTTCGGCGGGGTCTGGACGGCGTCGAAGTACGTCGCGCCGCCGATGGTGAGCTTGAAGGTGCCGATGCCCTGGATGCCGAAGGTGTGCGTGCCGCTCTCGCGCGGGGTGAAGGTGCCGGTCAGCTCGACGGTGTGCAGCCGCTCGTGGGTGACGCCTTCGGGCAGGGCCGAGGGGCCCATCCACTTGAGCTGGCCGCCCGGCGCGGAGTCGGTGCCGATGACGTCGCCGTCGGCGTCCCGGCACACGGCGCGCAGCTCGAACCGTGTGTCGAAGACCGAGAGTTCGGTGTTCGGGTCGGCGCCGACGGCGTAGGTGAGGGTGCCTTCGGGGAGGGCGGCGGTGAGGCCGTCGAGCGGGGAGACGATCCGGGCGGGGAAGACGGTGGCGGAGCCACCACCGAGGACCCGGGCGTCGCGGGCGGCGGCGCCGATGAGCGCGACCGTGCCCTTCGGTCGCAGGGGGAGGGCGCCGCCCTGGTTGCGGACCAGGACGAAGGAGCGGCGGGCGATCTCGCGGGCCAGTGCGCTGCCGTCGACGGTCTCGGGGAGCTCGGTGACGACGGGCTCGGCGCCCTCCAGGATGCCGACGCGGGCGGCGAGCCGCAGGACGTTGCGTACGGCGTCGTCGACCTTGGCCTCGGCCACCTTCCCGCCCCGCACGGCCTGCGCGAGGGCCGGACCGTACACCGTCTGCGGGCCCGGCATCGCGACGTCGAGGCCGCCCTCGATCGCGCCGACGGTCGAGCGGGCGGCCAGCCAGTCGGAGACGTTGTAGCCGTCGAAGCCCCATTCGCCGCGCAGGACCTCGTTCACGAGGTAGTGGTGCTCGGTCATCGTCGTGCCGTTGACCGTGTTGTAGGCGGTCATGATGCCCCAGGGGTGGGCGTTCTCGACGATGATCTCGAAGGGCGCCAGGTACAGCTCGCGCAGGGCGCGTTCGCCGACGGTGTTGTTCACCGTGAAGCGGTCGGTCTCGGCGTCGTTGGCGACGAAGTGCTTGACGGTGGTGCCGACGCCGCCGGACTGGACGCCGTTCACATAGCCCGCGCCGATCGCGCCCGTCAGGTACGGGTCCTCGCTGTACGCCTCGAAGTGACGGCCGCCGAGCGGGGAACGATGGAGATTGACGGTCGGGGCAAGCAGCACATGAACACCCTTGCGGCGGGACTCCTGGGCGAGCAGCACCCCTGCCCTGTGGGCGAGTCCGGGGTCCCAGGTGGCGGCGAGGGCGGTGGGCGACGGCAGGGCGACGGACGGGTCGTCGGCGGTCCAGCGCACACCCCGGACGCCGATCGGACCGTCGGACATGACGAGGGACTTCAGGCCGATCTCGGGCAGCGCGGGCAGGGTCCACATGTCCTGGCCGGAGAGCAGCCGCGCCTTCGCGTCGAGGTCCAGCCGCCCGAGCGCGGCCTCGACGACCGCCTCGCGTGCTTCATCGGCCTGGGTGCGGGTTCCCGCCATGGCGGTGCCTCCTCGTTGAGTCCGGGTGTGCCTCCATCGTGCATCGGGTACCTGTAGAGCGGTAGGTTTCGTTATCTTGCTGTTATATTCGTGCTACGGCCATGCCGTACGGTGGCGCCATGAACGCGAGGGTCAGGAGCGAGGAGCGCCGCGCGGAGATCGTGCAGGCCGCCCTGGAGGTGATCGCCGAGCGCGGCTACCGGGGCGCGAGCCTGGCCGCGGTCGCGGAGCGCGTCGGGCTCACCCAGCAGGGGCTGCTGCACTACTTCCCGACCAAGGACGCGCTGCTCGTCGCGGTGCTCGAGGACCGGGACCGGTGGGACGCGATGCCCAACACCCGGTTGCGGGTCGAGCTGATCGCTTCGATCGTCGAGTACAACGCCATGCGGCCCGCCATCATCCAGACCTTCTCGGCGCTGCTCGGCGAGAGCGTGACGGAGGGGCATCCGGCGCGCGAGTACTTCACCGAGCGGTACACGCGGGTGCGCTCGAACCTGGCGGACGTGCTGCGCACCGAGTACGGCGAGCGCCTGCCCAGCGGCCTCACCCCGGAGCGGGCCGCTCCCCTGCTGGTGGCGATCATGGACGGCCTGCAGTACCAGTGGCTGCTGGACCCGGAGTCGGTGGACATGCCGGCCGCGTTCCGGGACTTCCTCAGTCTGCTGGGTGAGAACTGACCGCTGCGATCAGCACCATGGCGTAGACCACTCCCGTCACGGGATACTTCCGGCGTCCCGCATCACGCACGTTCCACCGTGACGGAAGGACCGGAAGTCCCTTGAATTCCATACGCGTTCGGGCCGGCATCCTCGGAGTCGCCCTGCTGGCCGGGCTGTCCGCCCCCGCAACCGGGGCTGCCGCCGCCGAGACGGCACCCGCGCCGACCGTCGAGGAGCAGCGCCTCGACAAGACGGTCCCCCAGGAGATCCTGCGCCGGTCCGGATTCGACGCCGCCACCGAGGAGTTCGCCCGCGACCTCGGTGCCGCGCACTCCTACGCGCAGGCCCGCCGCATCGTCGTACGCGAGGGATCGGCGCTGTGGCGGCGGGCCGTCGACCGGGCGCAGGGGCGAGAGCCGGCCGGCGGTGATCTCAGCCGGGACGACGACCGGCCGCTGTACTGGGCGCGGCTGTCGATGACGCGGGAGGTGCGGACGTGGGAGCCCGGGTTCGGGCTGGGCGATGGTCAACGGGCGTCGCTGCTGGACGTGTTGGAGCGGACGTCGCGCGGGCAGACCGACATCGGCTATCCGCACGGCGGCAAGGGACTGAAGCGGATCCTGGTCACCGGCTTCGACCCCTTCACCCTCGACCGTGACATCCGTATCTCCAACCCGTCCGGCGCGACCGCGCTCGCCCTCGACGGCACGGTGATCGAGACGGCGGAAGGGCCGGCGCGGGTGGAGACCGCCGTGTTCCCGGTGCGCTGGCAGGACTTCGCCGAGGGGACGGTGGAGCGGACGCTGCGGCCGTATCTGAAAAAGGTCGAACTGTTCACGACCGTGAGTCAGGGGCGCGTCGGGCGGTTCGACATCGAGCGGACCAACGGGGCCTGGCGGGGCGGCTTCCCGGACAACGAGAACCTCTCCCGCACCGAGACCGTCCCGGTCGCCGACCCGGCCTCGCAGCCGCAGTGGACGACGACCACGCTGCCGTACCAGGAGATCGTCGCCGCTGACACCGGGCGGTTCCCGGTGTACGACAACACGAGCGTGACCGAGATCCCGGCCGGCGGCACGGAGGCCGTCGTACGGCCGGACGGGCCGACACCCGGCTCGACCGCGCGGGCCGGGGGCGGCGGGAACTACCTGTCCAACGAGATCGCCTACCGGGCGACGCTGCTGCGGGACCGGCTGGGGCTGCACGACACACTGCCGGGCGGGCATGTGCACACGCCGGTGCTGCAGTTCGGGGCGGGCAACACGGATCCGGCGACCGGCTCGGTGACGGACCCGGAGTTCGTGCGCAACCGGCTGGACATCATCGCCCAGGTCCGGACGATCCTGAAGGTGGCGGCCGACAGCCCGGTCACCGGCTGACGGACTCTCCGTCGGGGGCGGTCGCCACCTTCTGCTCCTCCTGGATCTCCTCGCCCATCAGCTCCCGCGCCATCAGCGTGGCCCCGGCGACCGCCCCCGGCATCAGGAACACCGCGACGAACGGCACCAGGAAGGCCGCGGCGAGAGGCGTGCCGAAGCCCCAGACCAGAGTTTTGCGGGCGCGGAGCAGGGCGAGGCGGTCGCGCAGTTCCACGCGGCGGCGCTGGAGGGCGACGGCCGTGAGCTCCTCGGTGAGGAAGAAGCCGGTGACGACGACACCGATCACCGGTACGACCGTCTGGCCGACGACCGGGATGAAGCCGAGGGCGAACAGCAGCACGCCCCAGACGGCGGCACGCACCACGATCCGCAGGCTGTCTCGGCCCGAGATCCACAGCTCGCGCCAGAGCGGCAGGCCGGACTCGGGGGCGGTGCCGTCCGGGGAGACGTCCTGGTCGACCTTCTCGGAGAGTTTCTCGTAGAAGGGCTGGCCGATCAGCAGGGTGACGGCGGTGAAGGTGAGGACGGCCAGGAGCAGGCTCAGGGCGAACAGGACGGCGGTGAGGAAGCCGCGGAACAGGCGCTGCCAGGGGCTCGACCAGTCGTCGGCGAACGGTGTCGACCAGGTCACGAAGGCCTCGCCCCAGATGGCGAGGGCGACGAGTGCGGCCGCGTACAGGACGAGGGTGATGAGGCCGGGGATCAGCCCGAACTCGTACTGCTTTCCGTGTCGGCCCACCCATCGCTGGCCCTGGAGGAGATACCTGAAACCGGCCCCGAGATCACGCATGGCCGAACTCTATCGGCCGGGTCGTGGCGGGCGGGCCGGTAGGGTCCGGGCTCGTGGACGCTGCTGAACTCGACAGACGGTTTCGTACGAACGACGGCTGGATACCGCCGCAGGTGGTCTCGGCCCTTGTCGAGCTCGGGCATCTGGAGGAGCTTCGGCTGGAGGCAGGACGCGGGGACTGGCCCTGCGCACGGGCTCTGGCGGACGCGCTGGTCGGGCAAGGGCGGCGGGAGTCGGCGCTCGAGGTGCTGGGGCCGTTCCTGGCGACCGGCTGGTGGGTGGCGGTGCGGACGGTCGCCGAACTCCTGGCGGAGTGGGGGCGTACGCAGGAGGCGATCGCCCTCGTCCGCCCACGGGTGGAGGCCGGAGAGTGGCGCGCTGTGGAGCCGCTGGCTCAGCTGCTGGCCCGGCAGGGCCGGATCGACGAGGTGATCGCGCTGCTGGGGCCGCGCACCGCCAACCAGTCCTTCGCCCGGACTCTGGTCGACCTGACCGAGGGCTGCGGGCGGGACGACGAGGTGGCCGCTCTGCTGCCCGCCGTGCCGGCCGGCTGCCAGTGCCCCGTCTTCTGGGGCGACACCTGGAACGCCACGGAACTGGTGGCCAGGGTGCTGGAGCGGCAGGGCCGGGTGGACGAGGCGGTGGCGTTGCTGCGTCCGGCCGTGCGATGTTGTGGCGTCATCTACGACAACGCCGTCGAGCAGCTCGCCGACGTGCTGGCGCGACACGGGCGCGAGGCGGAGCTGCGGGAGTTCATCGCCGGGGACGGTGGTGAGGAGGCCGCCGGCCGGCTGGCCGTTGCACTGGCGGAACGGGTGTCGGTGGACGAGGCCGTCGCCGTGCTCCGGCCCTTTGTCACGGGCGGTTCGCCGAACGCCGCGTGGCGGGCGGCACATCTGCTGAAGCGCGATGGCCGGGTGGACGAGGCGATCGAGGTGCTGCGCCCGATCCCCGCCGCCATGGGTGGTGACCCGGAGTGGATCGTCCATGAGTTGTGGAGGCTGCTGGTCGACCAGGGGCGGGTCGACGAGGCGCTCACGGCACTCGACGACATCGCCGGAGAGCTGGGCGGCATGGACGGTGGCCTGTTCCACGAACGCGTCCGGCTGCTCGCCCACTGCGGCCGGCACGAGCAGGCGATCGCCGAACTGCGTGCCCGCCCGGAGGCCGACGCCCGGTCCAGGGCACGAGCAGTGGCCCAACTGCTGGCCGACGCCGACCGGGTGGACGAGGCCGTTGCCGTACTGGAGCCGATCTGCGAGGGCCCCAGAGACCTGCCCCTGCTCGGCGAGTTGATGGTTCGCCAGGGCAGGGTGAAGGAGGCTCTCGCGGCTGCGCCCGAGGACCCGACCGTCCCGTCCTCGGCAGCTCTCCACGCCCTGTTTCGCGACGGCTGATCAGACCGGCGCAACCGCCACCACCACCCCCGGCTCCGCCGTCGGCGACACCGCCGCCGACACCCGTACCGCCGCCGCCCTGGCCACCCGCCCGGCGCGGGCCGCGGTGGCGAGGAGGAGGGGCTGGATCTGTTCCAGGGTGGAGACCAGCAGTTCCTCGCCGGCGATCAGCACCGGACGGGCCGCCTTCGTCGTCGCCGCCGCTGCCTCCGTGAGGTCGGCGAGGGGCGGGAGGGTGGCCCGGACGACGTTCGCGCCGGCGACGGCCGCGCGTTCCGCGAGGGCCACCTGGAGCGGCATCAGGGGCGCGAGCGCGGCCGTCAACGCGTCGGCGATGCGGGTCAGTTCGGGGGAGGACTCGCGCAGGACCTCCGCCGCGGAGCGGAGCAGAGGGGTCACCGCGAGCAGCGCGCCCGCGGCCACTCCCGCCGTGGCCGGAAGGAGAGGTGACGTCACCTCGACCAGCTCCCCCAGCGCCGCCGCGAACTCCTCGACCGCCGGCTCCACCGCGTCCAGCACCGGCAGCAGGCTGTCGCCCAGCGCCGTCAGCAGGGCCTGCGCCGGTTCGCTCACCGGGTGGACCGCGAGGGGCGCCCCGCTGGTGCCGAGCCGGGTGAGGGTCTCGACGATGCGGTAGAAGGCCTCCTGGGCCTGCGGTGAGGCGCTCGCCTCGGCCAGTTCGGCGGTGGTCTGCCGCAGTACGCGCAGGACCTCGGCGCCCGAACCGTCCCTGGGGTCGAAGGTGTTGATCGCGATACGGGTGATGTTCCCGGCCGTGTCCAGGAGCTGGCCGGTGATGTCCGTCGTGCTGCGTGCCATGCGAAGTACGTCGTCCCTGCTGGGGAGCGAAGGGATCGTCGCCATGGGTCCTCTTCCCTCGTCGTCCGTCACACACCCGGCGCCCTCAGCATGCCCGCTCCGAGAGCCCCGGGATGGGCCGTCCGGGGCATCCGTGACATCAACTCCCTCTTGTTGCCGTTGAGTCGAACAGGTACACCTCGCCGTACCGATCTCAGGAAGTTCCGAGGAGGTACGCGTGCGCACCACGAGAACCGTTCCTGCAAGACCCGTTCCTGCGAGACCCGTTCTGTTCGGCGCCCTCGCCCTCACCACGGCGGGCTCCCTGCTCCTCACCCCGCAGACCGCTGTCGCGGAACCCGGACCGCCGGTGCACCGGGAGGCGGCGCTCGACCGGCACGCGGCGCGGACGCCCCTGAGCGCCGCCTCGCGTGCCCTCGGCACCGCCGAGGCCGGCTCCCCCGCCATCGGCGACGACAGCCGCGGCTACCCCCGCCGCCAGGTCCTCACCCCGGCCCCGGAGAACCCGGCCGACAAATCGACAAAGCTCGGCCTCACCCCGTACCACGCGATCGCGCCGAAACTGAACGCCCTCCAGGCCCTCGGCGACCGGGTGAGCGTCGAGGTCGCGGGTCGCTCGGCGGGCGGGCACCGGCTCTACCTCGTCACCGTCACCGCCCCCGAGACCACCCGCCAGGCCCGCGCCCAGGCACGCATGCGCGAGCTCATCGAGAACGCGCCCGCCCTCGCCGCCAAGTCCCCCGAGATCAGGAAGGCGTACAAGGCCCCCGTCTTCGTCAACAACAACATCCACGGCAACGAGTGGGAGGGCACCGACGCCTCCCTGAAGCTCATCGAGCGCCTGGCCACCGCCAAGGACGGCACGACGCGCGACCTCCTCGCCCACAGCCGCCTGTACTTCAACATCACCGCGAACCCGGACGGCCGTATAGCCGGAACTCGCACGAACGCCAACGGCTTCGACATGAACCGGGACTTCGTCACCGCCTCTCAGCCCGAGGTGCGGGCGATGCGGCAGATCATGACCGCCAAGCAGCCGGCCGTCATGCTGGACCTGCACGGCTATGTCAACGGCACCCTCATCGAGCCCACCACTCCCCCGCACGGCGAGAACTACGAGTACGACCTGTTCCTGAAGAACTCCTACGCCAACGCCCTCGGCATGGAGGCCGCCGTCAACGGCCTCGGCTACACGCCCGCGAAGGACGGCGTCGAGGCCGCGCAGATCCCGTTCCGGGACCAGGAGGAGGGCTGGGACGACTGGCCGCCGATCTTCACCCCGCAGTACGCGGCCTTCCACGGCACGGTCGCCGCGCACACGGTCGAGATCCCGTTGCAGGTGAACAACCGCGCCTACGACACCCTGCCGGTCACCGAGCTGCGCCGCCGCTCCGCGATCAACGTCGATGTCGCCGGGGCGGCCCTGCGCGCCACCCTCGACTTCGTGCGGTCCAGGCGCACGTCACTCGTCGCCGACCAGATCGAGGTCTTCCGGCGGGGCGCGGCGGGCGCGACACAGGTGCCGGTGTCACCGGAGACGGTCCCGGACGTCCCCGGCATAGGTCCCGAGGACGTCTACACCACCAAGTTCCCCCGCGCATACGTCCTCCCGCCCTCAGGTACGGCCACCGCCCGGCTCGTCGACCACCTGCTGGCCAATGACGTACGGGTCGCACGCGCATCGCACGCCTTCCGGCTCGGCGGAAAGTCGTACGCGAAGGGCTCGTACGTCGTCGACATGCACCAGCCCAAGCGCGGCCTCGCGAACGCGCTCCTCGCGGACGGGCGGGACATCAGCGACAAGGTCTCGGTGATGTACGACATCTCGGGCTGGAGCCTGGGCCGGCTGTGGGGCGCGACGGTGGAGACCCTGCCGGGCATGCCGTCGTACGGTCTCCTGCGCCCCGTCCGCGCGGCGGCCCCTGTCGCGTACGTCGCCCCGCGCGGCGACCTGCGGCTGCGGCTGGACGACCCGAACGAGGTCGCCGCCCTCAACTCCCTGCTGCGCAAGGGCGTCGAGGCACGCCGGGTCGCCGACGGCAGCGCGATCGTGCCGGGCTCGGCACGCCGGCACGCCACGGAAGCCGCCCGCACGTACGACGTCGCCTTCCACGCCACCAAGCTCAGCGGCACCACCCCTCTGCACCGCACTCGCGTCGCCGCCGCCGTCACGCCCGGCGAGCTGTTCGCGCTGCGGGAGATGAACTTCGAGGTCACACCTGTCTCGACGCACGTGCTGAACGCCGGTTTCGACTGGTCGGCGGTGGACGTGCTGTTCGTGTCGGCGGGACTGGAACACGCGGACCTTACCGCCGACGCCCGAGCGTCCCTCGGCGCCTTCCTCGACGGCCACGGCCTCGTCGGCCGCGGCGTCACCGGTGCCGCGATCGGCTCGGCGACCGGGCTGCTGGCCGCGAAGCCGGTCGAGGGCAACACCGACGCCAACGGCGTGGTGCGCGTGGTGAACTCGGCCGGCGCCCTGCTGTCCGGCGCGCCTGACCACGGCTTCGTGTACGCGCCCGTATGGTTCACGGACCTCGGGCCGCGGGTCCGGGTGGAGCAGTCGTACGCGACCGGGAACCCGCTCGTCTCCGGGCACTGGCGGCCGTCGCAGGACGGCTCGGGCGGGCCGGTGGACGCGGCGGGACGAGCCTCGGTGATCAGCGGCCCACGGGCGGTCCTGTTCGGCACGGAACCACTCTTCCGGGACCATCCGAAGGGGGAATTCGCCCAGGTGGGGCGGGCATTGTTCACCATGGCACTCGCAAGCGGCTCAGGTGAGGAGAGCGGATGACGCAAGGGATCCACGGCACGGTCGCGGACGGCTTCGAGGCGGTACGTGAGGAGTTCGCCGCGTTCGTGGCGGGTGAACGGCCCGACTACGAGGGCCAGTTGTGCGCCTACGCGCACGGCCGGAAGGTCGTCGACCTGTGGGCCGGTGACGGCTGCGAGGCCGACTCGCTCTACGGCGTGTTCTCCTCGACCAAGGGCGCCGCTCATCTCGTGGTCGCGCTCCTCGTGCAGGAGGGCACGCTGGAGCTGGACCGCAAAGTGACGTACTACTGGCCCGAGTTCGCGGCCGAGGGCAAGGGCGGACTGATCCTGCGCGATCTGCTCGCGCACCGTGCGGGGCTGGTCGGCCTCGACGCCGGGTTCACCGAGGAGGAGCTGGCCGACGACCAGGCCATCGCCGAACGCCTCGCGGACCAGCGGCCGTTCTGGCGCCCCGGCACGGCCTTCGGCTACCACGCGCTCGTCATCGGCGCGCTGGCGGGCGAGGTCGTCCGCCGGGCCACCGGGCGCACGCTCCAGGAGCTGTACGAGGAGCGGGTACGGGCGCCGTACGGCCTGGACTTCCACCTCGGGCTGCCCGAGGCGCTGGAGCCCCGCTTCCGCTCCGTGCAGCCGATGGCCCCGACGCCGGAGCAGCAGGCGGTACTGGACTCGGTACCGACCGGCCCGCACAGCCTGGCGTCGATCGCCTTCAACACCCATGTGCCGGAGCCGGGCGAGCTGGTGGACCACGCCAACTCCCGGACGGTGCGCGCCAAGGGGCCCGCGTCGGCGGGCGGGGTCGCGGCCGCGCGCGGGCTCGCCGGGATGTACGCGGCGGCGATCAGCGAGGTGGACGGGCGGCCGCCGCTGCTGAAGCCGGACACCGTCGCGGAGGTCGGGCAGATCCATTCGACCGGGTACGACCTGGTGGCTCGTACGCACAAGTCGTTCGGGCTGGGGTTCCAGGCCGTCGCCGACACCTGGTACCCGTTCCTGGGCGCGGGGGCCTTCGGGCACAGTGGGGCGGGTGGGTCGCAGGCGTTCGCGGATCCTCGCAGCGGGGTCGCCTACGGCTATACCCGGCGGCGTTGTGCTTTCCCTGGCGGGGCGGCACCGGAGAACGAGCGGTTGGTGAGGGCGGTTCATTCGGCGGCGCTGGCCAGTGACGTCGGTTGACTCCGCCTGGTAGCTCGGGGGATCGGTCGTGTCGCGGGTGCGGCCTGGTGGGGGTTGATCGCGCCCACACGGCGGAGCCGCATATCGATACAGCCCCGCGCCCCCGAAAACAGGAGCGAGGCCGCGCCCTACGTCCAAGGGTGCGGCCTCGCAGTATGCAACGAACGGCGTCAGAGCAGCGTCACGGTGATGTTGCCGCGGGTCGCCTTCGAGTACGGGCAGACCTGGTGGGCCTTCTCCAGCAGGTCGCGCGCGGTCCGGGCGTCTACGTTCGGGATCTCCGCAGCGATCTCCACGATGATCCCGAAACCGTCGCTGTTCTTGCCGATGCCGACCTTCGCGGTGACGGTCGAGCCGGAGATGTCGGCCTTCTCCTGGCGGGCGACGACGCCCAGGGCGCCCTGGAAGCAGGCGCTGTAGCCGGCCGCGAACAGCTGCTCCGGGTTGGTGCCGGCGCCGCTGCCGCCCATCTCCTTGGGCGGGTTCACGACGACGTCGAGCGTGCCGTCGTCGGTGGCGACCCGGCCGTCGCGGCCGTTCTCGGCGGTGGCGACGGCGGTGTACAGGACGTCGGACTGCTGAATCGACATGCGGTTGTCTTCCTCCTCGGTCCGCCGCGACTCGCGCCCACGATCGCGACGGAATTCGGAAAGAAGTTACCGCATGCCGGAAAATCCGAGAAGCCTACAGCTTGACGATCATCTTCCCGGTGTTGTCGCCGCGCAGCACCCCGAGGAACGCCTCCAGGTTGTTCTCGATGCCCTCGACGACCGTCTCGCGGTACTTGAGCTGCCCGGAGGCCACCCACGGGCCCACCTCGGCCACGAACTGCGGCTGAAGGTCGTAGTGGTCGCCGACCAGGAAGCCCTCGATACGGCCGCGGGTCTGGATGAGGCGGGCGAGGTTGCTCGGGCCGGGGGCGGCCTCGGTGTTGTTGTAGACGGAGATCATGCCGCAGACGGCGATCCGGCCGGCCTGGTTGAGGGAGCCGATGGCGGCCTCCAGGTGGTCGCCGCCCACGTTGTCGAAGTAGACGTCGACACCGTCGGGCGCGGCGGCGCGCAGCTGCTCGCCGACCGGGCCGTTCTTGTAGTTGAAGGCGGCGTCGAAGCCGTACTCCTCCACGAGGAGCTTGACCTTCTCGTCGGACCCGGCGGAGCCGATGACCCGGGAGGCACCCTTGAGCTTGGCGATCTGGCCGACCTGGCTGCCGACGGCACCCGCGGCGCCGGAGACGAAGACCGAGTCGCCCTCCTTGAAGGCGGCGGTGCGCAGCAGGCCGGCGTAGGCGGTGAGGCCGGTCATGCCGAGGACGCCGAGGTACGTGGACAGGGGCGCCGCGTCCGGGTCGACCTTGACTGCGTTCTTGGCGTCCACCGCGGCGTACTCGCGCCAGCCGAAGAAGTGCAGGACGTGGTCGCCGACGGCGATGCCCTCGGCGTTGGAGGCGACGACCTCGCCGACGGCGCCGCCCTGCATGACCTTGCCCAGCTCGAAGGGGGCGACGTAGGACTTGGCGGCGCTCATCCGGCCGCGCATGTACGGGTCGACGGAGAGGTACTTGTTCCGCACCACGACCTGGCCCTCACCCGGCGTCGGGACCTCCGCCTCGACCAGGGCGAAGTCCTCGGGCTTGGGCCAGCCGACGGGGCGGGAGAGGAGGTGCCATTCGCGGTTGATCATGGGGGGTGCCTTTCCGGTTCACGCTTCGTTGTTCACGCTCTGCGGCGCGCTTTTAGTTCAGTACCTGAAACAACCATGCTCCTGAATATTTCAGGATGTCAAGTAACCGGGGTACCCTGAGAGCATGGCCACCCCACACCGGACCCACCGCCCCGATGAGCTGACCCTCGAAGTCGTCGACCTCATCGGCTCGGTCGTGGCCCGCTACCACGAGGAGTACGAGGAGGCCGCCGCCGAGCACGCGCTGACCGGTGCGCAGGCGCGGCTGCTGAGCCTGCTGTCGCTGGAGCCGCTGCCAATGCGCAAGCTGGCACAGCGGCTGCGCTGCGAGCCGTCGAACGTGACCGGGATCGTGGACCGGCTGGAGTCCCGGGGGCTGGTGGAGCGGCGACCGGATCCGGCGGACCGGCGGGTGAAGCTGGCGGCGGCGACGCAGGAGGGCCGGCAGGTGGCCCGGAGCCTGCGGGAGTCGCTCCGGTTCGCCCGGGAGCCGCTGGCTGGACTGTCTGAGGACGAACGTCTGGCCTTGCGGGATCTGCTGCGGCGGATGCTGGACGCCGGCGCCCAGGGTTTGCCGGGCGGATCCTAGGGCCGTTTGCGGACGCCCCGGTCCGGGGTGACGATCGGTATGTGGGTGTTGTACTGCGCGGGCATGCATGAGGCGTGTGATGGGTGCGATGTCACCCTCCGCCGGAGGGCCCCAGGGCGACACCGCCGTCAAGGACGTGACTCCCGGCGGTGACCCGGTGCTCGCCGCACGGTTCGCCGTGCCGGCGGTTCCTCGGACGTTCGTGCGCAGAGCCCGGCTCGTCGAGCGGCTGACGGAGGGCCTGCGCAGTCCGCTGACCCTGGTCGACGGGCCCGCCGGGGCCGGTAAGACGCTGCTGGTCGCCGACTGGCTCACCGCCGTCGGCCCGGAGGCCGTCGCCTGGCTGACGGTGGAGCCGGAGGACAGCGCCCCCGGTGTCTTCTGGGCCTACGTACTGCATGCCTTTCGGCACCACGGAGTCGCCGTGCCGGAGTACATCGGCAGCCCGGCCCGCCCCGGCGAGGTCGACCACTCACTGCTCGCCCGTCTCGCGGCCTGGCTGAACGAACGGGACACGCCCGTGATCCTCGTCCTCGACGAGTTCGACCGGGTGGCCGGCTGCGCCGAGGTCGCCGACGAGCTCCAGTTCGTGCTGCGCCACGCCGGCAGCGGCCTGCGCCTGTTGGTCATCAGCCGTACGGAGCCGCTGCTGCCGCTGCACCGCTATCGGGCGGCCGGCGACCTTGTCGACATCCGTGCCGCCGATCTGGCCTTCCACTCGGAGGAGACGGCGGCACTGGTCGACCGGCACGGGCTGCAGCTGTCGGCGGAGGGCGCGCGCATGCTGACCGAGCGCACCGGGGGCTGGGCGGCGGGGCTGCGGCTGTGCACGCTGGCCGCGCAGCGGGCCGGTGACCCGGAGAGCTTCCTGAAGGACTTCGAGCCCGGGCACAGCACGGTGGCCGACTTCCTGCTGAGCGAGGTGCTCCGTACCCAGCCCGCCGAGACCCAGGACCTGCTGCTGCGCACCAGCATCCTCGAGGAGATCCACCCGGGCCTGGCCAACGCCCTCACCGGACGGGACGACGCGGAACCGATCCTGGAGGACCTGCAGCGGGCGAACGCGTTCGTCGAGCCCATCGGGCATTCGTGGTACCGGCTGCACCCGCTCTTCGCTGAGATCCTGCGCGTGCATCTGCGCGTGCGCCACCCCGGCCTGGAGCCGGAACTACACCGTACGGCCGCCCAGTGGCTGAGCCGGGCCGGACTGCTCGACGAGGCCCTGCCTCATGCGGCGGACGCTGGTGACTGGGAGCTGGCCACTGCCGAGTTCATCGACCAGCTGGCGATAGGCCGGCTGCTGACGGGGCTGGCCGCCGAGCGACTGGACAGCCTCTTCGCCAGGATGGCGCCGGAGACGTCCGGGCCGGCCGCCGACCTGGTGCGCGCGGCTCGCGAGCTGGCCCACCACGACGTCGGCCTGGGCGTCACATACCTGCGTCGTGCGGAGGAGAACCTGGCGCAGGAGGACCAGGCGCACCAGGCCCTCACGCCGGAGGACCCGGCGGAGGAGAACCTGCCCGAGAACGGCCACGGCAACGCCGCGGCGATGCGGTTGACCTGTGCGCTGCTGCGGGTGCTGGCCGCCCGGGCGGCGGGCTCGGCGGACCTGGCCGAGACGGCGGCGAGGGACGCCGCGGAGGCGGAGCACGCCCTCCCGGCCGACCGGTTGGCCCAGCGTCCGGAGCTGACGGCTCTCATGCTCACCGACCTCGGATCGGCCCAGCTGTGGGCGGGCCGCTTCGACGCCGCGCGCTCGACGCTGTCCGACGCGGTCCAGGCCGCTCAGGACTCCTCGACGGCCTTGCCCCGGCATGAGGCCCTCAGCCGGCTGGCGCTGATCGACTTCCTGGACGGCCGGCCCGGCCGGGCCGAGTCGCATGCCAAGGGGGCGATCGCCGAGGCGGAGCACTCGGGGCTGCCGACGTCCGACCGAACCGGCGTGGCCCAGCTCGTGCTCGCCGCCGTCGCCATCGACCGCGACGATCTGGCGGCCGCGCGGGCCCATCTCGACCAGGCGGCCGCCTCGTCCGCCGCGTCCCGCGATCCCATAGCGACCGTCGAACTCGCGATGCTGCGCTCGCGGCTGCTGTTCGCGCGAGGAGACCCCCGGTCGGCCCTCCTGGCCTTGGACGACATGGCGAAGCAGCCATTGGCCTCCGTCGAGCCCTCCCCATGGGTGAGCGACCGCGTCGCCATGGCCACGGCCGCGGCACATGTGGCCGACGGCGATCCGAAGGCCGCGGTGAAGGTCTTCGAGGAACAGCCGGGCAACGGACCCGAGAGCCTGGTGGCCGAGGCCCGCGCATGGGTGGCCGCGGGCGAGAGCGAACAGGCTCTGCGCCTCCTCGACACGCTCCCCGACCGCGGGGACCAGGGCCCGGTGATCGACGTGTGGGCTCTGCTGACCCGCGCGCAGGCCGTCGACGCGCTCGGCGACTCGGCCAGGGCGGAGAGCCTGCTCCTGCGGGCCTTGGCGGTCGCCCGTCCGCATCACCTGAGGCGGCCGTTCCTGGAGGCCGGGCCCTGGCTGAGGCGGCTGCTGCTCCACCAACCCGCCCTGGCCCGGGGACATGCCTGGCTGACCAGCTCGCTGTCCTCGCCACCCGACGCCGGATCCTCCCCGCGGCGGGAGGAGTCGGCGGGCCCGGGCGCTCTCCCGGAGCCGCTCAGCGAGCGGGAGCAGGACGTGCTGGAGCGGCTGGCCCAGCTCATGTCCACCGACGAGATCGCCGCCGACCTGCATCTGTCGGTCAACACGGTGAAGACCCACCTGAAGAGCGTCTACCGCAAGTTCGGCGCCGCCCGGCGCGGCGAGGCGGTCCGCCGGGCCCGGGAGCTCGGGCTGCTGTGACACTCACCTGACCGGGGTGATGTCGGCCGTTCCCCCGTACCGCAGCATGGGGGACGTAGGAGCACGAACGGCCGGACGCCGGCGAGAGAAGCATGCTCATGCACTACGAGATCCGCGTCGACGGGCAGATGTCGGACACGCTGACTTCCGCGTTCCCCGAGCTGGACAGCTTCACCGTGCCCTACCAGACCGTGCTGTACGGCCAGGTCATCGACGAGGCTCATCTCTACGGCCTGTTGCTGCGCTTCCAGTCGCTCGGCCTGCATGTGGTGGAGCTGCGCCGGCTTCCGGAGGCGGGAGCCGGGCGCTGAGCCGCCGTGGGCGCACGAGAGAGCCGGCCGCTCCTCAAGCCTCGTCGAGCGGAGGGCTTGTCGAGCGGGCCGGCTGTGTCCCGGGCGCGCCGGTTGTCGGGTGCCGGCCGATGCCGGTTGTGCCGGTTGTCAGGTCCGATGCCGGTTGTGCCGGTTGTCAGGTGCCGAGCAGTCGGGCCTTGGCGGCGGCGAACTCCGCGTCCGTCAGCACGCCTTGGGCGCGCAGTTCGCCGAGTCGGCCGAGTTCGTCGAGAAGTGTGCCCCCGGAGCTCTGCCCGGTGGTGACGGGCGCGGGGGCGGATGCGGTGGCCTGCTGTGCGCGCAGCTCGTCGATGGCGGCCTGCTGATCCATCTCGTGCTGCTCGGCCTGCGCCCTTCGGCGGCCCGCGGCGTAGGCCGCACCGCCGACGAGGGCGCCGCGCAGCAGCGGGCGGCGGCGACCGAGAGGCATGGTCCTCTCCTTTCTGCTCCGGTCCTTCCGGCTCCGGCGGGCTCATGCCCCCGGAGCCGGTCGGTCACGTCGACGTCAGCGCCGAGCCCGCGGCGGCCAGTTCGGCCTCCACCTCGGCGATCTGTTCGTGCGGGATCCGGACAGAGGCCAGCAGACGTCCGTCGTGACGACGGGCCTGGTCGGCGGCCTCGCGGGCCCACACGTTCTCCACCAGCAGGGCGAGGACTGTGGTGTCCCGGTCCATCACGGTGGCGATCTCGTCGACGTCGTCGAGGCCCAGCATGCCCAGGGTGCGGCGGGCGGCGATGTCGGCGGCCACGTCGCCGAGGCCTTCGATGTCGGACAGCTCCATCCGGCCGACACGTCCGTCCGGGCTCTTCGTCACCACGAGGGCGTCGAGGACGCGGACTTCGTCGCGGCGCTCGACTCGCTCCACTGCGGCCAGGAACGAGTCGGGCGGCCGGTCGGCGGGGAACGACAGGATGACGAGGTCGATCGGTCCCAGGGTCATGTCAGTTCGCTTCCCTCTCGCACTCGTGGCGGTACGGCTCAGCGTGCGAGCACCTTCGCCTTGGCCCGCTCGTACTCGGCGTCGGTGATGTCGCCGTGGTCATGCAGTCCGGCGAGCTTGGTCAGCTCGTCCGCACGGGTCGCCCCGGTCGCCGGGGCACCGGCGGCCGCCTCCTGGACGTAGGAGCGGAACGCCTGCTCCTGCTGCTGCATCTGGCGCACATCACGCTGGCCCATGCCGCGTCCACGGGCGATCAGATAAACGAAGACGCCGAGGAACGGCAGTACACAGACGAAGACCGTCCAGCCCGCCTTGGCCCATCCGCCCATGCTGTCGTCCCGGAAGATGTCGCCGAAGACCCGGAACAGCAGCACGAACCACATGACCCACAGGAAGAACCAGAGCATGGTCAGGAACGCGTCGAGCAGCGGATAGTCCACGGTTGCCTCCACATACCTGCCGCCGTGGGGTCACGGCGGCGCCCGGAGCCTGATGTGTTCCACGCTGCGCCTGTCGGCCGTGGGACGGCATCACCCGGAGCGGGTGGACGGCACCGTCGGCGGCGGTGCTGCCGCGCGCGATCCGTCGCCGCGGGTCTCACCCGCCGCGGGATTCACCTGCCAGGGGTGAGGCTGCGACCCGGGCGTTCTCGAACGATGAAGGTGAGCCGTACCGGGGGCGCTCGAGCCGTGTCCGGGGCTCCGCGCATCCTTTTCCGAGGGAGGCAGGCATGGTGGACCGCTATCCGCCCATCGCTGAGCACGGAATGGTCGGCGACCTCCAGACCGCGGCCTTGGTCTCGTCCGCCGGAACCGTCGACTGGTGGTGTACGCCGCGCTTCGATTCACCCAGCGTCTTCGCCTCGTTGCTGGACAGCGACCGCGGAGGCCACTGCCGTCTCGCCGTGGATCTCCCGGAGAGCGAGGGGCTGACGGTGCGACAGCTGTACCTGTCCGACACCGCGGTCCTGGTCACGCGGTACATGGCGCCCGGCGGGGTCGGCGAGGTCGCCGACTTCATGCCGGTCGTCGACTCCTCGCTGCCGACCGACCGGCACCGGCTCATCCGGGTCGCGCGGGTCGTCCGCGGCACCCTGCCCTTCACCTTCGCCTGCCGCCCGCGCTTCGACTACGCGCGCGCCCGGCACACCCTCACCCTCCCGCGGGGCGACGACCGCGCGGCCGTCTTCCAGGGGCCGGGAACCGATCTGCACCTCCAGGCCACCGCCGGGCTCGCCTTCCGCACCGACGGCGACGACGTCACGGCCCGCTTCACGCTCTCCGCCGGGCAGGCGGTGGCCGTCGTGCTCACCAGTACCGTGAGCGGAGGCACCCCCACGCCCGCGCCCACCCTGGGCGGCCTGGTCGACGAGATGGCGGCGTGCCGCACCTTCTGGCTGTCCTGGCTGCGCTCCTGCGCCTACCGGGGACGCTGGCGGGACATGGTGAACCGCTCCGCGATCACCCTCAAGCTGCTCACCTACGCCCCCACGGGCGCGCCCATCGCCGCCGCGACCATGGGACTGCCCGAGCAGATCGGCGGCGAACGCAACTGGGACTACCGCTACACCTGGGTCCGTGACGCCTCGCTCTCCGTCCGGGCCCTGATCGACCTTGGCTTCGAGACGGAGGCGTACGCCTTCCGCCGCTGGCTGCGCGAGCGGGTCGAGGCCGGGGGGACCGCCACGGGTGACCCCCTGCAGATCATGTACCGGGTGGACGGCGACCCCCACCTGACCGAGGAGTCCCTCGACCACCTGGAGGGCTACCGGGGTTCACGGCCCGTCCGGGCCGGCAACGCGGCCGCCGACCAGCTGCAGCTCGACATCTACGGCGAGGCGGCCGACGCGCTGGCGGTGGGCGGCGACTTCGGGACGATCCGCGGCTGGGACGCCCTGCGCGACGTACTGGACTGGCTCTCCGACCACTGGGACCAGCCCGACGAGGGGATCTGGGAGACCCGTGGCGGCCGTCAGAACTTCACCTACAGCCGGCTGATGGCCTGGGTCGCCTTCGACCGCGGCATCCGCGCGTCCACCGAGTTCGCCCGCCCGGGCCGGGTCGACCGCTGGACCGACACCCGCGACGCGGTCTTCCGGCAGATCGTCGAACAGGGCTGGCACGACAAGCGGCAGGCCTTCGTCCAGCACTACGACACCGACGTCCTGGACGCCTCGCTGCTGCTGATGCCCCGGGTCGGCTTCATCTCACCGCACGACCCGGACTGGCTCACCACCCTCGACGCCATGGACGACGAGCTGGTCAGCGACAGCCTCGTCTACCGCTACGACCCCCAGGCCTCCCCCGACGGGCTGCGCGGGTCGGAGGGCACCTTCAACCTGTGCAGCTTCTACTACGTCGAGGCCCTGGCCCGTAGCGGCCGGCTCGGGCGGGCCCGGTACGCCTTCGACAAGATGCTCACCTACGCCAACCCCGTCGGCCTCTTCGCCGAGGAGATCGGACCCTCGGGCGAACAACTCGGCAACTTCCCGCAGGCGTTCACCCACCTCGCCCTGGTCAGCGCGGCCATGGCCCTGGACGAGCAGATCGGCGAGGCCGAGGCGCACCCGGCACGTGGCGACGACCGGCATACGAGGCCGCAGGGCTTCAACGCGCCCGTCCCGTCGGCGGTCGGGGGCGACGGGGGTGGCTGACACGGGCCGGCGGCAGCAGTCGCAGCAGGGGCGGCGGACCGTGCTCGCCGCCCTCGCGCTGGCCCAGTTCATCTGCAGCTTCGCCGGCTCCAACATGAACGTGATGATCAACGACATCAGCGAGGACCTGGACACCACCGTTCAGGGCGTGCAGGTGGCCATCACGATCTTCCTGCTGGTCATGGCCGCGCTGATGATCCCCGGCGGCAAGCTCACCGACCGCTACGGACGCAAACGCTGCTTCCTGGCGGGCCTCGTCATCTATGCCGTCGGCGCCCTGCTGTGCGCGGTCTCCCCGGGCCTCGGCGTGCTGATCCTCGGCAATTCGATCCTCGAGGGCATCGGCACCGCCCTGCTCATCCCTCCCGTCTACATCCTCGCCACCCTCCTCTACCCGGACATGACGTCCCGGGCCCGCGCATTCGGAGTGATCATGGCGTTGGGCGGCATCGGGGCCGCCGCCGGACCGCTCATCGGCGGACTCATCACCTCGGCGATCAGCTGGCGGGCGGCCTTCGTCTTCCAGGCCCTGGTCATCGCGGTGATCGTCGTCCTCAGCCGCAGGATCGAGGACCCGCGGCCCCCGGATCCGACCCGTTCCTTCGACACCGGCGGGGCGGTCCTCTCCGCCGCCGGTCTCGTCCTGATCGTCACGGGCATCCTGGCGGCGGACGACAACGTCTGGCTGATGCTCGGGCTGCTCGCCGCGGGCGCCCTCGTGCTGTGGTGGTTCTTCCACCGGATACGCGCGGCGGAGGAGTCCGGCCGCGAGCCGCTGCTGTCCCTCGGCCTGTTCCGCAACCGCACGTCCAACCTCGGGCTCGTCACCCAGAACGTCCAGTGGCTGCTTCTCATGGGCACGTCGTTCACCGTGGCCGCCTACCTCCAGGTCGTACGCGGCTACGACGCCATCGAGACCGGAGTCATCTTCACGGCCGCCACGCTCGGCCTGCTCGCCTCGTCCCTGGCCGCGGAGCGCCTGTCGAAACACCGGACGCAGCGGACCCTCATCATGACGGGCTTCATCATGTCCGTCGTCGGCATCGCGGTGCTGATCGCCCTGGCCACCGTGTCCACCGACCCGTGGGTCTACGCCCCCGGGCTCCTCCTGATCGGGCTCGGTCTGGGCGTCATGCTCACCCCGTCCGTCAACGTCGTCCAGTCGAGCTTCCCGGAGGAACAGCAGGGCGAGATCTCGGGCCTGTCCCGCAGCGTCTCCAACCTCGGCTCCTCCTTGGGCACGGCGATCGCGGGCACGATCCTCGTCGCCGGACTCACCCGCGGCGCCTACGCCGTCGCGCTGATCGCCCTGGGTGCCCTCGGCCTCGCCGGCCTCGCGGCCGCGGCACTGCTGCCACGGGAACCGGACCGGCGCACGGCGTCCGACGCGCGGGCCGAAGCGGTTCCCTGACCGTGCCGGTGACTCAGCTGGTGACCCAGCCGGTGACTCAGCCGGTCAGGACCTTCGTCTTGGCCTGCTCGTACTCGGCGTCGGTGATGGCGCCCTTGTCATGCAGCGCGGCCAGCTTGCCCAGTTCATCGGCCTTGGCGCCCGGTGCCTTCGGGCCCGGCGCGGCGGCCTCCTGGACGTAGGCACGGAACGCCCGTTCACGGTCCTGGGCCTGGCGCAGCTCGCGCTCGCCCATCCCGCGCCCGCGGGCGATCAGGTAGACGAAGACGCCGAGGAACGGCAGCACGCACACCATCAGCGTCCAGCCCGCCTTCCCCCAGCCGCTGAGCGTGTCGTCACGGAAGACGTCCATGACCACGCGGACCAGCAGCATGATCCACATGATCCACAGGAAGAACCAGAGCATGGTGAGGAAGACGTCGAGCAGGGGGTAGTCCATGGTCGCCTCCGCTTGCCGGCCGCCGCGACGACCGCGCGGCCCGTAAGGTCCCGAGGCCTTCACGATGCGTCGGAGCGGTCCGTGCGGCATCACCCTTCACGGGTGGGCCGCTGCCTCGCCGTCTCGACCCGGCCGCCGGCCGCGAGCAGCGCCAGGATCGCCAGGACGGCGAGCAGGACGAGCACCAGCAGCAGGATCGTGAGCGCCGTGGGGTCGTTCCACAGCGCGAAGAAGAAAGCCAGGACCACCAGGGCGGACAGGGCGATCGACCGGCGGTAGGTCTGCGCCCACGCGCCCACCCGTCCGGCCCGGATCTCGTGCCCGTCGGCCCAGACCGCGACGGAGTCGGCGGTGCGGTCGGAGAAGCGGCGGATCGCCCCCGGCAGTCGGCCGGGGCCGACCAGATAGGCGCCGAGCGCGATCACGACGCCGAGCACGATCGCCGTGCGCAGGGCGGCCCGCAGGAAGCGCAGCAGGGTGTCGAAGACGGCCGCCGCGGCCGCGTCGGACTGCACGGCGGCCGGGAGATGGTCCAGGTAGTAGCGGCGCACCAGGACCAGGGCGACGGCCACCACGAGGCAGGCGAAGGCGGCGCCCAGCGCGGTCCGGGCCAGGGCGCGCCGCCGTCGGCGGGCCAGCAGCAGGCCGGCCGCGCCGATGACGACGGTGAGGACGGGCACCCAGTAGCCGACCACGTCCAGCAGGTGCGCGCCGTCGCGGATCTTCTCCAGCTCCTCGGACTGGAACAGCACCAGCTGCTTGTCGACTTCGGGGATCTTCTCGGCGGGCGACAGCCCGGCGTCGACGAGTTGCTGTTTCACCTCCTCGACGACCGTGCCGACATCGAGGGTGACCGTGCCGCCCTCGACCCCCACGGCACCCCGGCCCTCTCCGGTGAGGGCGTCCACGACGGCGCCGTGTGCCCGTTCGTTGGCGCTCTTCCACGTGGTGGCGAAGGCGTCGCTGTGCACGACCCGCGTGACGACCTTCGTCACCGCGCCGTCCACGGCCGAGTCGATCTGCGGCCCGAGCCCCCGTACGGCGGCCGTCGCCCGGGGCGGCAGCCCCTGGGAGCCCAGCCACTCGGCGAGCTCCGCGGCGGCCTGGTCGCCGTCGATGCGGACGTCCACGGCCTCCGAGATCCGGTGGACGGCCGCGTCCTGGACGGCCGGCTCGGTGGCCAGCGGAGCCACCGTCTTCACATACCGGTCCGTGTCGAGCGCGATGTCGTGGACCCACACCGTGATCAGTGCGACGGGCACGAGGATGCAGGTGACGACGATCAGCACCGCGGAAGCGGTGGCTCGGACGATGCGCACAGGGGCGGAGGGCTGGTGCGCGGCGCTCATACGGACTCCAGGTCGTCCAGGACCCCTCCCTCCCCTCCATTGCGTCCGCGCACCGCCGTGACGGCATGCCCGGCGGGCCCATACGGGCGAGCAGCGTCGCCTAATCGGCGAAGGTGTCCCGCTTCACCACGCACAACGCCCAGATGATGAACGCGTACATCGCGATCAGCGTGAGCGACCAGACCGGGTAGTACGGGATGGACAGGAAGTTGGCGATGATCAGCAGCGCCGCGATGCCGACGCCGACGACCCTCGCCCATGTCTTCGCCGCGAACAGGCCGAAGCTCACGACCACGGCGATCGCCCCGAACAGCAGGTGGATCCAGCCCCAGCTGGTCAGGTCGAACTTGAAGACGTAGTTGGGGGTGGAGACGTAGACGTCGTCCTCGGCGATCGCCATGATCCCCCGGAAGAGATCAAGGATCCCGGAGATGAACAGCATCACTCCGGCGAACAGCGTCAGGCCGGTGGCGGCGACCTGCGTCCTCTCGCGATGCTCGGGGCGAGCGGTGGTGGCCATGTCCGGCCTCCTTTCCTCACCGGGCCGCGGATGCAGCCGTACACCACCGAGCCTGATCCCCGAGGGCCGCGTCCGTCGTCACCCTCGAAGGGTGAGGACGCTGCGGCCGTCGCCCTGCTGCCATGAACCGAGGGGACCGGCTGCCAGGGTCTGAGGAGGGCGGCACGATGAGCGACGGTGCCTGGGCGGGACTGGCGTTGGCGGGTGTCACCGCCGCCTACGCCCTCGTCTCGCACCGGCTGGCGGCCACGCCCGTCACGTCGGCGATCGTGTTCACGGGCAGCGGCATCCTCATCGGTCCCGCCGTCCTCCACGTCGTCGACATCGAGCACTACGCCGCCCCGATCGTGGCCCTGATGGAGGCCGCGCTGACTCTGGTCCTGTTCACCGACGCCATGAGCGTCCAGCGGCACCACCTGGTCACGGGCGCCTTCCTGCCCGCTCGGCTGCTCGGCATCGGCGTCCCGCTGTGCATCGGCGCGGGCTGGCTGCTGGCATGGCCGCTGCTGCCCGGGCTGACCGTGTGGGAGCTGGCCCTGGTGGGGGTGATCCTCACGCCCACCGACGCGGCCGTGGGCCGGACCGCCATGTCCGACCCCGGTGTGCCGCCACTCGTCCGCCACGGTCTGAACATGGAGTGCGGTCTGAACGACGGTCTGGTCCTGCCGCTCTTCGTCGTCTTCGCGGCCACCGTCCCCGGCACCTCCTACGCGCAGGAAGGCGTCGCGGGTGCCCTCTGGCGCTCCCTCCTGCTCAGCAGCGCCTTGGGGCTGCTGGTCGGAAGCCTAGGCGGGCGGCTGCTGCGGGCGGCCCTGGCGCGTGGCTGGGTGGCCCGGGACTGGGGGCAGGTGTACGTGCTCGGCGTCGCCGTGTCTGCGTACGAACTGGCCGTCCTCACCGACGGCAGCGGCTTCATCGCGGCCTGGGCCGCCGGATTCGCCTTCGGACACATGGCGCGCAGCCACCCGACCGGCGCCAGACTGCAGGGCCCGGGCCACACACCCGACTTCGCCGAGAACCTCGGCAGGCTGTTGGCGTCGATGAGCCTGATGGTCTTCGGGGCGGTGCTGCTCGGCCCGGCGCTGCAGCACCTGACCTGGGAGATCGTCCTGTACGCCGCGCTGAGCGTGACGGTCGTGCGGATGCTCCCCGTGGCCGTCGCCCTGGCGGGAAGCGGGCTGCGGAAGCCGACGGTCGCGTACATCGGCTGGTTCGGGCTGCGGGGCCTGGTCTCCGTCGTCCTGGCGCTGCTGCTCGTAGAGGAGCATGCGCCGGGGGCGCAGACACTGGGGCGGGTGGTCGCCGTCACCGTCGGCCTCAGCATGCTGCTCCAGGGGGTCTCGTCGGTGGCGCTCGTCCAGCGGTACGGCCGCTGGTACGCGCGTACTGCCGCCGAGGCCGGTGGGCAGGAGCTGCGGGAGAGCGGGTCCGTGCCGGAGATGTCCGTGCCGGAGCGGGTCCGTGTCACTCCGTCGGATCGGTCCGGGCGGTGACGCGCCCCTCGTTCACCCCGTCGGATCGGTCCGGGCCGTGACGCGCCCGTCGTTCACCGCGTCGGCCAGTGCCTGGTGGTCGCGTTCGTTCTGGTCGGCGTAGGCCCGGGCGAACTCCGCCAGGGCGCGGTCGAAGGTGTCGCTCCGGCCGAGATAGGCGGCGATGGCGATGGGGTCGCCCGAGCGGGCGTGCGCCCGGGCCAGTGAGGCGCCGCACAGCCGGGCGAACAGCGCCAGGGTCCCGGGGTCCATGGTCTCGGGACGTGCGATGCCCTTCCAGTCCCGCAACTGCCGTACGTAGAAGTCGCGTTCACGGCCGTCGAGCCCGGTGACGTGCTGCCACCCGAGGAAGATGTCGCCGGCGGCCTGCATGAGCCGCTGCCCGGCCACCACCCGCTCGCCCTGGTTCTCGTACGGGCTCGCGCCGCAGTAGGGCGCGAGGACGGACTCGCCGGCCTCCTTGGCCTGCAGCAGGAGCGGGTCCTCCTCGTCGCGGCCGAGCAGCAGGATGATCCAGCAGCGGGTGCCGACACTGCCGACCCCGACGACCTTGCGTGCCATGTCGACCACGTGGAACCGGCTCAGCAGGTGCCGCCGCTCCGACGACAGGCTGTGCGCGTAGTCGGCGATCAGGGCCCGCAGGGTCTGTGCCAGTTCGTCGCCCTCCGTGCCGGGCAGCAGTTCCGCGAGGGGGGTGATCAAGGGGGGATCCGAGATGATCCGGGGGACGCCGTCCACCACGCGCGTCTGCTTCGCGGCGGCCTGCAGACCCGTCCGGGCACGGGCCTTCGCCGACGCGCGGGCGGCCCGCTGCTCGTCGTCCTCGCTCAGCGGCTCGGGCAGGAGTGCCGTGATCCGGTCGAAGTCGTCCCGCGCGTACCAGACGTCGAGGGTGCGCATGGCGGCGAACTCCCGCATACGCTCGCGGTACGCCTCCACTCCGGCGCGGACGAGGGTGTCGCACTCCTTCGCCGGGAAGGCATTGGCGCGGCCGGCGATCACCAGACTCGCGGCGAGCCGCTTGACGTCCCACTCGAAGGGGCCCGGCAGGGTTTCGTCGAAGTCGTTGATGTCGAAGACGAGATGGCGTTCCGGGGAGGCCAGGAGCCGGAAGTTCAGCAGGTGCGCGTCGCCGCACAGCTGGGCGTACAGCCCGGTGTGCGGGGCGGCGCCGAGGTCGGAGGCCATGATCGCCGCGGCTCCCCGGTAGAAGCGGAAGGGCGATTCGAGCATCCGGCCGTACCGGACGGGGACCAGTTCGGGGACGCGGGCGGCGGACTGTCGCTCGATGATGTCGACGGGGTCCGGCCGCTTCTCTTCGGGCTCATAGGCGGCGTGCGCGGAGCGCGGTACACGCGCGCGTGCCCTCTTGCCGAGTGCCGCGCGCTCGGCCGGGGAAAGGGTTCCGTCGTCCGTCGCGGGGAGCGGACCGTCGTGCAGCGTGGCCATGACCGGACCTCCTGCCCGCATGGTCACAGCGCCGCGCGCCCGCGGGATCACCCGGAACAGGTGAGGCGGGACGTCGAGATACCGGGCAGGTCAGGCCGGGCGTGGAGATTCGCGAAGGTGAACGGTTTACGTGCACCGCCGGCTCAGGTGCACCACCACAGGAACCGCTCGCACGTCTCCGACGGCGAGGGGTCCGGGGTCGGGACCGATGTGGTCGGTTCCTGGGTGGGTGCCGGGTTCTGCGGCTCGGACGTGGCGGTGGGAGCCGAGGTGGACGTGCCGGAGCCGCCGCTGCCGGCCGTCGCCGACGGGGCGTCCTCGTCGGGGGTCTTGTCCTCGCCCTTCTTCTTGTCGTCCTCGTCCTTCGGTGACTTCGAGGCCGAGGGAGACGTCGAGGGATCCGGCGACGGTGCCTCCGTCCGTGCCGTCCCGTCCGTCGCCTCCGGTGACGCCGACACCTCCTCCGCCGCCGCGCCCTCCGCCGACTCGTCCCCGGCCGCCGCGGGCTTCGGGTCCGCGCCCGGGGCGTCCATGCCCAGCTCGGCGAGGCTCAGACCGCCCGCGGCCAGCACGAACCCCGCGGCGACCAGCAGGGCCCGGCGACGCCGGCGGCGATGCGCGGCGGCCTTGCGATCGCGACGGCTCGTGCCCGCCGACCCGGACTCCTCGTCCAGGTCGCCGTCGTCTTCCTCGTCGTAGTCGTCGTAGTCGTCGTAGTCGTCGTACTCGTCGTGCCCAGCGTCTTCGGCGTACTCCGCGTGCTCGTCTGCGCCACGCCCCCGCCCTCGGCCACGCCGCTGCGCGGCCCTCCGCGCGGCCCGCCCGCCGACGGGCGCGGCCGACGCGACCTCGGCCTCCGCGGCCTCCGCGACGCCTGCGCCCTCCCCGGCGTCCGCCGGCTCTTCGGAGCCCCCGGCGCCGTAGCCCTCATCCTCGTAGCTCTGACCCTCGTAGCCCTGGCCCGCGTAGCCCGCGCCCTCATAGCCGCCGCTCCCGTACTGCCCCGGGTAGCCGCCGCCGTACTCCCCGCCCGCGTACTGCCCGTCGTACCCGCCGTAGGAGCCCTGAGCCCCCGCCGGGCCCGCAGCCGCCCCCACGGTCCGCTCGGCCATCTGCGGGTACGCCTCGCTGGGCGCGCCCGCGTACGCGCGGACATGTTCGACCGTGGCGCCGCAACCAGGGCAAGCGAGGGCGCCATTCAGGTGCCGTCGGCACGGGTGGCAGTAGTCCATGACGCGGGAAGACTAGGTTCCGCACGGGGACGGTTGATAGTCACAGCTGTGAAAGTTCTGTAGGGAACGACCTGTTCCGGCATGCCGAGTTGAGGGATATGCCAGGACACGCCAGACACGCCCCCTCCCTCCGCGACCCACTGTCCGAAATCCCTATCGAAAGCAGTGTCGAAACCGTTATGCGTTCGACCCATTGACACTCGCGCCGCCGCCTCCCTACTGTCACGTCAGCATTTCGAACGTGTGACGAAATTTCGAACACGCCGGGATGCACCAGAATTGAGCCGACGACGCAGCAAGGGGCAACTGCCGTGCGCATCACCGGAATCAGCACACACGTGGTCGGGACGCCGTGGCGCAACCTGACATACGTCCAGGTGCACACCGACGAGGGCATCACCGGAGTCGGCGAGACCCGGATGCTGGGCCACACCGACGCGCTGATCGGCTATCTGCGGGAGGCCGAGGCCAACCACATCCTCGGTTCCGACCCGTTCGCCGTGGAAGACCTCGTCCGCCGCATGAAGTACGGCGACTACGGGCGCGCCGGCGAGATCGTCATGTCCGGGATCGCCGTGATCGAGATGGCCTGCTGGGACATCAAGGGCAAGGCGCTCGGTGTGCCGGTCTGGCAGCTGCTCGGCGGCAAGGTCACCGACAAGGTCAAGGCGTACGCCAACGGCTGGTACACCACCGAGCGGACCCCGGAGGCGTACCACAAGGCCGCTCAGGGCGTCATGGAGCGCGGTTACAAGGCGCTGAAGATCGACCCCTTCGGCACCGGGCACTTCGAGCTCGACCACGAGCAGACCCTGTACGCCGTCTCCCTCATCGAGGCCGTCCGCGACGCCATCGGCCCGGACGCCGAGCTGATGCTGGAGATGCACGGCCGCTTCTCCCCCGCCACCGCCGTCCGGCTCGCGCGCGAACTCGCCCCCTTCAAGCCCGCCTGGCTGGAGGAGCCCTGCCCGCCGGAGAACCTGAAGGCGCTGGAGAAGGTCGCCGCCAAGGTCGACATCCCGGTCGCGACCGGCGAGCGGATTCACGATCGCATCGAGTTCCGTGAGCTCTTCGAGAGCCAGGCCGTCGACATCATCCAACCCGACGTCGGCCACATCGGCGGCATCTGGGAGACGCGCAAGCTGGCCGCGACCGCCGAGACCCACTACATGCTCGTCGCTCCCCACAACGTCGGTGGCTCCGTCCTCACCGCCGCCTCTCTCCAGGTCGGCTTCACCTCGCCGAACTTCAAGATCCTGGAGCACTTCAACGACTTCGCCGACGCGGAGATCAAGAAGGTCGTCAAGGGCGCCCCGCAGGTGAATCCGGAAGACGGCTGCTTCCACCTCTCCGACGCCCCCGGTCTCGGTGTCGAGTTCGACGCCGACGCCGCCGCCGAGTTCCCGCAGCAGCAGGCCCGCTTCGACCTGTGGGCCGAGGGCTGGGAGCAGCGCAAGCCCAAGGGCACGAAGTGAGCGGCGCCGTCGTCATCGAGGCGCCCGGCGAGCACCGGCTCACCGAGCACACGCCGCGTGAGCCGGCCGCCGGGGAGGCCCTCGTCCGCGTCCACGCGGTCGGCATCTGCGGCAGCGATCGGGAGGTGTACCAGGGCAACCGGCCCGAGGGATACGTCCGCTACCCGCTCACGCCCGGCCATGAGTGGTCCGGGACCGTGCAGGCGGTCGGCGCCGGGGTGCCGGACTCGCTCGTCGGCCGCAAGGTCGTCGGTGAGGGCTTCCGCAACTGCCAGGTCTGCGACCGTTGCCACGCCGGTGAGACCACGCTGTGCACCGCCGGGTACGAGGAGACCGGGTTCACCCAGCCCGGCGCCATGGCCACCACGCTCACGCTGCCGGCCCGGCTGCTGCACGTCCTGCCGGACGACGCGGACCTGACCGCCGCCGCCCTGCTGGAGCCGGCCGCCTGTATCGCGGCCGCCGCGATCAAGGCGAACGCGCTGCCGGGTGAGCGGGTGGCGGTGGTCGGCACCGGGACGCTCGGGATGTTCGCCGTTCAGTTCCTGAAGGCTGGCTCGCCGGCCGAGCTGCTCGTCGTCGGCACCCGCAGCGACAGGGAGCAGCTGTCGCGGCAGTACGGCGCCACGGACTTCCGTACCAAGGACCAGGAGCTTCCCGACGACTTCGACGTCGTCATCGAGACCGCCGGGTCAGCCGACGCCGCACGCACCTCGGCCGCCCTGCTCAGGCGCGGCGGGCGGCTGGTCCTGACCGGGATCCCGGCGCCGGGTGCGCACGGGCTGGACCCCACGGATCTCGTCGTACGGCAGCTGGAGGTGCACACCGTCTTCGGGGCGCCGCCGGATGCCTGGGCGCACACGGTGCGCGTGTTCGGGGCCGGGTTGCTCGATCCGCTGCCGCTGGTCACGCACGAGCTGCCGCTGGAGGAGTTCCCGCAGGCGATCGAGCTCGTCGGGTCCGGTGATCCGAAGGTGGGCAAGGTGCTCCTCCGTCCCTGAGGGACCCCTCAGCCGTACGCCGGTACGGGGGCAACCTGACGGCTCCCGTACCGGCGTACACCCAAGCCACCCACACCCTGAGCCGCGAACCTCGTCCGAAATCTCGAACACGAAGGACAGCTTGTGACCGACGCTTCCGCAGCCCGCCGACCCGGCGAGCAGGCGCTCGCCGCCCTCGGCCTGGGCGCGCCCGACCTCTCCCCCGCCGACGCCTCGCCCCATACCTTCCCGGGCGGCGGCCGCTGGCGCACCGAGATCCCCTCGTGCGAGGGTCCCGAAGCGCTGGCCGTCGTCCTGAAGGAAGCCTCGCGACTCGACGTGCCGATCCACCGGATCAGTCAGGGCAGCGGTATCTGGATGCTCACCGACGCCGAGATCACCGAGATGGTCGAGGCGACCGGCGAGCGTGACATCGAGCTCTGCCTGTTCACCGGCCCGCGCGGCACCTGGGACATCGGCGGGTCCACGCGCACCGACTCGCGGGGGGCCGGACTGCGCGCCCGGGGCCACGACGCCGTCGCCGGATGCGTCGAAGACGCGGTGCGGGCAACGGAGTTGGGCGTCAAGTGCCTGCTCGTCGCCGACGAGGGCGTGCTGTGGACGCTGCACCGGGCACGGGCCGCCGGGATCATCCCGGCCGACACGACGCTCAAGGTGAGCGCGCTGATCGGCCCCGTCAACCCGGCCGCGTACGCGGTGTACGAGCAGCTGGGCGCCGACTCGGTCAATGTGCCCAGCGATCTGACGCTCGATCACCTCACCGAGATCCGGCGGGTGTCCGGCGCCCCCATGGACATGTACATCGAGGCCCCGGACGACCTCGGCGGCTACATCCGGATGTACGAGGTCGCCGAGCTGATCCGGCGCGGCGCACCGCTTTACCTGAAGTTCGGTCTGTCCAAGGCCCCCGGCATCTACCCGTACGGCAACCACATGCGGGACCTGACGCTGGCCACCGCCAAGGAACGCGTCCGGCGCGGCCGGCTCGCCCTGGACCTCCTCGCACGGCACGGAGCCGGCGGCGACATGGCGCCTCTCGGTTCACGGCTGCCCGGGACGCTGAAGCGGTTCGAAATTCCCGCATAACGTTCCGGACAAAACCCCTTCACAAAAGAAGACGCAGTCGAACACAATCCCACACACCCTCGGTCGATCCGCACACCGCCCTTCGTCAGGCGTCTTCGCACCGCCAGACCGAGCCCGCCCCACACACATCAAGGATGATGATCATGCGTACTCGCAGAGCCGCACTCGCCGCCATAGCCGGAGCCGCCTCCCTCGCCCTGACCCTGTCCGCCTGCGGCCAGAACAGTGAGGGCGGCAGCAACGAGGACAAGGGCAGCGCCAAGGGCGGCACGATCGGTATCGCGATGCCGACCAAGTCCTCCGAGCGCTGGATCGCCGACGGCAAGAACGTCGTCAAGGACCTCGAGGCCAAGGGCTACAAGACCAAGCTGGTCTACGGCGAGGACGACCCCGACCAGCAGGTCGCCCAGATCGAGAACCTGATCACGCAGGGTGTCAAGGGCCTGATCATCGCGGCCATCGACAACAAGTCGCTGAACAACGTGCTGCAGCAGGCGAAGGACGCGGACATCCCCGTCATCGCCTACGACCGTCTGATCCTCGGCACGCCGAACGTCGACTACTACGCGTCGTTCGACAACGAGAAGGTCGGCGAGCTGCAGGCCGGCTACCTCGTCGAGAAGCTCGGCCTGAAGGACGGCTCCAAGAAGGGCCCGTTCAACATCGAGCTGTTCGCCGGCTCCAACGACGACAACAACACGAAGTACTTCTTCGGCGGCGCGATGAAGGTCCTGCAGCCGTACATCGACAAGAAGCAGCTCGTCGTCAAGTCCGGCCAGACCAAGCTCACCCAGGTCACCACCCTGCGCTGGGACGGCGCCACCGCCCAGAAGCGCATGGAGGACATCCTCACGTCCACCTACAAGAGCGGCCGGGTCGACGCCGTGCTCTCGCCGTACGACGGCATCTCCATCGGCATCATCGCCGCGCTGAAGTCGGACGGCTACGGCTCCGCCAGCAAGCCGCTGCCGGTCATCAGCGGCCAGGACGCCGAGCTCGCCTCGGTGAAGTCGATCATCGCGGGCCAGCAGACGCAGACCGTCTACAAGGACACCCGTGAGCTGGCCAAGGTCGCCGGAAACATGGTCGACGCGGTCCTCAACGGCAAGAAGCCCGAGGTCAACGACACCAAGACCTACGACAACGGCGCCAAGGTCGTGCCGGCCTACCTGCTGCAGCCGGTCAGCGTCGACAAGAGCAACTACGAGAAGGTCCTCGTGGGCGGCGGCTACTACACCGCGGACGAGCTCAAGTAACCGTCGGCACCTACTGATTGGAAGGCACGACCATGGCGGGACCCGTCCTGGAAATGCGCTCGATCGTCAAGACCTTTCCCGGTGTCAAGGCGCTGTCGGACGTCACGCTGACCGTCCGTCAGGGCGAGGTCCACGCCATCTGCGGTGAGAACGGCGCCGGCAAGTCCACCTTGATGAAGGTGCTCTCCGGCGTCCACGCGCACGGCACGTACGAGGGCGACATCCTCTTCGAGGGTGAGGTCTGCGAGTTCAAGGACATCCGCGCGAGCGAGGAGCGCGGCATCGTCATCATCCACCAGGAGCTGGCGCTGTCGCCGTACCTCTCGCTGGCGGAGAACATCTTCCTCGGCAACGAGCACGCCAAGGGCGGGTTCATCGACTGGCGGGAGACCCTGCGGCACGCCACCGAGCTGCTGCGCCGGGTCGGTCTGGACGACCACCCGGAGACCCGCGTCGCCGACATCGGCGTGGGCAAGCAGCAGCTGGTGGAGATCGCGAAGGCGCTGTCGAAGAAGGTGAAGCTGCTCATCCTGGATGAGCCCACCGCGGCGCTGAACGACGAGGACAGCGGCAAACTCCTCGATCTGATCCTGGAGTTGAAGAAGCAGGGCATCACCTCGATCATCATCTCCCACAAGCTCAACGAGATCCGCAGGGTCGCCGACTCGGTGACGATCATCCGCGACGGGCGGTCCATCGAGACGCTCGACGTGAAGGCCCCGGAGACCACCGAGGACCGGATCATCAGCGGCATGGTCGGCCGGGACCTCGACCACCGCTTCCCCGAGCGCACCCCGCACGAGCCGGAAGTGGGCGCGGCACCGGCCCTGGAGATCCGCAACTGGACCGTGCACCACCCGATCGACCAGCAGCGCAAGGTGGTCGACGACGTGTCGATCCAGGTGCGGCGCGGGGAGATCGTCGGCATCGCGGGCCTGATGGGAGCCGGCCGCACCGAACTCGCGATGAGCGTCTTCGGCCGCTCCTACGGCCGGCATGCGGGCGGCACGGTCCTCAAGGACGGCAAGGAGATCCGTACGAAGACCGTCGCGGAGGCGATCTCGCACGGCATCGCGTACGTCACCGAGGACCGCAAGCACTACGGCCTCAACCTCATCGACAACATCAACCGGAACATCTCGCTGAGCGCCCTGGGCAAGGTCGCGAGGCGCGGTGTGGTCGACGAGCACGGGGAGCGGCAGGTCGCCGAGGGCTTCCGCAAGTCCATGAACATCAAGGCGCCGACCGTCTTCGAGACGGTGGGCAGGCTGTCCGGCGGCAACCAGCAGAAGGTCGTCCTCAGCAAGTGGATCTTCGCCGGTCCGGACGTGCTGATCCTGGACGAGCCCACCCGCGGTATCGACGTGGGCGCCAAGTACGAGATCTACACGGTCATCGACCAGCTGGCCGCCCAGGGCAAGGCGGTCGTCTTCATCTCCTCCGAGCTGCCCGAGCTGCTCGGCATGTGCGACCGCATCTACACCATGGCCGCCGGGCGGCTCACGGGCGAGGTCCCGCGCGCCGAGGCCACGCAGGAAGTGCTGATGCGCCAGATGACGAAGGACAAAGAGGTAACCCGATGAGCACGGATGTGACCGCCAAGACCCCGGCCCCGGCGCCGCCCGGGAAGTCCGGCGGATCAGCCGCGGGCGGCGGCCTGCTGCAGCTGATGCTGGACGGCCTGCGCCGCAACATGCGGCAGTACGGCATGCTGATCGCGCTCGGCCTGCTCGTGGTCCTGTTCGCGGTGTGGACCGACGGCGACCTGCTGCTGCCCCGCAACGTCTCCAACCTGGTGCTGCAGAACAGCTACATCCTGATCCTCGCGATCGGCATGATGCTGGTGATCATCGCGGGCCACATCGACCTGTCGGTCGGCTCGCTGACGGCGTTCGTGGGCGCGTTCGCGGCCGTGCTGACGGTCCAACACGATGTGGCATGGCCCGTGGCCCTGGTGCTGTGCCTCGTGGTGGGCGCGGTCGCGGGCTCGGTGCAGGGATACCTGATCGCGTATCTGGGGATACCGTCGTTCATCGTCACCCTCGCCGGAATGCTCCTCTTCCGCGGTCTGACGGAGATCTTCCTCGAGGGCCAGACCCTCGGCCCGTTCCCGGACGGTCTGCAGAAGCTCGGCAACGGCTTCCTGCCGGAGGTCGGCCCGACCACGAACTACCACAACATCACCCTGCTGCTGGGCCTCGCCCTGGCCGCCTTCGTGGTCGCCCAGGAGATCCGGGACCGCAAGCGCCAGCAGGAGTTCTCGCTGGACGTGCTGCCGCGGAACGCCTTCCTGCTCAAGCTCGTCGCCATCATCGCGGCGATCGCCGCGGTCACCATGCTGCTCGCCAGCTACAAGGGCGCCCCGATCATCCTGATCGTCCTCGGGGTGCTGGTGGTCGGCTACGGCTACGTCATGCGCAACGCGGTCTTCGGCCGGCACATCTACGCGATCGGCGGCAACCTGCCGGCGGCGAAGCTGTCCGGCGTCAAGGACAAGAAGGTCACCTTCTACGTCTTCCTGAACATGGGCGTGCTCGCGGCCCTGGCGGGTCTGGTGGTCGCCGCCCGTCTGAACGCGGCCTCTCCGAAGGCGGGCCTGAACTTCGAACTCGAGGCGATCGCCTCGTCGTTCATCGGTGGCGCGTCCATGAGCGGCGGTGTCGGTACCGTCCTCGGCGCGATCATCGGTGGTCTCGTCCTCGGCGTGCTGAACAACGGCATGAACCTCCTCAGCGTCGGCACCGACTGGCAGCAGGTCATCAAGGGCCTCGCCCTGCTGGCCGCGGTCGGATTCGACGTGTGGAACAAGCGCAAGTCCGGTTCGTGAACGAACCCGGGCCCCGCCAGAAGGCGGGGCCCGGCTTCTTTCCCAGCGTTTTCCCAACGAAGTGGAGCCGCACATGGAACTGAACAGACGCACGGTCATCGCAGGAGCCGCGGCCGCGGGCATAGCCGCGACGACGCTCGGCGGCACGGCACACGCCACGGGAGGCAGGACCCCGGTGAAGTCCCTCTTCGGCAAGCTCGCCGACGGCACGAAGATCTACAGCTGGTCGCTGGCCAACGGCGGCACCCGTATGAAGGTCCTCTCCTACGGCGGCATCGTGCAGTCCCTGGAGATCCCGGACCGCAAGGGCCACTACGCCAACGTCTCCCTGGGCTTCGACAACATCGAGGACTACGTCGCCAAGTCCCCGTACTTCGGCGCCCTGATCGGCCGGTACGGCAACCGCATCGGCAAGGGCAAGTTCACCCTCGACGGCAAGACCCACCAGCTGTCCGTCAACGACGGCGAGAACAGCCTGCACGGCGGCGCCAAGGGCTTCGACAAGCACGTGTGGGACATCGAGCCGTTCACCAAGGGCTCCGACGTCGGCCTGCACCTGTACTACACGTCGGTCGACGGCGAGATGGGCTACCCGGGCACGCTCAAGGTGAAGGTGACGTACACCCTCACCAGGCACGGCGACTGGCGCATCGACTACGCGGCCACCACCGACAAGGCCACCGTCGTCAACCTCACCAGCCACGTGTACTGGAACCTCGCCGGCGAGGGCAGCGGCACGATCGAGAACCACGAGCTGAAGATCGCCGGGTCCCGCTACACCCCCGTCGACTCGGGCCTCATCCCCACCGGTGAGCTGGCCCCCGTCGCGGGCACCCCCTTCGACTTCCGCCGCACCAAGGCGATCGGCGAGGACATCCGCGAGGCCCACCAGCAGCTGCTGTACGGCAAGGGCATCGACCACAACTGGGTGCTCGACAAGGGCATCTCGCCGAAGCCCGAGTGGTGCGCGACGCTGAAGGACCCCTCCTCCGGCCGCACCCTGCGGATGGCGACCACCGAGCCGGGTCTGCAGTTCTACTCCGGCAACTTCCTCGACGGCACCCTGGTCGGCCCGTCCGGCCGCACCTACCGGCAGGGCGACGCGCTGTGCCTGGAGACGCAGCACTTCCCGGACTCGCCGAACCAGCCGTCGTTCCCGTCGACGGTGCTGCGGCCGGGACAGACGTACCGGTCGACGACGATCCACTCGTTCAGCCGCTGAGGCCGTAGGAGCCTCTTCTGACGGCTCTTCACAGGTGGCACACAAGTTCTCACCAATCTCTCAGTGGTTGAACAGCGCCACCCCAGCCTTCGTATGTATGGGCGGCCCGTGCTCCCCCGCGCGGGCCACCCATACACGGAGGTTCCATGGCCGACAACGTCACCTCGCTGTTCCGCAGCACCGCGGCGCACAGTCCGTCGATGGCGGCGCTGACGCGGGAGGGCGGCGACGGGGCCGGTCCGATCGACTTCTGCATCCCCTGCAACCCGTACTTCCCCACGCCTGAGATGTTCGACGAGATGGCGGGCCGGTTGCGGGACATCATCACCTACTACCCGAGCAGCGCCGACACGATCACGGCCGAACTGTGCAGCCTGCTCCAGCTCCCGCCGCAGTGCGTGGCGATGGGCAACGGCTCGACCGAGCTCATCACCTGGATCGACCACCTGATGGTCCGGGAGTCCCTCGCCATCCCCGTCCCCACCTTCGGCCGCTGGACCGACCAGCCGATGGAGACCGGCAAGCGGGTCGACATGTTCCCGCTCCAGGAGTCCAGCGGGTTCGCCCTGGACCTCGCCCAGTACGCAGAGTTCATCCGGGCCAGGGGCACCCGGGTCGCGGTGATCTGCAACCCGAACAACCCTGACGGCGGCTATACCCACAAGCACGCGCTCGTGCAGTTCATGGACGCGATGGCCGACCTGGACCTGGTCGTCATCGACGAGTCCTTCCTGGAGTTCGCCGACGCCGAGCAGGAGCCGTCGGTCGTCCAGGAGGCCATGCTGCGGCCGAACGTCATCGTCCTGCGCAGCCTCGGCAAGAACTTCGGCCTGCACGGCATACGCTTCGGCTACCTCGTCGCCAACCCGGCGCTCGCGGGCATGGTCCGCTCGATGCTGCCGAAGTGGAACCTCAACGCCTTCGCCGAGCACGTGGTGTTCATGCTGAAGGAACACGGTCCCGAGTACGCGCAGAGCCTGCAGCAGGTGCGCCGGGACCGCCTGGACATGGCCGGCCAGCTCGCCGCGCTGCCCGGCCTGACGGTCTACCCGTCCCAGGGCAACTTCCTCTTCGTGCGCCTCCCCGTGGGCGCCGAAGGCACCGTGGTCCGGGACCGGCTGCTCACCGAGCACCGGATCCTGGTCCGCGAGTGCGGCAACAAGATCGGTTCGTCCAGCCGCTTCCTGCGACTCGTGGTGCGCCCCCAGACGGACGTGCGTCGCCTGGTGTCCGGCCTGGAGCAGGTGCTCTACGGGTCCAGGAGGGGAGCCGCCGTACCCGAGCTCGGTACAGGGACCAACTACAGCTCGGGTACGGCGGCCGTGGATCGGCTGGTCAGCTCCACGAACGGTTCCGGCATGCAGGGGCTCGCCGCGCAAGCCATGGCGGCGCCTCAGCCACAGGCGGTTCCGCAGGGGACCGGCATGCCGATGCCGGCGCCTATGCCTGTGGCACCGATGCCGGCGCCCGCGCCTGCGCCGGCGCCCGCCCCTGCGGCGCCTGCGCCCATGCCGTTCCCGTCACCTGTGGCGCCGGCTGCGGCTGCGATGCCTGGGCCCACGCCGCCCGGGGTGCCGGCACGTGGTGGGCTTACGGCCGCGCAGGTTCGGGGTACGACCGGGCCGGGGCTTACTCCGGCCCCGGCGACCGGGTGGCCGAACAGTCAGAGTTGGCCGAATGCGGCGGGGATGGGGCAGGCCGGGTAGCGCCTTCTCGCCGTAGGAGGTGTTGGGACGCGGGCGAGGGCGGGTCCGTTGTGGCTTGTCGCGCAGTTCCCCGCGCCCCTGGGTTGGCTGCAGCTACGCCGGGTTCAAGCGCCACTGTTGGCAAGCGTTGCCCAGCCAAGACCACTGGCGTACGTCCGTTCCGTCCGTCGTTCCGCAGTTGGCCACGTCGGCCACCTTGCCGGTGGCCTGGTTGACGATGCGGACGTAGCCGCCGTCTGTCGCCACGAACCGGAAGCGCTGGCACGTGTTGTTCAGCCAGGACCACTGGCGTAGGTCGGCGCCGTCCGCGGACGAGCAGTTCTCGGTGTCCAGGACCTTGCCGGTGGCGACGTTCACCAGGCGGTGGGTGTCGTCGCCGAGGTCTTCCAGGCGCCACTTCTGGTTGTTGCCGCCGCTGCACGTCCACTGCTGGACGCCGGCGCCGTCGGCCGTCGAACTCCCGGCGACATCGAGGCACTTGCCGCTGTTGCGGTTGACGACCGTGTAGGTGGTCGAGGCGCTGGACGGCTCTCCGGAGGGGCCGGTGAGGGAGGCGCCGAGGCGGACCGGGGTGCCGAAGTTCGGTGTGCCGTCGGAGTTCCAGGTGAACTTCTGGGCCCGGGTGGTACGGCCGTTGTCGCAGCCGTCGGAGGCGGAGTCGTTGGCGTGGTAGACGATCCAGTTCTCGGTGCCGTCGGGGGACGTGAAGAAGCCGTTGTGGCCCGGGCCGTAGACGCCGTTCGCGTCATTGCGCTGGAAGACCGGCGTGGACTTCTTGGTCCAGGAGGAGGCCGACAGGGGGTCGGAACCCGTCAGGGTCAGCCGGCCGAGCTTGTAGTCGGGCGTCCAGCAGCCGCTGGCCGAGTAGATGAGGAAGGTCCTTCCACCGCGCTGGAGGATCTCCGGGCCCTCGTTGACCGTGCCGTTGCGCTCCCAGTCGTAGGTCGGCGTGGAGATGGTGGAGAAGCCGGTGGCGAGGGTGTACGGGTTGGACATCCGGGCGGCGACCAGGTTCTGCGTGCCGCCGCTCGCGCTGCCGAACAGGTACAACTGGCCGTTGATGGTCGCCACGTTCGGGTCCAGCATCCAGGCGGAGTTGAGCTGGCTCTTGTAGGTGTACGGCCCCATAGGGTCGGAGCCGGAGCTCTCCAGGACGTGGGTGCGCTGGGTCGGGTTGTAGTCGGAGATGTTCTGCCCGGCGACGTAGTAGAGGTACCAGCGGCCGTTGAGGAAGTGGATCTCGGGCGCCCAGATGTTGCAGCAACGGCTCGCCGCGTCACCCTTCCACACCTGCACGCTGGGCGCGGTGGCGAGCCCGGCCAGGGTCGGGGACTTTCTCATGGTGATGACGTCGGTCCAGCTCGTCGTCACCAGGTAGTAGTTGCCGTTGTAGTAGGAGATCCAGGGGTCGGCGCCCTTCTGCGTCTTGACCGGGTTGGTGAAGGACGCCGCGCTCGCGGACGGCTGGCCGAGCGACAGGGCCAGCAGCAGCGCCGCCAGCAGGGTCAGTAGGCGACGGGCCATCCGGTGCTCCAGTTCAGAAGGTTGATGCCCAGCTTGGGCGTGCCGTTGTCGCTGCCGTCGTAGTAGTGGTAGACGATCAGGTCCCCGTCGACGTCGTTCATGATCGACTGGCCGCCGGGGCCGATGACGCTGCCGTGCGACTCGAGGACGGGTGTCCCGCCGTTGTTCATCATCGAGACGCCGTTCTTGTCGACGTACGGCCCGGTGACGCTGGTGGCGCGGCCGACCTTGACCTTGTAGGTGGAGCTGGTGCCCGCGCAGCAGGTGTCGTACGAGGCGAAGAGGTAGTAGTAGCCGCCCCGCTTGACGATGAAGGGTGCCTCGACGGCCTTGGTGCCGGTCGGGCGGGAGGCGAGGGAGTAGCGCGTGGTGTTGGAGCCGAGCTGCTTCCCGGTGGACGGGTTGATCTGGATCATCTTGATGCCGGTCCACCAACTGCCGAAGGACAGCCACCACTTGCCGTCGCTGTCGACGAAGAGGTTCGGGTCGATGGCGTTGTAGTCGCTGGAGGAGCTGGAGGTGTGGACCGTGCCCTGGTCGGTCCAGCTGCCGGGCCGGCCGGTGGTGGAGGTGGCGAGGCCGATGGCGGACGTGTTCGAGCCGAACGACGAGACGGAGTAGTACATCAGGTACTTGCCGCCCTGGAACGAGATGTCCGGCGCCCAGGCCTCGGGGACGGAGGAGTAGTTCCGCCACCAGCTCGGCCGGGAGGAGAAGGCGTCGGCGCCCGCGCTGAAGGCGGTGCGGTCGGACGACGTCTTGTTGGCGATGCCGCCGCCGGTGGCGTACAGCAGGTACTGGCCCGACGAGGTGCGGATCATCGACGGGTCGTGCGTGACGAGGGAGCCGGTGACCCGGCCGGGGTTGGGGTAGGCCGACGCCGAGGACGGGATGAGGGCGAGGAGGGCGGCGGCGGGGACGGCGAGGAGGGTGGTGCGCTTGCGGCTCATGCGGCTCATGGGGCTCATGTGGGGGGAACGCTCCTGTTCCGTATCTCGAACAACGATCGCCACTTCGGACGGGAACGTAGAATCGAATCACTTGCGCGTCAATGGCCCGGACCGTCACAACAGCTGCCGCACCCCACGCGCCCCGGCCGCGTTTTCCTCCACCGTTTATTCACTCGGTAGCCGGTCCGTCACTCCTTATGCTGAAGTGTTGGCCCGTCAACTCACTTACTGCACAAGGCCGTACGCCTCGGGGGACGAGACAGTGACGCAGCAGATCCTGGTGCCGCAGCAACCGGAGCCGTCGGACGGACGGTCCGCACCGCACCGCACCGCCCCGCACGCCAGCGAGGCGACGCGCTTGCTGTGCGCCGGCGCCTATCTCGACGAGACATACCGCCATACGGTCATCGAGGAGCTCTACGTCCACGACGAGCGCGTCGTCGCCCCCTCGTTCGGCTTCGACGCGGCCCGCGTCCTGGCCCACGCCCTGCGTGCGCAACGCCTCCAACTGGGCTGGGCGGCGGCGGTGTTGTTCCTGTGGATCATCAGTGTGCCGCTCACCAACTGGCTCAGCCTGATGTTCCTGATGCCGGTCGTGCTGATGTACCTGGCCACCAGGATGCGCGGACCGGCCCCACGGCCCGCCTGGTACCGCCGCTATCCGGCGTGGATCCTGCGTCTGTACGCGCGGCTCTCCGTGCTCTACACCGTGCTGACGCTGTACGCCTTCGGTACCGACGACTACGAACTGTTCGACAACATCCGGGAGTTCTGGGACTTCCTGCTGCTCCCCGGCCTGGCGTTCGAGACGCTTCTGTCCGACACCTCGCGCCTGAACGCCTGGATCGCACTGGCGCTTCCGCTGGTGGTGGCGCTGGGCGTCGGTGTCGAGCGCCATCAGGTCGCCCGCGCGCTGGCCGGTGAGCTGTCCCGGCCGAGGTTCCCCGACGCCGCCGCCGACCCGGCCGAGCGGACCACCGAGAACAGCCGCTTCCACCACCTGCGGGACCGTATCCGGGTCGAGCAGCACGCGCGGCTGGTGATGTACCGGGCGGACCGGCCCTTCTGCGGCGCGGGCTCCCCGTACGACACCTGGTCCCTGTCCGTGGAACTCCGCCCCCGAGAGGATCTGGCGAAGCCGCTGCCGCTGGACAACCAGACCGTCCTGGACCGGATCAAGCCCCTGCTTCAGGCCCTGCGCGAGCCCGCCACCGCCCGCACCCCGCAGGGCGCGGCGGCGGTGCGGGACCGGCTGCGGCAGCTGGACGTCGACGAGTGCGTCTTCCTCCCGGTGGACGGACTGCCCAGCAGGCAGCACGCCCCGTACGGCGCCGGGCAGTTCGAGCAGCACCGGGCCCGTGCCGTCGAGGAGGGCGGGGAGACCCGGCGCCACTTCCTGCGGGTGCAGGTCGGCGGCTGGGAGGAGGAGCTGGTCACCACGGTGTTCGTCCGGGTGCACACGCAGGGCGGCATGCTGATGCTGGAGGTCGCCCCGCACGTTCTGCGCCCGGTGCGGCCGCAGTTCCGGGAGGCCGACCGGCTGGCCCACGACTTCCTGCACGCCAACCCCCTCGGCAAGGCGGTCTGGGCGCTGTCCCGCGTTCCGCACTCCGCCGGCCAGTCCGTGGTCACCGTGTGGCGGACGCTCACCCTGCTGGGCCGGCTGGCCTCCCGCGGCTCCGGCCGGGCGCTGCCGGACGGCCCGGCCGTATCGGTCCGCGAACTGGGTTCGGACGACGCGGCGTCGCTCTTCCAGGAGATGGACCACCAGCGCTACCTGAAGACGATCCAGGACCGCGTGGCCAACGGGGTGCGCCGTGCCCTGCGCGAGGCGGGGTACCGCACCGAGGAGTTCGAACAGAAGATCATCAACGTCAGCAACGGCGGTGTGCTGATCGAGCAGGCCAGCGGCGCCTTCGCCCTCGGTGAGCGCAGCGTGGCCAACAACCAGGAAGCCGGAACCGGAACCTCGGGAGGGACGGACAGTGGCAACGGATGAGCAGGCGTCGGGAGGCGGGCTTCCGCCGGGCACCCAGAACATCCGCATCGGCACGGCGAAGGGCGCCTTCGCCTTCGGCGCCCACAGCGTGGCGAACAACTACGAGGCCCAGCGCCCTGCCCTCGCCGCCGAGCAGGAGGAACTGCTCCAGGTGGTACGGCAGTTGCGCGAGGAGCTGAGGGCGTTCGCCCGCACCCCCGAGACCGACGAGCTGACGCGACAGCTCGACGAGACGCAGGACGAGATCCAGAACACCGGTGAGGCGACCCCGGGACGGCTGACCCGCCTGCGCCAGGCCCTCCAGGACGCGGCCACGGCGGTGGGCCTGGCGGCCTCGGGCGCGGCGGTGACACAGGCGGTGGCGGCACTGCTGGGAGGGTGACGGCGGGATGAGCGGTGCGGCGGGGGACGGCGGGATGAGCGGTATATCGGGGGACGGCGGGATGAGTGGAATGTCGGGGGACGGCGGCCTGCGCTGGAACGACGAGACCCAGCGCTGGGAGACGGACGGCGCGTCCGGGGCGGTCGTACCGCCGACGGCACCGCCACCGCCGTTACCCGGGTACGCCCCGCCGGGCCCGGCCGCCTGGTCCGAAGGGCAGGGCGACGACGGTGACATGACCTACACGGTGACGCCACCACCCGCTCCGCTGCCGAGGTCCCGGCGTACGACTGCCCTGATCGCGGGCGCGACGGTCGCCGTCGTCGCGGGAGGCGTCGCCTTCGGCGTGCTGGCGCTGCAGGACGACGGGGCGGGCGGCGAGGCCGGGACGGCGGCGTCCGTCGCCGGCCCGTCACCGACGGACACCGGGGGCACCTGGCCCACGCAGACTCCGTCACCGACCTCACCCACGCCTTCGACCTCGCCCTCGACCTCGACCGAGGTGCCGTCGGGGTATGTGCTCCAGGAGGACGCGGCGGGCTTCACGATCGCCGTACCGGAGGGCTGGGAGCGGCAGGAGAAGGACAACGGGGTCTTCTACAACTCCCCCGACGGCACCGGCCTGGTGCAGATCTACACGGACACGGAAGGGGCCCTGACCCCCTACGACTCACTGAGCCAGACGTCCCGGACGCTGAGGAGCGCGAACAAGAACTACCGCGAACTCAGCCTCCAGGACACCCCGGACGGCCCCGGCGAACAGGCTGCCGAGCTGGTCTACGCGTACGACCGCCCGGACGGCACCCGACGCAAGGTCGTCGACCGCGCGTTCGTGGCCGAGAACGGCACGCAGTACGCGGTGCTGGTGGCGGGACCGGAAGAGGGCTGGCCGCGGCAGGTGGAGACCCTCCAGGTCGCGCTGGATCACTTCACCCCCTGACCTCGCCGATCGGCCTCGAAGACTTCTTGGTTCAGTCGGCCGCGGGCCGCCACTGGTCTGCCTCGCGTGCTGCCGCACGTGCACCGAGGAATCCAACGGCCAGCGACACCAGGGCACATGTCGTGATCCCGGCGGCGAGGACCGTCCAGGACACGGAGCCTTCCTGCACCAACGCGATGAAGAACACCGAGTGCCATGCGGTCACCGCCCCGGTGACCACAGTGGCGATGAGCAGGGGAACGGTCAGATGCCATGCGGTCACCGACCGGAACACGCGTCGACGGCCGGTCAGGACCGACAGCGGCGCGAGAACGTGACGGATCCGGACGAATTCGGCTGCCGCGCTGACCGCACCGGTCACGAGGATGAAGAGGATGCCGGTGACGCCGAACAACTGGATCCAGTTCGGCAGGCGGGCGCGCGAGGAGCCCAGCCACTGTCCGCCCAGCGCCTGTACCTGTACCGAGGGGTTGGGAAGGGTGTATGCGGCTCGCTTGACCGCATCGAGATGACCTGGTTCGGGAGTCACGACGAGGAGGGAGGTCGTGATGTCGTCGGGTTTCACACCGGCCTGCCGGACCTGGGTGAACCTGACGTCGCCGTACCAGCGGCGCATCTCCTCCACCCGGGCGCTGCGCCCCACCGTCGTCCCGGTGTCGCCGCCGCAGGTCACGTTCAGCGTGCGCAGGTCACGGCAGGATCCGCCGATCGTCACCCACGGGTCCCTGGGCGGGCCCGGATCGTGGAAGGTGCGGGTCAGCACGGCCGAACCGGCCGGCAGGGCCGAGCGGAACCGGTCCTCCTGCGACGCGGTCATGCTGCCGACAGTCAGCTCGATCACAGTGTCCTTGATCCGCTGATGTGTGACGACGGCCGCCTGCGAGTGCGTTCCGAGTCTGCTGGTCCACACCTGCATCTGGGCGACGGTGCCGATACCGATCACCATGGCCAGGACGAGACGCACGATGACGCCGGGATGCGCGTGTGTCCACCTTCCGCCGATGAGGCGGCCGGCGTGTCCTCTGCGCTTTCCGTGGTCCGCCAGCCAGTTGCCCAGGTGACGGGTGAGGAGAGCCACCACCGAGGAGAGGAAGGCCCACATCACGACGGTCCCGCAGGTGAAGACGGAAAGCTGTGCCTTGCGGGGGAAGTACTGACTGCTGAGCACCAGGGCGACACCTGCACCGCAGGCGATCAGGCGCCACGCGGGAACACGGGAGGTGAAGGAACCGGGGCGCGTGGACCTGCCGTCACGCCGCACGCGGTGCGTCCCGACCACGATGGCCAGCACGAGCAGCAGCGACAGGACGGCCGCCCCGGCGGCGGCGGGCCAGGCGGCCCACACATCACAGTGGTCGAGGATGTATCCGGTGGGCGGAAGCCGGAGGTCCCGCACGGAGGCGACGGCATACGGGACGAACGCGGCCAGGGTTCCCAGCGTCGCGGGGAGCGCGACCTCACCGACGTTGATGATCATCCGGTGCCGCCATGTCCCGCCCAGCGCCTGCAGCAGACTGCCGCGTCGGTCACGGGAGCGGGAGCCGACCCGTGCGGCGACCACGGTCAGGGCGAGGGCCGACAGCCCGGCCAGGGTCCACAGCGCGAGGACGGGCGAGCTCACCGTCGGCTGATCGGCCATCTCGCCGGTCGCGCCACCGCCGCTTCCGAAGGCGGACACATTCAGCCACCCCTGATCGCCCTCGGGTGGTCTGTCCGCCACCCGGATATAGGCGACCCGCTCGGAGGGAGTGACCAGACCGTCGGTGGTGACGGTTCCGGCGAACGCGCCGTACCGGCTCGTGATCCCTTCGCCACGTCCGGCACGCAGGAGTTCGGGAGAGAGCAGCACCTCACCCGGTTCGGGCCAGCGGGTCACACCGGCCGGAACGGGAGCCTCGGACGTGAGAGGAACGACGAACACGAGGGACACGGGTCTGCCGCCGACCAGGTCGGCGCCCTCGCGGTACAGCAGCTTGGCATGCTCGCCGCTGGTGATCACGGGCCCTCGCGCGTCCGCCCTGGCCTCACGCCCGTCATAGGTGGCGACGGTGGCCACTGTCGCCAGGATGACGAAGGCAACGGCGGCCGCGGCGCCGAACAGCCCCCACCGGCGCAGACGGTCACCGGGGCTGGAGCGGCCCGCGGCGAGGCCGATCCTGATGAGGACGGCCGTGGTGCGAATGCCGCCTGCCATCAGAGTGCTCCTGCTTCAGCGAGGATCCCGGCCTGAAGCTCATGGCGGCTATCGGCCCGCTCGGCCACCGAGAGGTCGTGCGTGACCAGCAGCAGTGCGCAACCCCGGTCACGGGCGGCCGTGAAGAGGAGCCGGGCGACGTCTTCCTTGGCTTCGGCGTCGAGGGCGCCGGTGGGTTCGTCGGCGAGCAGGACGTCGGGCTCGGTGATCAGGGCACGCGCGACGGCGGTCCGTTGGCGCTCGCCTCCCGAGAGCATGCCGGTCGGGGTGGAGCCGACAGGGACACCGAGCTCGGCGAGGAGTTCCTCCGCCCGCCCGTAGGCGTCCTCGTGCCGGCCTCCGTCGAGCAGGACCGGCAGGGCGACGTTCTCCACCGGGCTGAGTTCGGGGAGGAGTTCACCGAACTGGAACACCATGCCCAGAGTCTCACGCCGAGCCTGCGCGAGCTGCGCGGACCTGAGTCCGGTGATCTCCCGGCCTCCGGCGGTGATGCTGCCCGCCTGCGGTTTGATCAGACCCAGGATGCACATGAGCAGCGTCGACTTGCCGGACCCGCTGGGGCCGGTCACCGCCACCGACTCCCCCGGAGAGACGGACAGTTCCACGCCGTCGAGGAGAACCCGCCCCTCGACCTGATAGCGCAGGCCGCTCACCCGCAGCCCGGACGAATCATTTCGTTTCACAGAATGTGGCCTCTTGCCTCAGGAAAGGGGAACGCCGCACCAGCCCGCAACGGGCTGATGCGGCAACAACAGCAGACGTGGAGTGCCTGATTACCTGGCGATGACCCAGCCCGAGCAGTCGTCCGGGTTGCCGTAGTTCTCGTCGCACGCCTTGAACTTGTAGATCCGGGACCCGTCGCCGGAGGTGGCAGTGGTTCTCGGGCCGCTGTGGTTCCACAGGGTCCGCTTCGTCTCCGAGCTGGCCTCCCGGTAGTACTCGGCCTTGACCGGGTCCCCGTCCTCGCTGTTGTCCTTGACGGATATCTTTCCGCTGTCGCCGGCGGCCGGTGTCCAGGCGTGGGCACCGCCACCGTTGGCGTCAGAGGCAAACGGCCGTAGCCGTGGGCACCGCGAGCGTCACGGTGAGCAGTGCGGCAGCAACGAACTTCATTCGCGTCATGCGTGTTCCCCTCAAGTTCGCAATGTTGCGGACATGCCAGAGGGGGTTGGTCGCAAGGCGTGCGACCGCCGAAGGCGCCTGGTCAACGGCGCGGCCTGCTGAACCCCCCTGCAGGACGTGGCGATCATAAGCCCGGATGACACCCCATCAGCAAGCAATTACAGTACGTCACACCCTCGTTGAGGCGGAGCAGCCACCAGCAGACCGAAGGACTTTGCACCGACGTCCACCTGCGACTTCATCACGGAATGCAGGGATCCGAAATCGCACCGCAACAGCGGCGACGTGACGTGCCTCACCCAAGACGGGCGCCTCGTGGAGTGGCACCAAGGCGTTGGGTGAACGCGCGTACTGTGACGGGGAGTTGGGGAGTGTGGGGTGGGGGCAAGGGCGACTCGCCCTCGCTCCCACCGCCTGGGCCGGCTTCCTCACCCACGCACGCGGAGCCGTTCGCCAGGGCCCCGACCGTCAGGCCTTCGCGTCCGGCTTCCACTCCTGGGCGAGCAGGCCGAGCAGCACCTCGTCCAGGAACTCGCCCACCCAGGCCGAGGAGCGCAGCACCCCCTCGCGGACGAAGCCGTTGCGCTCGGCGGAGCGCAGCATCGCGTGGTTGTCCGCCAGCGTCTCGATCTGCAGCCGCTGCAGGCCGCGTACGACGAACCCGTAGTGGCACAGCACCGCGACCACGTCGGTGCCGTAGCCCATGCCGCGGGCGGACGGCAGCAGCCCGAGGCCGAGGTGGGCGGACCGGTTGTGGTTGTCGATGCCCCACAGCGTCGCAGTGCCGACGAGCGTGCCGCCGTCCAGCTCCACCACGGAGAACGGGACGCGCCCCTCCTCCTTGTCCCGCGGATCCTCGGAGCCGGGCGCGACCGGCCGCCACGGACCGCTGTCGGCCCGCGAGGAGTTGACCACGTCGTCGTGGAGCTCGGCCCGCAGGACCGGTATGTCTTCCTCGCGCCGGGCCCTCAGCCCGACTTTGTCGCCCCTCAGCATGCAGGCTTCCTGTCCGACCGGGCCGGCCTGCGGCAAACGAATAGAGGCCGACTCCGCGGAGGAAATCCAAACCAAGGCAAGCCTACGGGCCCCGGAATCACATTCCGGGGCCCGTAGGACGTATTTCGTCAGTGAGCGGCGGCACCGTGCGCGTGCAGTCCCAGCGCGACGCCCTCGGGCGAGACCGAGGCGAAGACGTCGGCGCAGGCGACGGCGCTCAGGGAGTCGGAAAGGCCGCCGGAGAGGCTGCCGGAGAGGGCGCCCGCGAGGCCGCCGGAGACAGCAGCACCGCCCGCCTGACCACCGGAGACGTTGTCCAGGGCGGCGTCGGAAATCTCAGCCGTTTCAATCTGAGGGGTGAAGCTCATAACCTGCGGTTCCCTTCGGGGTGAACATGGTGCAATGGCGGTTGCTACCCAGCCGTGCGCAGGATCAAAGCATGTCGAAGAAGAGAGGGCCAGCCGCTCCTTGACGGTCCACGACATATTCCGGCGGCCGGCTTCACCGCTATGACCTTCGGGTCACCGAATACGCCAACTTCTTCACGGGACCTGTCGCCTTACCGCGTACGTGACGGTTGCGGCCCGATTCCCAAGGCGGACACTTCGGCGGCAAGACGACGCGCGATGCCATGGATGTGGTGGAGGACGAGGCCCGGCATGAACTCCTGGTGCGCCGGTGTGGACATTTGCCGGAGGTTCGAGCCCGACACCGTCAGCGCTGGCCGACAAGGAACTTGACGAACTGTCACTTTGCCCAACTGACAGCTCATCAACAGCATCTCTTCTTACGGTGCCGTGTCCATGACATACGACTCGCCTTCGAAGGGCACAGCCGAGGCAACCCCCACCCCGATCGGCCGCCGCACGGTACTGGTCGCCACCGGCGCCACGGCCGCCACCCTGGCCCTCGCCGCCGCCGCGCCCGACGCCCCCACAGCCCAGGCGGCCGACCCGGCCCCCGTAGCCGCCGCGGCCGTCTGCACGCTCACGAAGGAGATGACCGAAGGCCCCTACTACCTGGACGGACAGCTCGTCCGCGCCGACATCAGCGAGGACAAGGCAGGCATCCCACTCCAGCTCACCCTCACGGTCGTCGACGACGACACCTGCGCCCCCCTGAGCAACGCCCTCGTCGAGATCTGGCACTCCGACGCCCTGGGCGAGTACTCCGGCTTCGTCGGCAACAACGGCCACGACGAGCCCGACAACGGCACCTTCCTGCGCGGCGGAGTCCTCACGAACGCCGGCGGCGTCGCCAAGATCACCTCGATCTACCCGGGGTGGTACCGGGGCCGCTGCATCCACATCCACGTCAAGGTGCACACGAACGTCACCCTGACCCCCGACGGCTCGTTCACGGGCGGCCGGGAACTCCACACCGGGCAGCTCTTCTTCGACGAGGCGATCACCAGGAGAGTCGCCGCGCTGTCGCCGTACTCGACGAACACGGTCCCCCGCACCACCCTCGCCCAGGACTCCATCTACGACGACGGAGGCGCCGCGTCGGGCCTGCTGACGCTCACGACACTGGGCAGTTCACCGTCGGCCGGCTACGCGGGGACACTGACGCTGGGCGTCGAGCAGAACTGAGCGGCACTGAGCGGAAAAGGGCCGCCCGCCGGGCGGGCGGCCCCCTTCTCACTTACCCGGGCACTCCTTCCACGCCAGGTGGTACACCGTGCTGATGTCGCCGTCCGTCGAGTCCATCGTCATGAAGCTGACCTTGTCCGGCGAGGACGTACCGGCGCTGACCCGCAGCTCCGTGTTGATGTTGAAGTTGCGCTGAACTCCGCAGGGCGCCCAGACCAGTTGGGCCCAGTCCGTGCTGTCCGTGGCCTGCCAGTTGTCGTTGAGGGGGCCGCTGTAGGGGTGGCTGCGGTACGCCGTCTGGGGCGAGCCCTGGAAGTAGTACGAGGCTCTCTGTATTGCGCTCGCGCCGGGCTGCAGGGAGGCGAAGCCTCGGTAGTCGGCGCTGGCGATGGCGTAAGTGAAGCCCTGGGGGACGTGAACGACCAGGTTGAGCTGGCAGTTCTTGCGGAACGCCGTGGGGTCGGAGTTGCCGCCGACCTTCGCGAGGTAGTCGCTGTAGGTCACGGTGAAGGCGGTGTTGTCCTCGGAGACGGCGACGGCGGTGGTGCCCTGCGGACAGCCGGAGCCGTTCACCGTGGCGACCTTGATGATGATCTTGTCCGGCGGCGGGTCTTCGAACCCGCCGGACGGGGACGAGGCCGCGTGCGCGGGCAACGCGGTGGTGAGCAGAGCGGCCAGCGCACCGCCGCTCAGCAGACATCTCAGGAGTCCACGTGCCATGGATCTCTCCCTTGGGGATGGGGGGTGGCTACGCCCCCGACCCCGTTTTCCGACCTCGTTGAAGCTTTGAAGGAATGGTGAGGTTTCTGTGAAGGCCGGAGGCGTTGGAATCGTAGGGAGCCGCATGTGAGGCGACCAGGGTGAACTCCAGCCATTTACAGCCCAGTTGAACGAAGCGCCCCAGCTGATTCACAGCTGCACATGAAGCAGTTCCTCAGGCGTACCCCCTGATTTCCTTCACATGCCGGAGACGCAGAGCACCACCCGCCCATGCCCATGTGCGGGTGCACAGACATGACGCTCACCGACGGCTCGTACACAGGCGGCGAGATCATTCACACTGCTCTACGACGACGGCGGTGCCACCTCCGGCCTGCTGGCCCTGACCGACGCTTCACAGGCAGCCCGCCATTCTCCCTGCGTTCTCCCTCGCGGCAGGCTCAATCGCCGGATTGGCGACAACTTGGGTACGACCGGGCGGACATGGCCGTACCTTGTACCCCAACTGCAGACGCTGCGGTCGGCTGCACGAGGGCCATGGGGGGACTGTGGGGGATGTCGATTTCCGTGTGGAGATCGGGCGGCAAGGCGCGGACGGCTACCCGGTGGTGTTCCGGACATCGGACGGCGAGGAGGCATCCGCGACGATGCACCTGCCGCCGAGCCATGAACTGGACGCGCTGGCGGCACGCGTACCGGACGCGGTACTGCGCTCGTCCGCCCGCACACGTCGTGCCACGACGGACGCCGAAGCTCCGGTCCGCCTGCTGGGCCAAACGTTGTTCGACGCCCTGCTGGGCCGTACCGGCGCGGCACTGCTGATGTCCGCACGCAACCGTGTCGACCGACAAGGCGGCCGGCTCCGTGTGGTGTTGCAGGTACTGCCTTCCGAACTGGCCCGACTGCCCTGGGAGTTCCTTTACGACACGCGCGAGGACGACTACGTCTGTCTGGAGGTCCCGCTGGTCCGTCACCCGCAGGTGGCCCGGCCGGTGGAGCCGTTGCGCATCAGGCCGCCGCTGCGGATCCTCGGCATGGTCGCTCTCCCCGATGATCAGGAGCCGCTGGCCGCCCGAATCGAGCAGGAACGGCTGCGCGAGGCACTGGCCGATCTGGTGGCGGAGGGTCTGGTGGAGCTGGACTGGGTGGCCGGACAGGGCTGGCGCCACCTGCGCGACACGGTCCGCCCGGACGGCCGCCCGCCCGGGCCGACGGGCGGACGGCGGCGCGAGTGGCATGTACTGCACTTCATCGGACACGGGGGCTTCGACTCCACGGCCGGGGAAGGCACCCTTGCGCTGGCCGACGACAACGGAGGAACGCGCTACCTGCAAGCCGTTGAGCTGGCGAGGATCCTCCGCACGCACCCTTCGCTGCGAGTGGCGGTGCTCAATGCCTGCGAGAGCGGGCGGGCGGACCCCCGCAATCCGTTCTCGAGCGTGGCGGGCGCGCTCATGCGCATTGGCATCCCGGCCGTGCTCGCCATGCAGTACGAGGTCAGCGACGAGGCCGCACGCGAGTGCACCCACGCGTTCTACGAGGCCTTGGCCCGGCAGTTGCCCCTCGACGTGGCCGTCATGGAGGCCCGCGCGACCATGGCTCTGGCCCGGCCCGGTTCCCTGGAATGGGGCACCCCCGTGCTGTACATGCGCTCCCTCGACCATGACGGCCGTCTCTTCGACCTCGTCGGACCCGCAGCTCCGGCGGCGCAGACTCCGGGCACCGAAGACCGACCTGGCGACCGCGGTCCGCGACCGGGACCGGGTGCCGACGACGGAGTCGACGTGGAGGGCGTGTACGCCGACGGGCTCGAAGCATTCCACACCGAACGGTGGGACGACGCCGTCGAGGCCTTCCGCGTAGTCGTGTCCCGCGACCGCGACCATCGCGATGCGCAGGCCAAGCTCGCCGAGGCACATCACAACCAGCGCCTGGCGAGGTCGTACGCCACCGCGACCACCGCCCTGGCCGACGGTGACTGGGACCGGGCGGTCGAACTTCTCGAGGCACTCGTGGCCACCGAGGCCGGCTATCGCGACGCGGCGGCCCTGCTGGAGCGGGCCCGCGACGAGAAGGTCCGTGCGGGGCTGCGCGAGGAGATCGTCGTCCTGCACGGCAAAGGCCGGTGGCAGGCCGTCGTGGCCGCCGCCGAGCGGCTGGGCCGGCACATGGCCGAGGACGCCGCTTCGGCCCCCGATCCGGAGCTGGAGGCTCTGGTCACGACAGCCCGGGAGGCGCTGGAGACGGCCACCCGCCAGGGAGCCGTCGCCCGTCATTACCGTGAGGCGCTCGGTCACCTCGACGCCGGTCGGTGGAGACGGGCTCTGCGATCGCTCGGCGAGGTCCGGGCCCTGGATCCCGACTACCGGGACACCACGCTGCTCATCGAGACAGCCCGCCGCGAAGTCCGCCACACCGGGCGGGTCGTCGGCGTCGCGCCCTCTCCGACCGCCCTGGCCGTCCCCGAAGTCGCCGCGGTCGCGTTCAGCGCTGACGGCGAACGCATCGCCATCGGCTGTGCGGATCCCATCGCGCTGATCATCGATGACCGCGGTGAGGTCAGCCTCCGCGTCCGGCCCGGGGGGTTCCTCGCCTGGGTGTGGGACGTCGCCTTCCATCCCGACGGACACCGCCTGGTCACCGGCTCAGGGAACAGAAACGCACAGGTGTGGGACGCCGAAACCGGCGCCGAACTGTTGAAACTCACCCACAGCGGCGCGGTCCTCGGCGTGGCGTTCAGCCCGGACGGCCGCCGCCTCGCGACCGCCTGCAGGGACAGTCACGCCCGGGTGTGGGACGCCGAGACCGGCACCGAACTGTTCAAGGTCACGCACAACAACTGGGTCCGCAGCGTGGCGTTCAGCCCGGACGGCCACCGCTTCGCCACCGCCAGCACGGACAACACCGCCCGGGTGTGGGACGCCGAGACCGGCACCGAACTCCTGGAACTCCCCCACACCAAGACGGTTTGGAAGGCAGCCTTCAGCCCTGACGGCGACCGACTCGCCACCGTCTACGACGACCGGGCCGCTTGTCTGTGGGACACCAAGACCGGCGCCGAACTGCTGAAGGTCAAGCTCCCCGGCTGGGCCCGCTTCCTGGCGTTCAGCCCGGACGGCCGCCACTTCGCCACGGGGGGTGAAAACGCCGCGCTGTGGGACGCCGAGACCGGCACCCAACTCCTGAAACTCCCCCACACCGGTGCCGTGTGGGGAGTCGCCTTCAGCCCCGACGGCGACCGACTCGCCACCGGCGCCGGGAAGACAGTCCAGCTCTGGCAGCTCAAGGAGGAGGAAGATGACTGAGCCCGGTCTCCCACGTGCCGAACTCCTCGTCGATCACCAGGTCACGCGGGACGAGGAGAAACTGGTGGCCGACGCGTTCACCGGCCTCGGTTACACCTTGACCGTCCGGGAGCTCCCCCCGCGGCGCTCGGTCGAGCCGCTGGCCTGGATGGTGCTGGTCGCACTGCCGCTCCAGGCATTCCTGCGGGCCCTGGGAGAGAAGGCCGCCGAGGACACCTGCCGCCGTCTGCAGGAAGCTGTGAGCCGGCTTCGCCGCCGTCCTGCCCCGACCGCCGCGCCATCCGCAAGCCCCCGGCCCATTGTGCTCCAGGACCCGGACACCGGGCTGCGCATCATCCTGGACCACAACCTGCCGCACGAGGCCTACCAGCAGCTCGTCGCCCTCGATCTGACGCAGTACCGCCTCGGCCCCCTGCACTACGACACCGCCCGGGCCCGCTGGCGTTCCGAGTTGGACGAGGCCCACCCACGCTGACTCCCGTACGACCGCCCTGACCGCTCCCCGCCGAGCCGACGGGGAGCGGTTCGCAGGTCGGGGTTCACGCGAGGCGGATCACGTTCCACGACAGCGGTTCCAATACGGCGGTGAGGCGGCCGTCCGTCAGGGTCGTGCCCTCGACCGGGTGCAGGGTGACCCGCTCGGGGTCGGTGAGGGTGTTGCGGGCGTCCGGGTCGGGGTCGGCCAGGGCGCTGTGCTCGGTGACGGTCGTCAGGTTCAGGCCGTTCAGGGCGACTTCGAGGGGGAGGGCGTCGGTGCGGCCGCGGTTGACCGCGAAGACGGTGACCGTGCCGTCCTCGGCGCGCACGGCGGTGGCGTGCAGCAGGTCGGTCTCGCCGTACTTCTTCGTCTCGTACGTCGGGGAGTCCACGCGTACGTCCAGGACCTGGCCGCGGCCGTACTTCGCGGCCTGCGCGAACGGGAAGAACGTCGTCTGCCGCCAGGCCGGTCCGCCCGGCTCGGTCATGATCGGGGCGATCACGTTGACGAGCTGGGCGAGGCAGGCGACGGTGACGCGGTCGGCGTGCCGGAGGAGTGCGATGAGGAGCGAGCCGAAGACGACCGCGTCGAGGACGCTGTAGTTGTCCTCCAGGAGGCGCGGGGCCTCGGGCCAGTCGTCCTGCTCGAACTCCTTCGCGCGCGCCTCCCACTCGGGCAGGTACCAGACGTTCCACTCGTCGAAGGAGAGGTTGATCTTCTTCTTCGACTTCAGCCGCGCGCCCACGTGGTCGGCGGTCGCGACCACGTTCTCGATGAAGGACTCCATGTCGACGGCCGAGGCGAGGAAGGAGTCGATGTCCCCGTTCTCCGGCCAGTAGTAGGCGTGCAGGGAGATGTAGTCGACGAGGTCGTACGTCTCCTTCAGGACCGTCGCCTCCCATTCGGCGAAGGTCGGCATGGACTGGCTGGAGGAGCCGCAGGCGACGAGTTCGACCTTCGGGTCCTGCTGGCGCATCGCCCGGGCCGTCTCGGCGGCGACCCGGCCGTACTCCTCGGCCGTCTTGTGGCCGGTCTGCCAGGGGCCGTCCATCTCGTTGCCGAGGCACCAGAGGCGGATACCGAAGGGGTCCTTGTCGCCGTGGGCGACGCGGAGGTCGGAGAGAGCCGTGCCGGCGGGGTGGTTGGCGTACTCCTGGAGTTCCAGGGCCTCGGCGACTCCGCGGGTGCCCAGGTTGACGGCCATCATGGGCTCGGCCTGGGGGCCGATCTTGCGGAGGAAGTCGATGTACTCGGAGAGGCCGAAACGGTTGGTCTCCGTGGAGTGCCAGGCGAGGTCGAGGCGGCGGGGGCGGTCCTCCGCTGGGCCTACCGAGTCCTCCCACCTGTACCCCGATACGAAGTTGCCGCCGGGGTAGCGGATGGCGGTGACGCCGAGTTCGCGGACGAGGTCCAGGACGTCCTGACGCAGGCCCTTGTCGTCGGCGGTGGGGTGGTCCGGTTCGAAGATGCCGGTGTAGACGCAGCGGCCGAGGTGTTCGACGAAGGATCCGAAGAGACGGGGGTTGACCTCGCCGACGGTGAAGGCGGGGTCCAGGGTGAAGCGGGCGGTGCTCATGTGCGCCTTTCGGGGTGGGTGGTTTCTGTTTGAGGGGCGGCTGCGGGTTGGTGGGGGATGGTCGCGCTCACGCGGCGGAGCCGCATATCGATACAGCCCCGCGCCCCTAAAGGGCGATTGGCCAGCCGTTTCTCTGCCAATGCAGTCGGTTCAGGGCCAGTTTGGGGGTGCCCTCGTCCTCTGCGTCGTAGTAGTGGTATGCCAGCCAGTCGTGGCCCTCGGCACGGAAGACCGACTCGCCGCCCGTGCCGACAAAACGCCCATGTCCTGCCAGCAGCAGGTCACCGCCGCCCTCCAGCAACGGCTTGCCCGTGCTGTCGGCGTACGGGCCGGTCACGGACGTCGACCTGCCGACCCTGATCTTGTACGTCGAGTTCACGCCCGCGCAGCAGGCGTCGTAGGAGGCGAAGAGGTAGTAGTAGCGGCCGTGCCTGACGATGTACGGGCCCTCGACCGCGTACGGGGCGTCCGGGCGCGTCGCCAGGTGGTGGACCGTGGCGCCTTGCACCGCCTTGCCGGTCGTCCGGTCCAGCTCGACCATCCGGATGCCCGTCCAGTACGAGCCGAACGCCATCCACAGTCTGCCGTCGGTCCTGATGATCGCGGGGTCGATGGCGTTCCAGGTGTCCGTCTTCTCGGAGGTGAAGACCTTGCCGTGGTCCGTCCAGGTGCCGGGGCGGCCGGTCGGGGAGGTGGCGACGCCGATCGCGGAGTGGTTGGTGCCCCAGGAGGAGACCGCGTAGTAGAGCCAGTACCGGCCGTCGCGGTAGGAGATGTCCGGTGCCCAGGGGTCGCCGGTGCCGTTGTACTCGTACCACCAACTCGGCGGCTCGGCGAAGGCGTTGCCCGCGTCGTCCCAGTGCTTCAGGTCCTTCGAGAGGCGGGCGCCGATCACGCCGCCCGTGGAGTAGGCGACGTAGCCGCCGGACTTGAGGCGGATGACGGTGGGGTCGTGGATGATCTGCTGGCCGGTGATGGGCTGCGGGTCGGGATAACTCTGCGCGGCCTGCGCCGTGTTGGGGAGGAAGGCGAGGAAGGCCGCCGCCAGCACGGACGTCAGCGCTCTGTGCACTCTCACTGTCCCGCCAATCCCGTGTGGGCGACGCCCGCCACGATCTGCCGCTGGAAGAAGACGAATACGACGATCAGGGGCAGGCCCGCCATGAGGCCGCCGGCCATGAGCTGGGCCCACTGGATGCCGTAGGAGTTCATGACGGTCGCGATGCCGTTCGGCATGGTCATCAGGTCGGGGTTGTTGGTCACCATGTAGGGCCAGAGGAAGTTGTTCCAGGACGCGATGAAGGTGAAGATGCCTACCGCCGCCAAAGAAGGCCTCGCCAGCGGGACGACGATCGTGAAGAAGACCCGCCAGCGGCCCGCGCCGTCGATGAAGGCCGCCTCCTCCAGCTCGCGCGGGATGCCCTGGAAGAACTTGTAGAGGATGTAGACCATCGCGGCCGGCGCGCACTGAGGGAGGATCATGCCCCAGTACGTGTCGACCATCCCCATCTGCTGGACCGTGGTGAAGAGCGGCACACCGAGGACCGCCGGGGAGATCATCAGGCCCGCCATGACGATGCCCATCAGGACGTTCTTGCCGCGGAACTCGGTGCGGGCGAAGCCGTATCCGGCGAGGGCACTCACCGTCAGCACGATGGCGGTCACGCAGATCGACGTCACCAGGGAGTTGACGAACCAGTTGGTGATGTTGCCGGTCTCCCACAGCCCCTTCCAGGCCTGGCCCGTCCAGTCCTGCGGGAACCAGTGCGGCGGGATCTCGGCCGCCTCGGCCTCGGACTTGAACGAGGTGAGCAGGGCCGCGGCGATCGGCGCGACGAAGACGGCGGAGACGGCGACGCCGAGCAGGGTCAGGACGATCTGGCCGACTGTCCAGGAACGGCGGGGCCTGAGCCGTATCCGAGTGCTGCTCATCGGGTGCCCTCCTCACGGTTGCGCAGCAGCCACATCCGCGCGAGGGCGACGACTGCGATGATCACGAAGAAGATGACGGACATCGCGGAGGCATAGCCCACGCGGTAGCTGGTGAAGCCCTGTTCGAGGGTGTACTGCACGAAGGCGCGGGTGCTGAGCTCGGGCCCGGGGCCGAAGTCCATCATCACGACGGCCTGGTCGAAGAGTTGCAGCGAGGCGAGGATCTGCAGCGCGATCACCAGGCCGGTGATGTTGCGCAGCATCGGCAGCGTGATGTGGACCATGCGGTGCCAGGCGCCCGCGCCGTCCAGTTTCGCGGCTTCGTAGAGGTGGTCGGGGATGCCCTGCAACGCGGCGAGGTAGAGCAGGAAGGAGAAGCCGACCGTCCACCACAGGGTGGCGATGACGATGGCGAGCATCGCGTACGACTTGTCGGTCAGCCAGGGCGTGTCGAGCCCGAAGGTCTCGTTGAACAGGCCGATCCCCTGCTTGAACAGCCACTCCCACATGTTGCCCGCGACCGTCGAGGGCAGCAGGAACGGCGCGAAGAAGCACAGCCGCCAGAGCCATTTACCGCGCTCGATGTTGTGGGCGAGCATCGCGAGGAGGAAGGCGAGGACCGTGATGCACGGGACGACCAGCAGCGTGAAGTAGGCGCTGTGGCCGAGCGCGTCCCACATCGCCGAGTCGTTCAGGGCCTCGCGGTAGTTGTCGAGGCCGACGAAGCTCGCGCCCTCGCCGGAGATGTTGGCGTCCGTGAAGCTGAGGTAGACGCCGCGCAGCAGCGGCCAGATCACGAACAGGACGAAGAGCAGCAGGAACGGGGCGACGAACCAGCCGCCGTGCTGGAAGCCCTGCCCCCGGCGGAGGGTCGCGCCGGCGGTCGCGGTCCTGGCGCGTGCCGGTGCGGCGACGGTCTGGGCGCTGGTCGTCATGTGCGCGCTGGTCGTCATGCGACCGCACCTCCCTGCGCGGCGGTCCTGCCGTCCATCGGGTTCTTCGAGGCGAGGAGCTTGGTGAGGTGCTTCCTCATCGTCTGTGCGACCGCGGCCGGCTTGGCGGAGCCCATGGTCGAGGAGACGACGACCGGGCCGAGGTCCTGGGCGAGGACACCGGTGGAGCCCGCGAACCACACCTTCGGCTCGGTGGCCTGGTGGTCCATGGCGCTCACGTACTCGTTCTGCGGGGTGAGCTTCCTGTACGCGGCCGTGGACAGGTTCGGCGTGTACGCGGGGATGTGGCCGCCGGCCGCCCACTGCAGGGCGTGCTTGACGACGTAGGCGGCGAGTTCGTGCGCGCCCTCGTTGGTGGCGCCGCCGCGGTCCGACTGGTGGGGCAGGACGAAGGCGTGCGACTCGGCGTGGGTGGCCTGCTTGCCGAAGACGGGCGGCAGCGGGGTCGCGCCGTAGTCCAGCTTGGCGCCGGAGAAGACCGGCACGGACCAGTTGCCCTCCCAGGTGAAGGGAGCGCCGTTGACGAACTGTTCGCCGGTGGGGGCGCCGGGGATGACGTACCCGTCGGTGACGTGCTTGCGGAGGAACTCCAGGACCTCGGTGGCCTTGTCGGTGTCGAAGAGGACCTCGGTGTCGGCGTCGTCGAACCACCGGCCGCCGAGCTGGGTGTAGAAGGCGACGAAGAACCACCACTGGAAGTTCTGGTCGTTGGTCCACAGGCCGATCGTCTGCAGGCCCTTCTTCTGGACGGCCTTGGCCTTCTTCAGGATGTCGAACCACTCGTCGGTGGAGGTGACCGGGATCATCCTGCCGTCGTCGCCGAGCAGGCCGGCCTTCTTCAGCACGTCCTTGCGGTAGAAGCAGAGCTGGACATGGATGTCGAGCGGGAGGGCGTAGAGCTTGCCGTCGATGACACCGCGCTGCCACAGCTTGGGGTTGAAGTCCTGCTCCCGTACGCCGTACTCGGCGAGCAGGCCGACGTCCCAGGGGTCGAGGAGGCGGCCCGGTGAGAAGCCGGTGACCCGGCCCATGTGCATGACGCCGAGGTCGGGCGCGCGGTTGCCGGCGGCCGCCATGGCGAGCTTGGTGTAGAAGGGGTTGCCCCACTGGAGCGTGGAGTCCTTCACGTCGATGTCCGGGTTGTCCTTACGGAAGGCGTCCAGCATCGCGATCATGTTGGCGCCGTCGCCGCCGCTGAAGAGGTTCCAGTAGCGCACGCGGGTGTCCGCGCTGGAGGCGAGCGCGTCGGCCCCGGTCCCGAGCGCCGCGAAGCCGAAGCTGCCCGCCACGGCCAAACCTCCTGCCGCGGCGAGGAGTTGCCGGCGATTGACGTCAGGTCGTCCCATTCCCCGCCCTAACTGTTCGAGATATCGGATCACGCCCGTAACTTCGAACGGGACCGTAGGCTGCAAGCGCTTTCCAGTCAATGCCTTGTGCATGGATTGAGGGCGGGGTACGAGCACTGACCGACCCCAGGCACCCTCGCAAACCCGCCCACGGTCCAGCCACGCCCCAAGGGCGCGGGGCTGTATTGGATTTGCGGCTACCTCCGCGCTGGCGCGACCAGCCACAACGAACCGGCAGCCGACCAACAACCGATCCCGGCCCCACCCGCGGAGCGTTCGTTACCGGTTGAACAACGGTCGCCCGATCACATGACGCGGACAGTCTGGGACGCGTAGGCTCGAACAGCCCGCCGGAGGGCGGAAGAACAGGGGGTGCGATGGACATCGCGGGCGCGCGCACGTGGGCGGCCCGGGTCACTTCGGCGCTACGGCTGCCGCTACGGCGCTCTCACGCCGGCTCGGCCATGCGCGACCTGGCCTCCGATCTGAGCGCGGCCCTGCGGGCAAGACCCCACCCCCCGGCCGACATACGCGAACTGTGCCACGCACTGTGCGCGGAGATGAGCGCGCGCCGCGGCGGACGCCCCGTCGAGCTGCGCTTCGAGCGCTTCCCCGACGAGATCGAAGTGACCGGGCTGTGGGTGGAGTTCCAGGACTTCGACCTGGTCATCGTCGAGGAGCGGGCCGAGGCGATGCAGCAACTGGTCATCCTCGGGCACGAGTTGTGGCATCTGCACGCCGGACACGGCCACCACCACACCGCCGGTACGGCAGCCGTACACGCGCTCGCCGACCGGCCCGGGTGGAAGGACGTCGCCCTGGCGGTGGCCGCCCGTGACGGTTCCCGGGAGCGGGACGAGGCCGAGGCCGACGACTTCGGGCACCGGCTGGCCGCCGCGTTCCGGCCGTTGCTGTCGGGGGAGGCGTCGGACGCGCCGCTCGGGCCGGTGCAGCGTTCGCTGGGCTACCGAGGGATTGGGAGGGCGGCGCGGTGAACGGTTCGGCACTGGATCCTTCCCGTGTTCCGGCGCTGGGTCCTTCTCCTCTTCCGGAGCTGCACGCCTCCTACGTCCCGGCGCTGCACCCCTCCCCCGTCCCGGCGCTCGATCCCTCCCCCGTCCTGGCGCTGAATCCCTCCCATGTCCTGGGCGAGGTCTACATCTCGCTCTGGATCCCCACCGTCGTCCTGACCGCCGCCCTGGCGATCAAGCTGCCCACCATCATCCGGCTCTGGCGGGATCCGCTGCTGCGCGCGGTCGGCGGCCTGCTGCTGCTCGCCTGTGCCGTGTTCGTCTTCGCGGCTCCGGCGACGATCGCCTGGGTCAACCGCGTCACGGGCGTACCGAACTTCGCGGCCCCGCTGGTCTACTCCCTGCTCACCGCCTTCTGCGGCTCCTGTCTGCTGCTGATCATCGCCTGGCGCAACGGCCTGTCCGACCGCAGCGCCGAGACCCGCCGCGCCATGCGCCTCGTCTTCTCCGCCTACTCGGGCGTGATCGCGGCGCTGTGGGTGCTGTTCGCCCTGGCGGACGCGCCCGTGGAGCGGGTGCGTGACCTGGACACCTACTACGCCAACACCCCCTTCATGCGCGAGGAGACCCTGCTCTACCTCCTCGCCCACTGCACGGCCGTCCTCATCACGTCCAGGCTGATCTGGAACTGGGTGCGCACCGACGGCCTGGACGCCTGGCTGCGCTGGGGACTGGTGTGCCTGGGTGTCGGCTACGCCCTCAACCTCATCTTCGACGCGGCCAAGCTGACCGCCGTCGCCGCCCGCTGGACGGGCAACGACCTGGACTGGCTCAGCACCGACCTCGCGCCGCCGGTCGCCTGTCTGTCCGCCATCCTCATCGCGGTGGGCTTCATCCTCCCGCACGCCGGCCAGTACGCCCACGACCGCTGGCGGGTCCGGCTCGCCCACCACGAACTGCGGCCCCTGTACCGGCTGATGCGTTCCGTCAACGGTTCCGGTGTGCCGTTCGTCCTGCGCGCCTCGCCGGAACTGCGGCTGATCCGGCGCGAGACCTTCATCCGTGACGTCCTGCTGCCGCTGGCCCGGCACATCGACGAGGACCTGCGCAGGCGGTCGTACGACGCAGCGCTGGCCCTCGGCTTCACGGCCGGCCGGGCGAAGGCGCTCGCCGCGGCCGTGACGATCCAGGACGCCGCCGACCGCAGGAGCCGGGCCCCGGACGGGAGTGGCACCGGCGGCCCCGACACCCCCGACACCACGGATCTCCTCCAGGAGATCGGGGCCGTCTCCCGAGCCCTCCGCCACCCCGACGAGATCGAGGCGGTCCGTGACCGTACGGCAGCCCCGGCCGCCCCAGCAGAGAACGTGCACGTACATGACTGAACGCCCCACCACCGCCGTCGTCCTCGGCGGCTCCCTCGCCGGCCTGCTCGCCGCCCGCGCGCTGGCCGACGTCGCCGACCGCGTCACGGTCGTCGAACGCGACGTGCTGCCGGCCGGCCCCGAGCCGCGCAAGGGCCTGCCGCAGGCCCGGCACGTCCACCAGCTGTGGTCGGGCGGGGCCCGTGCGCTGGAGGAACTGCTCCCGGACGTGGTCGCCCGGCTGCGGGAGGCCGGGGCGCACCGGCTGCCGGTGACGACGGACATGGTGGCGCTGTCGCCGTACGGCTGGTACCGGCGGTGGGCCGAGTCGCACCACATGCTGCTGTGCAGCCGGGACCTGCTGGACGCGACCGTACGGGCGGCGGTGCTGGCCGACGAACGCATCGAGCTGCTCCAGGGGACGGAGGTGCTCGGGCTGGTCGGCGCGAGCGGGGGCGGCAGGGGCGCGGCGGTGACGGACGCGACTGTGACGGGCGCGGCCGTGACGGGCGTACGGATCCGGCCGCACGGGCGGGAGGAGGCCGCTGCCGAACGGACCCTCTCCGCCGACCTGATCGTCGACGCCACGGGGCGAGGTTCGCGTACGGCGCGCTGGCTGACGGACCTCGGGCTGCCGGCGGTGGAGCGGCGGGAGGTCAACTCCGGGGTGGCGTACGCGAGTCGGGTTTTCCGGGCGCCCGAAGCGGCGCGGGAGGGGTTCCCGGTCGTCAACGTCCAGCCGGATCCGCGGGCCGGGAAGCCCGGGTGCGGGGGCGTGCTGCTGCCCATCGAGGACGGCCGCTGGCTCGTCACCCTCTTCGGCTCCCGGGGCGGCGAGCCCCCCACCGAGGCCGAGGCCTTCCTCCCGTACGCCCGCGATGACCTACGGCACCCCGTCATCGCCGAACTGCTCACGCACGCCGAGCCGTTGACCGACGTGGCCTACACCCGGACGACCGCCAACCGGCGCCACTACCACGAGCGGATGCCGGCCTGGCCCGAGAACTTCGCCGTGCTCGGAGACGCCCTGTGCGCGCTCAACCCGATCTACGGGCACGGGATGTCCGTCGCCGCCCAGTCCGCGGTGGCCCTGCGGGATGCGGTACGCCGACACGGCTGGGGCTCGCCCCGCCTGGCCCGGCGGATCCAGCAGGCGGTGGCCCGACCGGCGTCGGCGGCATGGGACCTGGCCCTCGGGATGGACGTGTTCTACCCCGGCGCGACTCCGAACGGCCCCACTCTCCGCGATCGCCTGCTGGCGGCGTACGTGGGCCGCCTGCTGCACACCGCCACCGGGAACGGGCGCATCGCCCGACGGGTCACGGACGTGACGTCACTGGAGCGGGGGGCGGAGGTGCTGCTGGCCCCGTCGGTGCTGCTCGCCGCGATCGCCGGCCCGCTCAAGCCACCGCTGAACGGACCGCCGTTGACGGTGGAGGAGCTGAAGGCGGCGGGGTTGCGGTAGGGGTGGTGGGCTGGGGCGGCCGGTGGTGGGTCGCGCAGCCCACCCCCAAGCACCCGCAGGGCTCAGCCCTGGAACGCCGGCTGCGCCAGGCCCTTCCCCGCGCCCGGCACCACGAACACCGACCCCGCCAGCGGAGGCGGTGACGTCAAGCCGACTCGGGCCGTCGTGATGTACAGGTCGGTCAGGTCGGGGCCGGCGAAGGCGCACGCCGTCACTCGCGGCACCGGAAGCGGGACGACCCGGTCCAGGTCGCCGGCCGGCGTGTAGCGGCGTACCGCCGCGCCCTCCCACAGGGCGACCCAGACGCAGCCGTCGGCGTCGACCGTGAGCCCGTCGGGGAACCCGGCGCCGTCCTCGATCTCGACCAGGGGACGCCGGTTCACGGCCCGCCCGTCCGCAAAGTCGAAGACGTCGACACGGCGGGTCGGCGAGTCGACGTAGTACATGAGGCGGCCGTCCGGGCTCCACCCCGTGCCGTTGCTCACCGCCACGTCGTCGAGGATCACCTCGACCGAACCGTCACCAGCGACCCGGGACAGGGTGCCTCCGCCCGGTGCCTCGTCGTACCGCATGGTGCCGGCCCACAGGGAGCCGTCGGGGGCGACGGCGGCGTCGTTGGCGCGGCGGCCGGGGACGGGCTCGTGGTGCAGCCAGCGGAAGGTGTCGTCCGGGTCCAGCAGTCCCACGCCGTCCCGGAGGTTCAGGACGAGGCCGCCACCGGCGCGCGGCTTGACGGCGCCGATGTGCTGCGGGGTCGTACGGACCGTGCGCCGCCCGGAGACGGGGTCGTACGTGTGGATCCGGGACCGCAGGATGTCGATCCAGAGGAGCCGCCCGGTGTCCGGGTCCCAGGTCGGCCCCTCACCGAGCTCCGCATCCGCCTGCACCGCGACCTCGTACCGCGCCGCCGTCATGCCACGCTCCGGTGCCCGAGGCGCTCCGACAGCTCGACGGCGCCCTTGGCGGCGAGCTGCTCCAGCTCGGCGCGCCGCTCCTCGCTCCAGCGGATCATGGGGACGGAGATGGAGAGGGCGGCGACGACCTGCCCGGTACGGTCCCGCACCGGCGCGGCGACGCACGACACGTCCGGGTTGGACTCCCGGCTCTCGACGGCGATCCCCCGCTCACGGATCCCGGCGAGGGCCTCGCGCAGGGCGCCGGGGTCGGTGATGCTGTTCGGAGTCATCGCGACGAGCTCGGCGCTGTCCGGGATCCGTGCGGTGAGCTCCTGCTCGGGAAGGGAGGCCAGCAGCATCTTGCCGACGGAGGTGCAGTGGGCGGGCAGCCGGCGCCCGGCCGCGGACACCATCCGCACGGCGTGCGTCGAGTCGACCTTGGCGATGTAGATGACGTCGGTGCCCTCGAGGATCGCCACGTGCACGGTCTCGTCGCAGGTCTCGGCGACGGACCGGGCGACCTGCTGCCCCTCGGCCGCGAGGTCGAGCTGCTCGGCATAACGGCTGCCGAGCTGGTACGGCCGTACGCCGAGGCGGTAGCGTCCCGGCTGACCCGGCACCGGGACGATGTACGACCGGGCGGCGAGCGTGGTGACCAGTTCGTGCACGGTGGTGCGCGGCAGCTGCAGCTTGCGCACGATGTCGGGGGCGGAAAGCGTGCCGTCCCCGTCGAGGAAGAGCTCGAGAATGTCGAGAGCCCGGGTCACGGCTGGTACAAGGCGTCCCACGTCCGGCCCCCTCCCTTGGTGTCGGTGAGGCTGCGTTCGAAATTTCAACAGCCGATCGGGATAACGAACACAGGTTACTCAAACTGCGTTTGCCCCGGCAATGGCCCTGCGCGGACCAGGCTCGAAACCTCAGCTCAGCAGGCGAGGCCTCGCCGCGTACGCCGACGCCAGTACATGCGGTTACTCCCGCCGTCAGACGTGCTCGTCGCCCCTCCCCGGCACCGTGTTGTTCATGTCTTCCAAGTCCTCCATGACACTGAGCCGTCCCGTACGCCGGGCCCTCCTCGTCGTCCATGTCACCGCTTCCGCGAGCTGGCTCGGGCTCACGTTCGGGCTGCTCGCGCTCGGGGTCACCGCGGGCACCACCGGGGCCGCGGTGACCGTGGAGGCGTCCGTGCGGGCCATGAAGCTGTTCGCGGACTGGCTCCTGCTGCCGGTCGCGTTCCTCACGCTGGTCAGCGGGGTCGTGCTGTCCCTGGGGACGCCGTGGGGGCTGGCGCGGCACCGGTGGGTCTACGTCAAGTTCTGGATGACCCTCGCCACGACCACCGCCACGGTCTTCGCCCTGCGTCCCGGCGTGAACGCCGCGGTCGCGGCCGTCGCCGCGGGCGGACCGCTGCCCGATGCCGGTGACGTACTGATGGGGCCGATCGTGTCGCTGTCCGCGTACGTCTTCATGACGGTGATCTCGATCCTCAAGCCCTGGGGGCTGACGCGACGGGGCCGCCGCCTGCGCGCCGCGTCCGCCCGCACCCCGGCCCGCACGACCGGGCCGACCCGCCAGACCGCCTGATCGCCTGATCGCCTGACCTGCGCGGGGCCGGTCAGAGATACGTCCGGTCAGAGATACGCCCGTCAGAGATACTGCCCGTCGTCCGCCCCCTTCGCCGACGCCGACCACACCTTCACCGCCACCACATGGGCGAAGTTGACCAGCGCGAAGCCGTTCTCGGCATCGTCCGGGGCGGTCAGTTCGAAGCGTAGGGTGCGGCCCTCGTCGAAGGCCTCGTTCAGGGCCACGACCGCCGAGTCCAGGGTCGCGAAGTCGGCGGTCCGCACGGTCAGCGGCTCCCCTTTGACGGGCTGGAGCCAGATGTGCAACTCCGGGTTCTCGGGCATACGGCTACGATGCGCGACCCGCCCGTCACGCACAAGTACCCCACACCGGGCAACCCTCCGCGCCCCGGCGGCAACCAGTCGGTGAAGTCCCGTCCCCCACCGAGGGAGTTGACGATGCGCACCCGCCTCGCACGACTCGGCGCCGTACTCGCCGCGTTGGTGGCGTTCATCGCCGCGCCCGCCGTCACCGCGGCCCCCGCTCAGGCCGCTGCCCAGTGGAATCCGCCCGCGAGTCTCGTCCAGCCCCTCAACGAGGTCTGGCACCACGTCGAGTCGACCTACCCCGACCTCTACGGCTTCCGCAACTACGGCTGGGACCAGATCATGGCCAACCGTGGCAGCGTCAATTACTGCGTCCGCCGGGAGTCGGACGCGCCCGTGAGTGCCGCTCTGCGCGACCAGATCCACGCCGCGCTGAAGAAGCAGTTCGGGAAGTGGATGGCCGCCATGGTCGAGGCCGACGGCACCGGGCACAACGCCTGGCCGTACACCAACGTGCCCGTCAATATCGTCGGTTGGGCCGTCAAGAACCGTTCCACCCTCCAGTGGACCGACAACTCCGTCGACATCTACACCGGCAACCTGGACGGAGGCGGCGCCCCGCAATGCGCCCCCGGCTGCGGCCGCTTCTTCCACCAGGACGGCAACTACTCCAAGTGCCCGGGAGGTGCCGCCCGTCACTACGACCAGTCGCTCTGGCTGGCCAAGGGCTTCCAGGGCGGTGCCGGTGGCGACTGGGGGCAGCGGGTCGGGCAGGAGTACTTCACCTCCGCGCTCGGCCAGGAGAACATCCACATCCATCTGCACGAAGTCGGCCACACCTTCGGCCTCGACGACTTCTACGACTGGACCCCGACCGGCCAGTGCTGCTTCCTCATGAACGCCGGATCCGCGGCGCGGATCACCGAGTTCGACAAGTGGGTGTTCCGGGACTTCTGGCGTCACCTGAAGAGCCGTTACGGCCTCTGAGGCGCGCGGCGGCCCCTACGACCGGCTACGACCACCTAGCGGCGCGTCCCGCCCAGCACCCCCCTCAACCGCTGCGCCCGTAACACCAGCTCCAACTCGAACCGCCGGTCCGGGTCGTCCATCTCGTCGCCCCACAACTCCCGGATCTGCCGCAGCCGATAGCGGACCGTCTGGGGATGCACCCCCAGGCGGGCCGCCACTTCCGGTGCCCCGCCCCTGGTCTCCAGCCACGCCAGTAACGTCTCCGCCAGCCGTCGGCCGTGCGTGGGGCCGCAGTGCTCCAGCGGGGCCAGGCACCGCACCGCCAGGTCGTCGATCAGTTCCTCGGGCTGCAGGAGCACCAGCGCCTCGGTGTGCTCGGTGCAGTACAGGACGTCGCCGGCCGGCAGCAGCCGCCGTTCCATCAGGCGTACGGCGGCCTCGGCCCAGCGCAGTGACTTGGCCGCGTCGGCGAGCGGGACCGGCGGGCCGATCGCGCCCGACCAGCCGGTCAGGGCCCGGTGCAGCAGTTCGGGACGGCCCCCGGCGTCCGGCTCGGGGACGACCATGCGCGGCTGCTCGTACTCCATGTCGAGCAGCACCCCCTGCCCGACGGCCGGCGCCACCGCCTCCCGGGCGGGGCGCAGGAGGACGCCCACCGCGACCTTCTGCGGCAGGGGCCAGCCGATCCGGGCCGCCCGCTCGGTCAGGGCGTCGGCCGGGTCGCCGCGGTGGTGTTCGGCCAGCAGGAGTTCCATCAGGCGGCGCTGGAGGCGCAGCCGCTCGCCCGCCTGGCGCGCCGCCGCCTCCGCGTAGCCGCGCACCGACTGGTCGACGAGGCCGTCGAGGTACTCGTAGCCCGCGTCGACCAGCTCGTACATCGCCGGTGGCGGGATGTCGACGCGCTGGCCGATCTCGGCGAAGCGGCGCCAGGCCAGCCGTACGCCCATGCGGTAGATCGCCTGGAGGGAGTCGAGGGAGCGGCCGTGCAGGCCCTCGCCCCTGCCGAACTCCTGGAAGACGCCGGGCGGGACCGTCGGGCGGCCCTCCGACGTCTCCAGGTGCTGGACGAAGACCTCGATCGCGCGCCGGATGCCGACCAGCGCCATCGGCTCGCCCGACTCGTCGAGGACGACGGGCAGGTGCGGGTACTCGCGGCGGATCTCGCGCAGGATCTCCTCGGCCAGGGCCGGGGCGTCCGCCATGGCCAGTTCCGCGAAACGGCGCACCTGGAAGCGGGGTACGTCACGCCACGCCGATCGGGTGGAGACGGTCGGAGCGGGGGTGGGTGTGGAGGTCGTGGAGCGGGTTGCGGCCACGGTCAACTCCCCTGACCCGCTTGCTCGTACGTGATCAAGGGCGTGTTCGGCTGGTCGGGCGTCGCTTCCAGCAGCGCGACGACGCCGAGGGCGGCACCCACCGCGAGTACGGCGGCGAGCGCGACGGTCAGCGCGGCGGCGAGCAGTCTGGACATCGCAGGGTCAGCCTCTCTGTCCGGAGGTTCCCCACCCCGGTGGCGTCAGCCTGATCCGACCCTGTCGGGTTCAGTCTCGACAAGCCGGGTCGGCGTCGTCAAGACATTGACACTCCGTCAATGGACGCCTACGGTTCCCGGCCCAAGAACGGCCAGGCAACGACCGTGCACCGAGTGTGCGCCGACCATGCGTCAATCCCCAGGAGTGCCGGATGCGCCGTACAGCTTCACCTCTCTCGTTGATCCTGCTGGGCTTCGGCACGTTTCTGCTGGTACTGGCGCCCATGCTGGCCTGGTACGTGACCCCGCGTGCCGCCATGAACCCCATCGACATCGACACCACCGCCGTCTACAAGGGCACCGGCAGTGTCTTCGACACCGACAAGATCGAGACCGTGCCGGACCAGACGATCACCGTCACCCAGCGGGTGCGCGGCAATGTGGCGGAAAGTGAGCGCAGCGGCAACGCCGTCTGGGACGTGATCACCACCGTCGACACCGACAAGACGCTGCCGGCCGCCGACCCGCACGACGCGCTGGACTACGTCCCGCACCGCTGGGTGATGGACCGGAAGACCACCAGGCCGGTGCACTGCTGCAAGGAGAGCCCATACATCGAGGGCGAGGCCTATCTGAAGTTCCCGTTCGACGTGCAGAAGCGCTCCTACCAGTGGTGGGACAACACCGGCAACACGACGATCACCATGCGGTACGACGGCACGGAGAAGATCCAGGGCTACACGGGCTACCGGTTCACCGCCACGGTCGCGCCCCGCAAGGCCGGCACCCGGCTCGTCCCCGGCAGCATCGTCGACCAGCCGAAACGGCCGCAGGTGCTGGCCGAGGAGTGGTACTCCAACCACGGGCTCAAACTGGTCGTCGACCAGCGCACGGGTCGCGTGATCTACGCCCAGACCGGTCCGCGCCGCACCCTGCGGGCGCCCGGCGGCGACAAGGACGCGGCGGTGCTGCTGGACAGCGAGAAGATCGCGTTCACCACGGCCACGCAGAAGGAGGCCGTACGGCAGGCGAAGCGGGACAGCGGTCTGCTGCGGATGGTGGGGGAGACGCTGCCGATCGGGGCGGCTGGGGCGGGATTCGTGCTTGCGGTGGTGGGTGGTGTTCTGGTGGTACGAGGGCGAAAAGAGCCTGAATCTCCCGGTACGGTCGAGATGCCCCAACCCTCGCTCACAATGTGACGTGACGTCAGCTCTAATAAAGCCGGAAATTGTCACGCCGGTGAGTAGCCCTGGAGAAGGTCCGGGCGAAAACTGTCCAACCCCACCCGGACACAGCCTGTCCACACCCCACTCACAACGACCGTAAACGACCAAGGAACCCCAAGAAGCAGCGAATCCCCCCACAGGAACCCAAACCCTCGCCTCCCCCACGCTGAGTTCCGCACCCTGAGACGAGTTGGAGCACCCATGCCCCAGCACGTGCCCTCCCCTCCCCCACTCTCGAATTCGCTCGAGCGGGGGGACCCCCATCCCGCCGCCCTCCCCTGGGCGGCGCAGCAGCACCCCTCGGCGCTCCCCCCACATCCGCGCCGAATCGTTTTTCTCGCCCACCGTGACCTGGGCAACGAGGCCGCCGGCGGCTCCGAGCTGCTGGTCGACCGCCTCGCTGACGGGCTCACCCGGCTCGGCCACCAGGTCACCCTGCTGTGCGGGGGGCCGGCGGCGTACCGCGACTACCGGGTCGTGTCGGCCGGCGGCTCCTACGGCCACTACCTGCGCGCCAGATCCGCCTTCGCCCGTCAGGTCGGCGACTGCGATCTGCTGGTCGAGGTCTGCAACGGGATGCCGTATTTCGCACCCCTCTGGCATCGCGGGCCGACCTTGTGCCTGGTCAACCATGTGCATACCGATCTGTGGAACATGCGGTTCGGCGGGGCGTTGGCGCCTGCGGCCCGGCTCGGCCGAAGACTTGAGCACTGGGCGCTGACCGGTGCGCAGCGCCGGAGTCTGCTGGTTGCCGTGTCTCCGTCCACGGCGCATGCGCTGCGGGCGATCGGGGTCGAGCGGGACCGTATCCGCGTGGTGCACAACGGGGTCGAGGAGCCGGGGCCTCTGGGTGACCGGTCGCCCGAGCCGCTGTTCGTCGCCGTGGGCCGTCTCGTCGAGTACAAGCGGATCGATCTGCTCCTGCGGCTCTGGGAGCGGGTGCGGCCCGTCACCGGCGGGCGGCTGGTCATCGTCGGGGACGGGCCCGAGCGGGCGTCTCTAGAGCAACTCGCCGGGCCTGACGTCGAGTTCGTCGGGCATGTCTCGGAGGCGGAGAAGCATCGGCTGCTGTGTGCGGCGTGGCTGCTGCTTCATCCGTCTGCCGTGGAGGGGTGGGGGCTCGTCGTCACCGAGGCCGCGACGCGGGAGACGCCGACCATTGCCTTTGATGTGCCGGGGCTGCGGGATTCCGTCGTGGACGGGGAGACCGGAGTGTTGGCGTCTGGTGAGTCTTCGTTCGCTGCTGCCTGGTGCACGCTCGCGTTGTCCGGGCATCGGCGGGAGTTGATGGGGAAGGCTGCGCGGGATCGGGCCGCACGCTATCGCTGGGATCGGACGGTTCGGCAGTTCCTGGCCGTTGCCGGCGAGGCGGTGAGGAGTCATGACGCCTGTACACCGTAAGGGCAGGGCCGTCTCGCGAGTGCCTGTAGTGCGTGGCTGGTCGCGCAGTTCCCCGCGCCCCTTCAGGGACGTGCCCGCACCCGGAGCTGTCAAGGACCCCTCACTTCGGCGGTCGGTTGCCCTCTTTCGTGCGTTCATGCATGAGCAGGACGATCCCGAATCCTGCTACTCGCTTCTCGCCCGCGATGCCGCCGATCAAGTCGAGGCTTACAACGGCCCCCTCGCCGGGCGGACCGTCGTCGACGTCGGTGGGGGCAGCGGGTACTTCACCCAGGAGTTCCGGCGGCGGGGTGCGCAGGCCTACCTCTTCGAGCCGGACGTCGGTGAGCTCGGTGAGAAGCCGCCCGACGGGGCCGTCGTCGCCGACGGGTATTTGTTGCCCCTGTCCGACGGGGTCGCTGACGTGGCCTTCTCCTCCAACGTGCTGGAGCATGTGGCCGATCCGCAGACGTTTCTGAGTGAGCTGGCGCGGGTGACCCGGCCCGGTGGGCTGATCTATGTGTCGTTCACCAACTGGCTGTCCCCTTGGGGTGGTCATGAGTGGGCCCCCTGGCACTACTTCGGTGCCGAGCGGGCCCGTGCCCGGTACCGGCGGCGTACCGGGCGGGACGCCAAGCACGCTCTCGGCGAGAACCTCTTCGCCGTGCACATCGGCACCACCCTGCGGCAGGTCCGTGCCCGCGACGACGTGGAGATCGTCTCGGCCCGGTCCCGCTACTGGCCCTTCCTCGCGGAAGCCGTCGTGAAGGCGCCGGGCATACGCGAGTTCGCCACCTGGAACCTCCTCCTCATCCTCCGGCGGTGTCCACCATGACGACGACCACGGTCCAGGCTCCTCCCCCGGCAGCCGTGCCCACCCCCGCGCCCGCCTCGGGGCCGCCGGAGGGGCCGCGGTCGCGGCGCTGGCTGCTGGGGTTCTGGGCCGTGGTGTTCGTGCTGTTGCTGGTGGTGCAGCCGGGGCGGCAGACCTTCGACACCAAGCTGGGTGTGACCGTCGATCCGGGGCAGTTCTTCGCCGATCTCGGCCAGTTGTGGCAGGACGAGGGCAGTTTCGGCGGGATCCAGAACCAGTACTCGGGCTATCTGTGGCCGATGCTTCCGTTCTACTGGCTGGCCGACGCCGTACGGCTGCCGGTGTGGCTGGCGGAGCGGTTGTGGCTGTCGCTGATCGTGTCGGTGGCGTTCTGGGGGGCCTTGCGGCTGGCCGAACGGCTGCGGGTGGGCAGCGGGGGGTCTCGGCTCCTCGGTGCCGTCGCCTATGCGCTGTGGCCCGTCTTCACCATCGTCGTCGGGTCCACGTCGGCTGCCGCGCTGCCGGGCGCGTTCCTGCCGTGGGTGCTGCTGCCGCTGACGAACGAGCGGTACGCCGCCCGGGTCGCCGCTCTGCGCTCGGCGCTGATCATTCCGTTCATGGGCGGGGTCAACGCGGCCTCCACGCTGGCCTCGCTGCTTCCCGTCGGGCTGTATCTCCTGTCCCGTCCGCCCGGGCCGCGGCAGCGGAAGCTGATCGGGTGGTGGGTGCCGGGTGTCATTCTGGCGACCGCCTGGTGGGTCGTGCCGTTGCTGCTGCTCGGCGCCTACGGGGAGAACTTCCTTCCCTACGTGGAGAGTTCGCAGACGACGACCGAGACCATGTCGGCGACCGAGGCCCTGCGCGGGGCCGGGAACTGGGTCGCCTATCTGCACTTCGGTGACGCCTGGCTGCCGGCCGGGTGGACCGTCGCCTCGTCCGTCGTCGTGATCGTGTGCTCGGCGCTCGCGGCCGGGCTGGGGCTCGCGGGGCTGGCCCGGCGGGACATGCCGGAGCGGCGGTGGCTGGTGCTGACCGTGGTGACGGTCGCGCCGATCCTGCTCGCGGGGTACGGCGGCGCGTTCGGCGCACCCTTCCACGGCGTCGTGCAGGACTGGCTGAACGGCGGGCTCGTCCCCTTCCGGAACATCTACAAGTTCCAGACCGGGCTCGCGCTCGCGTTGGTGCTGGGGCTCGCCCATCTGGTCGGGGTGGCCGCGCAGGCGCGCGGGGCGCGGCCGGTGCGGGGGCGGCGGTTCGCGCCCCTGATCGCGGCGGTGCTGGTGCTGCCGGGGCTCATGTGGCCGTATCTCAACGGCTCGATCCTCAACCCCGGGTCGTTCAAGGAGATACCGAAGTACTGGCAGGCCACGGCCGACTGGATGGAGAAGTACTCCCCCGACGCCCGCGTCCTCGTCGTCCCCGCGACCGCGCACGGCATCTACACCTGGGGCTCGACCATCGACCAGCCCCTGGACGTCGTGGCCGACTCGCGCTGGGCACAGCGGGACTACGTTCCCTTCGGCACCCCCGGCAACCGTCGCGCCATGGACGCCGTGGAGCAGGCGCTGACGAGCGGCGCCCAAGTACCGGGACTGGCCGACTACTTGAGCCGGGCGGGGATCTACTACGTCGTCGTACGCAACGACCTCGACCCCGACCAGATCGGCGCAGTCCCGACGACGACCGTCAAGCGGACCCTCGAACAGTCCGGGTACGAGCGGGTGACGGGCCTCGGGCCGGTCATGACCGGCGGGACGATCGCCCCGGACACCCCGCTCCAGGTGGAGGGGCTGTATCCACGGCAGCGGGCGGTGGAGATCTACAAGCCGGTCAGCGACGACGTGCCGCGCCCGCACCAGGCCGGGCTGCAGCCGGTCGCCGACACGGCCGTCGTGTCCGGCGGTCCGGAGGCACTGCTGCCGCTGGCGTCCGAACTGCGCGGCCGGGCCAGTGTGCTGACCGGCGACAACCATCCCGGGCTCGGCTCACCGCCGCTCCAGGTGGTCGGCGACGGGATGCGGCGCGCGGACACACGGTTCGGGCTGATCAACGCCAACACGTCGTACACGTACACCCGCGGCGAGCGCAACGCGCCCGACGCCGCCCAGGACGCGGGCGAGAAACCGCACCAGATCCTGCCCACGACGGGGCTCGACCACCAGACGGTGGCCGAGCTGCGCGGTGCGCGGTCGGTGACGGCGTCGTCGTACGGCAGCTGGCTCTTCCACCTGCCGCAGTTCGACCCGGTGAACGCCTTCGACGGGAATCCGGACACGGCGTGGGCCGAGGGCGCGGAGGGGTCGCCGGACGGGGAGTGGCTGCGGATCGCGTTCGCGGGCGGCTCGTACGACATGCCGTCGTCGTTCAAGGTCACGCCGCTGCCGCAGGAGGGTGTGCGGGAGGCGCCCACGCGGGTGCGGGTCGAGACGGAGAAGGGAGCGGTGAGCTCATTCCTCCGGCCGGACGGATCGACGCAGAGCGTCAAGGCGCCTGCGGGCGCGACGAGTTGGATGAAGCTGACGATCACTGACTCCGTGTCCCGGCGGCCCGGTCTGACCGGGGCGGGCTTCTCCGAGATCGGTCTGCCGGACGTCCAGGTGACCCGGCTGCTGCGGCTGCCCACCGACGCCGAGGACTCCGGTGCCGCCGCCGAGATCGTCTCCCTGTCCCGTACGGCCGACCCCACCGGCCTGTCGCCGACGGGCACGGAAGCCGGGCTGCACCGGCGCTTCACGACGTCGACCGCGGGGACGTACGAGGTGCGGGCGAACGCCGTGCCGGTGGCGGGCGAGGAGCTGGACAAGCTGCTGTACAAGGTGGCGCCGGAGCAGCGGAACCAGATCGTTGCCACCGCCGACTCCACTGCGCGGCTGGGGGCGGGACTGTCGCCGCGCAACCTCACCGACGGCGACCTGACCACGGCATGGATCGCGGGCGACCGGCCCACGATCCATCTGCGCTGGCCCGGAAAGCAGGCGGTGGGAGAGATCGTGCTGGCGCCGGCCGGGGGCCTGTCCACCCGCCCGACTCAGGTGCACATCAGCTCCCCGGACGGCGCGGCGATCGCGGGCGTCGACGAGAACGGCAACGTCCGCTTCCCGCCGATCACCACCGACCGCCTGGACATCACGATCACCGAGACGGCGCCGCTGACCCTCTACAACCCGATGGTGGGCGAGGATCTCCGGCTGCCGGTGGGCCTGACCGAGGCCTACATCCCGGCCCTCGACCAGTACCGGACCCCGCAGCCGAGGGCCGGCCGGTCGTTCTCCCTGCCGTGCGGGGAGGGACCGGTGGTCTCGGTGGACGGTGAGCTGTACCGGACCAGCGTGAAGGGGACCGTACGGGATCTGGTGGAGCGACGGCAGGTGGACGTCACCCTCTGCCAGCGGGGGCGTGACGACGCCGAGTTGCAGCTGACGGCCGGAGATCACCAGGTGGAGGCCGGGGACGCCGGGCCCCTCGCGGTGACCGACGTGACGCTGACCCGCGGCACCGTCGCCGACGCCGCGACGGCGGGGCGTGAGCTGGGGATACGGGACTGGCTCGGCGACCGGCGCGCGGTGACCGTCGGGTCGGGCGCGGCGAGCTACCTGACGACGTACGAGAACTTCAACGACGGCTGGCACGCCACGCTGAACGGCAAGGAACTGACGCCGGTACGGCTGGACGGCTGGCAGCAGGGCTGGCGGCTCCCGGCGGGCGCCGGCGGCACGGTCGAGCTGTCGTACGAACCGGCGGTGACCTACGAGGCCGGGCTGATCGGCAGTGCGGTGGCGATCGCGCTGCTGGCCGGGCTGGTGCTGTGGCGTCGGCGCGCCCCGAACCCCGACGAGCCGCAGGCCGCTCCGCCGCTGCCTGGGCTGTGGCTCGGCACGGTGGCCGTGACGGTGGTGGGCGTGTTCATCGCCGGGTGGTTCGCGCTGCTGGTGCCGGCGCTGGCGGTGGTGGCCTGGCGGAGGCATGCGCTGCTGGTGCCGATCGCGGTCGTGGCGCTCGCGGGGGCGGGGGTCGCCGCTGCGGTCGGGGCCGGGGAGCCGGTGGGGGCGGAAGAGGGCGCCTTCGGGCCTGCGGCTCAACTGCTCGCGCTGATGGGACTGTTCGCGGGGGTGGTGAGCGTGCGGGAGCGGGAAGGGGCGGTCGGCGTGCCGGCTGGTGGCGGCACTCCGGGGGTCGCTCCGGAAGCGCCGACGCGGCCGTTGCCGGGGCTGCCGCAGCGGGAGCGGGGGCGCAGTGCGCCGGGGAACGAGCCACCTGAGCCCCCTGCTTCACCACCCGGCCCGCCGAGCCCCCGCCCCGAGTCGGGGCCGACCGTCTCCGCGCGCGGCCCCGGCGGACCGGACCCCGATCCGCCGACCGCACGCATCAGGTTCAGCAAGCCGAGGTTCCGGGCGAGCCGCTCAGAGGACGCGCCGGGACGGGAGGACACGGGGAAGGGCGACGCCACATGACCGCACTGCAGCAGCCCGCACGCGCCGAGGGTCCCCTGCGGCCGCCGGTACGCGTCCCGTTTCCCGTCGTGGACGAGGTCGCCCGGCACTGCCTCCAGGAGGAGGAGCCGGAGACTGTCCACATCGAGGTCCATCTGCCGGGGCGGCTGGATCCCGATCGCTTGCGTACGGCTTTGGCCGAGGCGCTGCGCCGGCATCCGCGGATCCTCATGCGGGAGGCGCCGGGGCGGTGGTATCGCCGCCGGTACGAGTGGGAGCTGACGGCGGAACCGGACGTGGAGGTGGTGAGCTTTCCGGCACCCGGGAGGGATGCGTTGCGGGACGCGCGGACGCGGGCGCTGACGGAGGCGCCGCCGTTGTCTTTGTCGCCGCCGATACGGCTGGAGGTGGTGGAGGGGGGCGGCCCGGTCGAGGGCAGCGAGGCGACGGACGCAGTCGGCGAAACCACCGCAGCCGCGGGCACCCGCACCGCAGCAGCCGCGAGCAGTCGGCCCGGCGTAGCTGCGGGCAGTCGTGCCGCTGGAGCGACTCCCGACCCACAGGGAGCGGCACCCCGCAAGCGCGGGCAAGCGACCCGACCCCCGAGCGGCAACGCCGGTCACGGCAAAGGCACGGTGCTGTTCCTGACCATCAACCACACCGCCCTCGACGGCCCAGCCTGCCTCCGCGTCCTCGCCACCGCCGCAGAGCTCTACGGCGGCAAGGACAACTCCCCCGCCGCAGCCCCCACCCGCACCGCCTCCGAAACACCCCCACCCCCCGAAGAAGCCCCCTCCAACTGGTCCCACCCCGCGCGGGTAGCGCAAGGCACCCCCGAACCCTCCCCCGGCAACGGCATGCTCGTCACCGAGCTCCCCCTCCCCCACCGCCCCAAGGGCTCCCCCTACACGGTCAACGACCAGCTCATGGTCAGCACCGCCCTGACCATCGCCCACTGGAACAGAGAACACGGCGCCCACCCCCGCCCCCTCCGCATCACGATGCCCGTGGACGACCGCCCCCGAGACACCACCATGCCCATCGGCAACGGCACCAGACTGGTCGAAGTCCCTTTCACTCCCGACGAGTTGAAGCGGGCCGACGACGACATGCCCGCCCTGCTGCGCCGCACGGCACTGCGCACCCGCGCCCTCAAGTCCCTCCCCCGCCCCCAGCTCGGCCACGGCGCCTCCCTCCTCACCGCCCCGTGGGCCCCCGTCGCCGTCCGAGCCGCCCTCACCCGCGGCCTGCGCAGAGCCGCCGCGCCCTGGACCTCGACGACCCTCCTCAGCAACATCGGCCGTATCCCGTACCCCCTGGACTTCGGCGAGGAGGCGGGCCGCGCGCACGCCGTGTGGTTCTCGGCGCCCGCAAGGATGCCCCGTGGCCTCACCGTCACCACCGCCTCCACCGCGGGCCGCCTCCACCTCGCCCTGCGCTGGTCGCGCGCCCTGCTCAGCCACGGAGACGGCGCCCACCTCCGGGACCTCTTCGAGCACTACCTGCACACCACGGAGGTGACCCCGTGACCACGACCTCCCCCGTGAAGCCCCCCGAACTGCGCGACTTCTACGAGAACCCCGCCGTCCCCGTCGCCTCCGGCACCCCCCGCAGCCGCCGCCAGGCCCGCATGCTGGCCGACGCTCTCGGGCCCGCCACACCACCGCGGACGATCCTCGACATCGGCTGCGGCGACGGAACCGCGGCCGCCACCGCCGCCCCCTTCCTCCCCGGCCACCGCATCATCGGCATCGACTGGTCCCAGGACGCCCTACGACGGGCCGGCACCCGGATCCCGTACGCCGTCCGCGGTGAACTCACGGGCGGTGGGCTGCCGTTCAGGACCGGCTCCGCGGACGCCGTGCTGTTCAGCGAGGTCATCGAGCACCTCGTCGACCCGGACGCCGCCCTGGACGAGATCCGCCGGGTGCTGCGCCCCGGCGGCCACCTCATGCTCTCCACCCCGAACCTGGCCGCCTGGTACAACCGCGCCCTGCTGCTGGCCGGGGTGCAGCCGGTGTTCTCGGAGGTCAGCCTGCGGGCCATCCACGGGCGGCCGGGGCGGGAGGTCGTGGGGCATCTGCGGCTCTACACCGCCCGTGCGCTGCGGGAGTTCGTGGCCGCGTCCGGCTTCGAGGTCGTACGCCTCGCGGGCGCGCCCTTCCATGGCGTACCGCGTCCCCTCCGGCCCCTCGACCGGCTGGCCTGCGCCAGACCACCCCTCGCGTCGATCCTGCTGCTGCACGCACGACGGACGTAAGGGGCGTGACCATGTGGTGGGGAGTGGCCGCGGCCCTCATGGCGAACACCCTCTACAGCCTCGGTTTCGTCCTGGAGAAACGGGCGCTCACCGCACTGCCGCAGGTGAGCATCCGGCAACCCGCCCGACTGCTGCGGCTGGTGCTCGGCAGCCCGCTGTGGATCGGCGGCTCGCTCTCCCTCGCCGCCGGTTTCGGCGCCCAGCTCGTCGTCTACCGCACGCTGCCGATCGCCGCCGCGCAGGGCATCTTCGTCTCCGGCCTGGTCCTCCTCGTCCTGCTCTCCGCGCGGCTGCTGGGCGAGGAGACCAGCGGGCGGGAGCGGTACGCGCTCGGTGCGATCCTCGCCGCGCTGCTGATGGTCGTGCTGTCGCTGCGGGAGGGCTCGGAGACCGTCAGCCACGCCGCCCCGTATCCGTTGATCCTGCTGGTGTGCGTGCCGTCGCTGGCGGCCGGCGTATGGCTGTACAACTCCGCCGAGCGCAGGGCCCGGCACCGGCACCGGCTGCCGACGACCGGCGTCGAGTACGGCGTGGCGGTGGGGCTGCTGTACGGGGTGAGCTCGCTCGCCATCAAGGGGGTGTCGAGCTATCTCACGACGAGCGGAATCGGCGGCGCGCTCCTCGACCTCCTCCGCTCCCCGTACCCGTACCTCCTCCTCTTCACCGGAGCGTTCGGGCTGGTCATGTCGCAGGCGGCGCTGCAGCGCTGCCGGGCCTCGCTGATCGTGCCGGTGTGCACGACCGTGACCTGCCTCTACACGGCCGTGCTCGGCACGCTGTCGTTCGGCGAGGCGCTGCCCGAGGATCCGCTGCGGCTGGCGCTGCGGGTCGCGGGAACGGCGCTCGCCGTCGCCGTACTGCTGTCGATGCCGCGGCACGACCCTCCCGCACCTTCTCCCCAACCCCCCATAGGAGCCAAGGAGTTGACCCCGCCATGAAACCCGACGACCCGCTCCTGCAGATCCTGGCGTGCCCGCTGGACAAGGGCCCGCTGCACCTCGTCGTACCGGACGGGCCGGACGATGCGGACGAGACCGCCGAGACGGCCGAGGCGCTGTACAACCCGCGCCTGCACCGCCGCTACCCGATCATCGACGGCATCCCGCAGCTGCTGCCGGCCTCCGGGGAGCAGGTCTCCGACGACGAGCACGAGGAACTCCTCAAACGGATGGCCCCATGACCCTGGCTGCGCACATCGCCCCTCTGCTGCCCACCCGCCTGGTCGCCGCCGTCGCCCGGGCCGTGTACCCGCGTTTCGAGCCGGAGCTGGCCCGGCTGGCGGAACTGTGTCCCGCCGGGTGCGGCACGGCCGTGGACGTCGGCGGCTGGTACGGCCCGTGGACGCGGCGGCTGTCGAGGCGGGCACGCCGGGTGGTGACCGTGGAACCGGTCCCTCATCTGGCGCGGCTGCTGGCGGCGACGGCTCCGCCGAACGTCCGGGTCGTGCAGGCCGCGGCGGCCGAACGCCCCGGCGCGGCCCGGCTCTGGCTGCCGCCGCACGACGCGGGTGACCGCGGGGTGTCCTCCCTGGTCCGCCGGAACATCCACGCCACCGCACTGCCGGTCAGCTGTGTCACGCTCGACGAACTCGGTCTCAAGGACGTCGGGTTCGTCAAGGTCGACGTGGACGGCAGCGAGCTCGCCGTGCTGCGCGGCGCGACCGGCATCCTGGCGCGCGACCGGCCCGCCCTGTTCATCGAGCTGGAGTCCCGCATCCAGCCGATCGGCCCGGTGGTGACGTATCTGTCGCTGCTCGGTTACGACGGCTGGGTCCTGCCCGGCCAGGACTGGATCCCCCTCTCCCACTTCCCGCTGGAGGACCACCAGGCGGAGACCTCGCACGTCGTCACCCAGGGCCTGCTGCGCCGGGTCCTGCCCTTCCGCGGACCCCGGTACGTCAATTCGGTCCTCTTTCTCCCCGACGGCCGCCGTCCGATCGGCGACGATGGAGCGCATGCCCTCCGGAAAGCGCGCCGCTAGCGGCGGAACGAACCCCGCCGGCCCCTTCACCCCGCTCCACTTCCAGCTGGTGCTGCTGCGCCGCATGGCCGACCACAATCCGGACCTGGTGGAGGACGCGCGGCGTGAACTGGGTGTCTCGCTGGCCGAGATGCGCGAGGCGAACAAGCGGTGGCAGGCGATGGTCCGCTCGCCGCGGGCGCGCGCCGCCGCCTCCCGGTACCGCTCTGTCCTGGGTACGCCCGAGTCCGTGGTCACCCGCAAGATCGGGGACCTGGACTGCGAGGCCTGGCTGTGGCCACTCCCCCTCTGGCCGGACCTGCGCTTCGAGGCGCTGCTCGCCCCCGACGGCGCGGTCTGGAACGAGTGGCTGGTCCGCGCCCCGGGAGCCGAGGGCCCGTCCCTGCGCACCCTCGACGACCTCACTCCCTGGTCCTGCACGGTCGACGAGGCGGCCCGCGCCTTCGCCCCCGCCCGCCCCCTGGAGGGCACGGCCCCGACACGCTGGGGGCTGGCGTTCACCGCGCCGGACGGGGAGGGCGTGCGGCGGGAGGTGGTGGCGGAGTTCACGTGGGGGTTGTTGCAGCGGGTGGCGGTCGGTGGCTGAACCGCGGGGAGCGCCGGGCGTGTGCGATCGTTCGGCCCATGAGTAGCGACTACGACCGCATCCGTACCGGCATCGAGCTCATGACCGCCTACGTGTCCGGGAACGACCTGCTGGCCGCGTACGTGGCAGAGCGGCGCCGCGAGGACCCGACGGCGACCGAGGCGCTGATGGACGGCGCCGCGGCCCTCTGCGCCATGCTGCTGCACAAGATCGCCAAGGAGACCGGGAAGAGCGAGCACGAGATCCTGCAGGAGCTGGCCCGCGGCACCCACCGCCACGAGCAGCAGTTCGGCGACTGACGCGGGGCAGCCGACCCGGAGCGACGGACCCCGAGCGGCGTTACCCCGCCGCCCCCAGGATCGCGTCCCTGACCGCCGGCACCGAACCCGGGTGCAGCGACAGGAACAGGTTCGGCTCGACGAGCTCCAGCTCCATGACCTGCGGCTGCCCGTCCTCCCCGTCGACGAGGTCCACGCGCGCGTACAGCAGCTCGGCGGCCTCCGGTACGGCGGCCAGGGCGCGTTCGGCGACGGCGAGTTCGGCCGGGGTGGGGGTCCAGGCTTCGAGGCCCGGGTGGGCGACCTTGCGCTCGTCGTAGGGCGTCCCGGGGGTGAGGACGGCGCCCTTGCGGCTGGCGTGCAGCAGGCGGCCGCCGTAGAACTGCAGCGCCCGCTCCCCGCTGACGTCGATGTTCTTGAGGTAGGGCTGCACCATCGCGGTGAACCCCTCCGCGTGCATGCGCGCGAGCTGCCGTACGGCCGTGTCGTGGTCGTCGGGTGTGTAGCGGGCGGCGAACCGCGCGCCCGCGCCGGAGGTGGGCTTGACGACGTACTCGTAATCGAGCGGAAAGCCGTCGACAGCCTCGCCGGGGGCTATGTACCGGGTCGGCACGACCGGCACCCCGGCGGCGGCGAGGTCCCCGAGGTACCGCTTGTCGGCGTTCCACCGCACCACGCCGGCCGGATTCGCGAGCCGCGTCGCCTTCCCGCACCGCTCCGCCCACGCCAGGAACTCCGCCGCACGCCAGCTGTAGTCCCAGGTGGAACGGATCACGGCAAGGTCGTAGCCGCCCCACTCGACCACGTCGTCGTCCCAGCACACGGCGTCGACGTCGGCCCCGGCGTCCCGCACCACCTGCACCAGCACGGGCAGGTCCCGGTCGACGGCGACCTCGGGGCCGGGACGGCAGGTGACGAGGGCTATGCGGGGCACGTCGGTTCCTCCGGGCAGGGCGGTTGTGCGAGCGGACGGGACGGTGGCGCGAGGCGCAGGTTAACAAGCGTTTCCGGAACCGGGACAGACACCCGGACGTGGCGGAGAGGGCGGCCTGACGGACGGCCCGCGCGGCGCGACCGGCTCCACCGGACCTACAGGCCCACCAGTCCGACCGGCCCTACCGGTCCTCGCCCTCCGGTTCCCAGTCCAGCAACCGCACCTTCGCCACCGTGCGGACATGGCGTCGCATGGCGGTGGCCGCCTGGGCGGGGCGGCCGGACTCGATCGCGTCGAGGATGGCCTGGTGCTGGGCGAGGGAGCGGGTGGGGCGGTGGGGCTGGCGGAGGGACTCGGTGCGGCTCTCGGCGATCTGGTCGGCGATGGAGCGCATGAACTCGGCGAGGATGCTGCTGTGGGCGGCGGCGGTGACCGCGGCGTGGAAGAGGCGGTCGCCCTCCACGCCGGGGCGGTTCTCCTCGATCTCCTTCGCCATGTGCGCGAGCGCCGCCCGCATCGCCGCGAGGTCCTCCTCCGTGCGGCGCTCGGCGGCCAGTTCGGCGAGTTTGGTCTCCAGGGCCTCGCGGGCCTCCAGGACGTCGGGCAGGCGTCGGCGGCGCTCGACCATGCGGTCCACCGGCTCCACGTCGAGGCTGTCCCGGACGAGGTACGTGCCGCCCCCGTGCCGTACCTCCACCAGGCCCTGCACCTCCAGGACCACGATCGCCTGCTTCACCGAGGCCCTGCTGACTCCGAGCCGCTGGGCCAGGTCGCGTTCGGTCGGGAGCCGGTCCCCGGCGCCGAGGCCGCCCTCGGCGACGTATGCGCGCAGCCGGTCGAGCACCTGCTCGTAGAGGCGCTGCTTGGTCATGGGGCGCAGGGCGTCGTCGGTCACGGGGTCCCCCTCTCGCCGGGAGCGTAACACCGGGCCGGGTGAGTGGCCGGGCGGTTGAGTGGTCGAGTGGCTGAGCCAATTCCTGCGCGACCCCTTGACGTCCGCTCCCCGCGCGCCCACGCTGTCCAGCCAGCACCCCGAATTGGCTCAGCCACTCAGCCACTGAAGCGGGTGTGGAACCCGCAACCGCTCCGGGACCCAAAGACGGGAGCCCGTATGTCCCCCGAACTCGTCTCGATCCTCGTTCTCGCCGTGGTGTTCGTCATCGCCACGACCCGCTCGATCAACATGGGCGCGCTCGCCTTCGCCGCCGCCTTCGCGGTCGGCACCCTCGTCGCCGACCTCGACGCGGACGGCATCTTCGCCGGCTTCCCCGGCGACCTGTTCGTGGTACTCGTCGGCGTCACGTACCTCTTCGCCATCGCCCGCGCCAACGGCACCACCGACTGGCTGGTGCACGCCTCCATCCGGCTCGTCCGGGGCCGGGTGGCTCTCATCCCCTGGGTGATGTTCGCCCTCACCGGCTCGCTCACCGCGATCGGCGCCGTGAGCCCGGCCGCCGTGGCGATCGTCGCGCCCGTCGCACTGAGCTTCGCCGCCCGGTACCGGATCAGCCCGCTGCTGATGGGCGCCATGGTGGTGCACGGTGCGCAGGCCGGCGGCTTCTCCCCGATCAGCATCTACGGTTCCATCGTCAACGGCATCGTCGAGCGGGAGAAGCTGCCGGGGAACGAGGTCGCCCTCTTCCTGGCGTCGCTGATCGTCAACCTCGTCATCGCGGCGGTGGTCTTCGTCGCGTGCGGAGGCCTCGGGCTGTGGAGGGAGGGCGCCGGACACGCCCCAAAGGGGCGCGGGGAACTGCGCGACCAGCCACAACGGAGCGGTACGGGGACTACGACAGATCCCGGCACCCACCCCTCCCCCACAACCACCACGACCGCCACGACCGCCACGACCGCCACCCGCGAAACAACCCCCGCCCCCACCGACACCCTCGCCCTCCCCCTCACCCCACCCCGAATCGCCACCCTCCTCTCCCTCATCGCCCTCGTCATCGCCGTCCTCGTCCTCGACCTGGACGCGGGCCTGACCGCGATCACCCTCGCCGTCGTCCTCAGCGCCGCCTGGCCCGACGACAGCCGCAAGGCGGTCGGCGAGATCGCGTGGCCGACGGTCCTGGTGATCTGCGGTGTGCTGACGTACGTCGGCGTGCTGGAGGAGATCGGCACCATCACCTGGGCCGGCGAGGGCGTGAGCGACATCGGCGTACCGCTGCTGTCCGCGGTGCTGCTCTGCTACATCGGCGCGCTCGTGTCGGCCTTCGCCTCGTCCGTCGGCATCATGGGCGCGCTCATCCCGCTCGCCGTGCCGTTCCTGGCGCAGGGCGAGATCGGCGCGGTCGGGATGGTGGCGGCGTTCGCGGTGTCGGCGACGGTCGTGGACGTGAGTCCGTTCTCGACGAACGGCGCGCTGGTGCTGGCCGCGGCACCGGATGTCGACCGTGAGCGGTTCTTCCGGCAGCTGATGGTGTACGGAGGGATCGTTGTCGCGGTGGTACCCGCGGCGGTGTGGCTGGTGATGGTCGTGCCGGGCTGGGGATAGTCCCCGCGGACGACAGACTGCAATCGACGGCGACAGCTAAGGAGTACGACGCGTGTCCTCTCTCTTTCCGGCCCTGACCGGCAGCCGGCCCGACCGGCCGGCCCTGCGGTTCGGCGACCGCTCCCTGACATACGGCGAGCTCGGCGCCGCCTCCGGCGCCCTCGCGGCGCGGATCGGCGGCGCGGGCCGGGTGGCCGTCTGGGCGACGCCCGCACTGGAGAGCGCCGTCGCCGTGGTGGCGGCGCTGGAGGCCGGGATCGCCGCCGTGCCGCTCAACCCGAAGTCGGGGGAGAAGGAGCTGGGGCACATCCTGTCCGACAGCGCGCCGAGCCTCGTACTCGCGGCGCCGGGCGATGAACTCCCGGCCCCGCTCAGTGACTTGGACCGCATGGACGTCGACGTGCGAGCCGCCGGCCCCCGCCCCGACGAGCAGGCCACCGAGGCCGACCCGGCTCTGATCGTCTACACCTCCGGCACCACCGGCCCGCCGAAGGGCGCGGTCATCCCGCGCCGGGCGATCACCGCCACCCTGGACGCGCTCGCGGACGCCTGGCAGTGGACCGGCGACGACGTCCTCGTGCACGGCCTGCCCCTGTTCCACGTGCACGGCCTGGTTCTCGGCATCCTCGGCCCGCTGCGCCGCGGCGGATCGGTACGTCACCTGGGCAGGTTCAGCACGGAGGGCGTCGCGCGCGAGCTGAACCACGGCGCGACCATGGTGTTCGGCGTGCCGACGATGTACCACCGCATCGCCCAGGCGCTCCCCGAGGAGCCGGAGCTGGCGAAGGCACTGGGCAGGGCCCGCCTGCTGGTCTCGGGCTCGGCCGCGCTCCCGGTGCACGACCACGAGCGGATCACGGCCGCGACCGGGCAGCGGGTCGTCGAGCGGTACGGCATGACGGAGACGCTGATGAACACGAGCGTCCGCGCGGACGGCGAACCCCGCGCGGGAACCGTCGGTGTCCCGCTGCCGGGCGTGGAGTTGCGGCTCGTGGAGGAGGACGGGACGCCGATCGCGTCGTACGACGGCGAGACCGTGGGCGAGATCCAGGTGCGCGGCCCGAACCTGTTCACCGAGTACCTCAACCGCCCCGACGCGACGGCCGCCGCCTTCACCGCGGACGGCTGGTTCCGCACCGGCGACATGGCGGTGCGCGATCCCGACGGCTACGTCCGTATCGTCGGCCGCAAGGCCACCGACCTGATCAAGAGCGGGGGTTACAAGATCGGGGCCGGCGAGATCGAGAACGCGCTCCTCGAACACCCCGGGGTGCGGGAGGCGGCGGTCACCGGGGAGCCGGACGCGGACCTGGGCGAGCGCATCGTGGCCTGGGTGGTCCCGGCGGACCCGGAATCCCCGCCTGCCGCCGCCGAGTTGGCCGACCACGTCGCCGACCGCCTCGCGCCGCACAAACGACCGCGCACCGTCCACTACCTCACGGCGCTCCCCCGCAACGACATGGGGAAGATCATGAAGCGGGCGCTGACCCATGACTGAACAGCCCACCCAGAACCGCCTCTCCGCCCGGGAGGCCGTCGCCCTGGTCGCCGACGACTTCACCGAACTCCCGTACGCGGCCAAGGCCTCCACCCCCGACGGCCCCCTCGCCTGGCACGGCTACGACGCCTCGCGCGCCCGCGCCGCCGAGCGCACGGGCGAGGAGGAGTCGGTGATCTGCGGCACCGGCACCGTCGAGGGCACGCGCGCGGTCCTGATCGCGTTCGAGTTCGGCTTCCTGGGCGGCTCACTGGGCGAACGCACCGGCGACCGGCTGGAGGCGGCGTACACCTACGCCCGCGCCCGCCGCCTCCCCGTTGTCCCGCTGGTGGCGACGGGAGGAAGCCGTATGCAGGAGGGCATGCTCGCGTTGACCCAACTCCAGCGCGTGGCCCGCCAGTCGGCGCTCACCAGGGAGGCCGGGCTGCCCCAGATCGCCGTGCTGCGGGACCCGACCACCGGCGGCGGCTGGGCCACCCTCGGCGCCGGCGCCGACGTGACCCTCGCCCTGCCCGGCGCCCAGGTCGGCTTCGCGGGCTCCCGGGTCCGGCCGGCGGACGCGGATCCGGCGGCGTACACGGCGGAGGCGCAGGTGAGGGCGGGGGCGGTGGACGCGGTGGTCCGCGCGGAGGAGCTGCGGGGGGTGTTGGGGTCGTGGCTGCGGCTGCTGGCGGGGCCGCCGGCTCGTGGAGCGTCGCGGCTGCCGGATCGACAGGCGCAACGCACGACACCCAGCGGGACGCCCCCGGCGGATCAGGCGGGGCCCGGCCAGGCGGCTCCGCCCGCCCGAGACACGCCCGGCCGGACAATCCCGGAGACATCCGGCGCGCCCGGCCCGACGCCCCCGGAGACGCCCGGCCCGGCATTCCCGGCCGCCCCGCTTCCATCAGCCCTCGGCCTCGACGATGTCCCCACCACCGGCTGGGACGCGGTGCGGCGTGCCCGGTCGCCCGAACGCCCTCGCGCCGCACGCTACTTGGACGCCTACTTCACCCACCGCGTCACGATCAGCGGCGACCGCTGCGGCGGCGCCGACCCCGACGGCATGCTCTGCGGCTTCGGCGAGCACGAGGGCCGTACGGTCGCCTACGCCGCCCAGACCGGCACCGCGACCCGCCCCGCCGGCTACCGCACCGCCGCCCGCCTGATCCGCCTCGCGGACCGGCTCGGCATCCCGGTGCTGACGCTGGTGGACACGCCGGGTGCCGCGAACGACGCCGAGGCGGAGCGGCAGGGAGTGGGTGTCGCGATCGCCGACCTGTTCGGTGCCGTGGCCGCCGCGCGCACGCCGATCACCACGCTGGTCATCGGCGAGGGCGGCTCGGGAGGAGCGCTGGCGCCGGCGGCGCCGGGCAACACCTGGGCCACGCCGGACAGTTACTTCTCGGTGATAGCGCCCGAGTTGGCCGCCGCGATCCTCAAGCGAGGGCCGGGGGAAGTGGAGGCGACGGCGGATCAGCTGCGGATCCGGCCGCAGGACCTGGTGGAGCTGGGGGTGATCCGGGGCGTCGTAGGCGCTCCGAGCGGGAACTGACGGGGACCGGTGTCGCTGCGTTCCCCAAGTCCTGCAAGTCCTGCACACAGGAACCCGGGACATCTCCAAGTGACGTCCGCAACAATGGAGTTCGTCGAGGTCACACACCACGGGGGAGCGAGCGGCGCCATGGACGGGTTGATGGAGTTCGAGACCGACGGCGGCGCCAGGGTCGTCGTGGAGGGCGTCCACGACGAGCACGGCGCCCGTCTCGTGTCGCGCGGCGACGGGCCGGCCCGGGCGACGCGGACCTTCGAGACCGCCCTGGACGGCGTCCGCGCGGCGGCCGACTCCGCGTTGCGGGTCTTCCGGGACGGCTCCCTCGAACCGGACACCGTGGAACTCGAATTCGGCGTGAAGCTGACCGCGGAGGCCGGAGCGGTCATCGCCAAGGGGACGACGGAGGGCCACCTGGTGGTGAAGCTCAGCTGGACCCCCGACCGGTCCGCGGCCGGCCGGGAGACCCCCGGACGGTCATGAGCAGCGCTGCCTGGCACGCCCGGATCGTCTGCGGGGGCGAGGTCGGCGCGGGCTTCCTGATCTCCCCGCACCGCGTGCTCACGTGTGCGCACGTCGTCAGATGGAGCGACCGTTCGGCGGTGACCGTGACGTTCCCGCAGTGCGGGAGCCTCGGCGAGGTGGCCGCCACCGTCGTGGTCCACGGCGGCTGGACGGGCGGCCCCAACGACCCGGCCCATGCCGCTGTCCGAGGAGCTGGTCCAGACCCTGTACGCCCGTGGCATGCCCCTGGCCGTCGTCACCGACCACGCCGCGGGCGCCGCCGAGACCTTCCTGGACCGGCATGGCCTGACCGCCTGTCTCTCCGGCGGTGTGCACGGACGCTCCCCCGACCTCACCCGGCTGATGCCGCACCCCGACGTCCTGCGCCGGGCCGTCGAGCGGCTCGGCGTCTCCCCCGAGCGCTGTGTGCTGATCGGTTCCACCGCGGCCGAACAGTCCGCCGCCCACGCCGCGGGCGTGCGATTCGTCGGCCACGCACGGACCGAGCAGGCACGCCGACGCTTCGACACGGCCGACCTCACCGTGCCGGGACTGCAGCCCATACTCGAAGCCGCCCGTTCCCTGGGACCCGACACACCCACCTGACCCTCCATCAGATCCAGAACCCCCCATTCAGCCGCACCCCACCCGGCCCCCTACAGAAGGCGCCCCCCTCCCGGCGGCCCGCACGATGCGGTAAGAGGCCCCGACCCGGCGGCCCCGCACACACGAAACAACCGAGCGAGGCCCGCCACCCACCCGGCGGACCCCATGGTCTGCGTTCTCGGGAGGACCCCCCATGACCGCCACGCTGGAGCAGCTGCGTCGCTGCCACTTCGCCGTCGACCTGGGGGCGGCCAGGACCCGCGTCTATGTGAAGGGCGCCGGGCTCGTCGTCGACCAGCCCTCCGCCGCCGCCGTCAACACCCGTACCGGCGCCCTGATCGCGGTCGGCGAGTTCGCGGAGCGGATGACCGGGCGCACCCCGGACTACATCCGCGTCGTACGGCCCGTCTCCGGCGGCACCGTCGTCGACATCGAGATGGCGCAGCGGATGCTGCGGCACCTCCTCGGCGACAAGATGCGCCGCTCCCTGCGCCGCAAGCCCTTCCTGCGCGCCGCGGTCTGCACGCCGCACAACCCCGACCCGCTCGCCCGGCGCGCCGCCATGGAGACGCTCGTCGGGCTGGGCGCGCGGCGCGTGGAGCTGGTGGACACGCTGATCGCCGCCGCCGTGGGCTGCGGGCTGCCCGTGGAGCAGCCCGAGGCCAGCATGATCATGGTGTGCGGGGCGGCCGCGACCGAGGTCGCCGTGCTCTCCCTCGGCAACATCGTCACCGCCGAACGCGTCCGGGTCGGCGGTGAGGCCGTCGACCACGCCATCGTGCAGCACTTGCGGCACGAGCACGAACTCATGCTGCCCAGCCAGAGCGTGCGGCCCCTGCAGCTGGCGCTCTCCGGCAACGGCCTCACACCCCATGGTCCCGCCTCCACCGAGATCCACGGCCGGGACGTCTGCACCGGTCTCGCCCGCAGCGTCCAGGTCGACACCGCGGCCGTACGGGACGCCATCCAGACGCCGCTCACCGCCGTCCTCGACAGCATCGGCAAGGTGCTGCGCGACTGCCCGCCCGACCTGGTCGCCGACCTCGCCGACCGCGGGATCATGATGGTCGGCGGCAGTGCGCTGCTGCCCGGGTTCGACGAGATGCTGCGGCAGGCCACCAGCATGCCCGTGCACATCGCCGAGCGGCCCGACGTCTGCGCGGTGCAGGGCCTGGGCACGATGCTGGAGGGCAAGATCGCGCCGATGGAGCTGAACCCGACGGGCTCCGACTCCGACGGTTCGTGACCGGGGTCAGCGCCGCACGTCGGCGACGGCCGCCGCCGAACCCCTGAGCCCTTCAGCCCCTCAGCGCCGCGATCGCCTCCGCCAAGCCCGGCGCCAACCGCTGCGCCGCCGCCATGTCCCCGCGGTCGGCGGCCTCGCGGGCCTCGCGCAGGTCTGCCGTCACCGCGGCCGCCTTGACCTTGGGCACCTCGTCCTTCAGCCGCTCCCAGACGAGTTCGAGGCTGGTGACGTCACCGGCGACCGCCCCCTCGGCCCCGGCTGCCGCGTCGATCCCCAACTGCCGTGCCCACATGTCGAACCGGATGACATCCACCGTCCGCACCGGCTCGTGACGCAGCCGCAGATCCGACGTGTTCTGGGCCACCCGCAGTGCGGCGCCCAGCGTCTCCTCCTCGTCCTTCGCGCCGACGGCCTCGTCGAGCGTGTCGAGGTCGCGCGTCATCTGCCGCTCCAGCAGCTTCGGTACGGCTTCGGAGTCGCGGTACGCCGTCCACGCGTCCCGCACCCCGCCCAGGTCGGCGTCGGTGACCTTGCCGTCCTGCACGGCGCGGGCCGCCCGGTCGAGTGCGGCCAACTCCCTTGGCAGCGGCCCCTGTTCGGCGTCGGTGGGCACCGCCAGCGACACCGCCTCCAGGTCGCCGTTCGCGTTCCCGGTGGAGAACTCGCCGTAGCCCGGGGCGAAGGTCTTGTCCTCGGTCGAGCCGTCCATGTGCAGTTCGCGCACGGTCATCGCGCCCTCGACCTTCCCGTACGGCCCGTCGACGGTCTGCCCGGTCTTCCGCACGGTGACCTCCTCGAAGACGACGCCGGGCAGGTTCTCCGGCCGGTACACGTCCCCCTTCTCCGGATGCGCGGGCATGATCATCGCCGGTGGCGCCCCGTCCCGGCCCGCCTGCCAGGTGCCCTCCGTGTCCGCGACCACGCCGTCCTCGTAGTTGAAGACGTCCTCGCCGAGGTACCAGACCGAACCGTCGTCGGCCTGGGCGTACCAGTCGAGGGCGACCTCGTGGATGCGGCCGTCGGCGAAGGCGACGTACTGCTGGGTCAGGGCCTGGACCGTTTTGCCGTCGAACTTGATGGTCTTGGTGCCGGGCAGCAGGCTGACCTCGGTGCGGAAGGCCTCGTCGTCCACCTGGCCGCCCATGACGACCTGGTCGACCTCGCCGGTGGGGTGCAAAGGGTTGGTGACCCGGGTCGAGTGGGAGAACACCGGCTCGGTCAGGTCGACGCGGTCACTGCGGGGAGCGAGCGGCAAGCAGTCCTTGCCCGTCTGTCCGGTGTCCTCGTCGACGACATGCACACAGTCGCCGGCGCTCGCGTTCTCCGACCCGCCCGCGCTCCCGGAGCAGGCGCCGGCCATCAGCACGACGGCGCCCATGACGGCTCCCGGCCACAGGATCCTGCGCTGAGTGTTCATGGCGGCCTCCTCGATACCGATCGGCTACGCCGAGGGTCCCGCCCCACCCCTGAACAACCCCTGAACATCCCTGAACGCGGTGTCAGAAAGTACCCAGGGGCGCGGGGAACTGCGCGAGCAACCACGAACCACCGGCAGCCGCCGTACAACGCATGAACCCGAGCTACTGGGCGAAACCAGCCGCGCTCACTCCGCCGACGGCACCGTCACCCCGAACCGCGCCCCACCCAACCCCTCACTCACCCCCACCTCCACCCGCCCCCGATGCGCCCCCGCCACCTCCGCGACGATCGCCAGGCCAAGCCCCGCGCCGCCCTCCCCCCGCGCACGGGACTCGTCCAGCCGTACGAAACGGTCGAAGACCCGCGCCCGTTCGGCGGCCGGGATGCCGGGCCCGTCGTCCTCCACCACCAGCCGCACCCACCCGTCCCCGGCGTCCTTCAGCGTGAACGCCACCCGCGTGCGGGCGTGCCGTGCCGCGTTCTCGCCGAGGTTGCGGACCAGGCGCCGGAGCGCCTCCGCGTCGCCGGTCACCCGGGCCGCGCCCACCGCCGTGCTGTCGACGCGCAGACCGGGTGAGGACGCGCGCAGCCGCCCCACCTCCTCGAGCACCAGGTCGTCGAGGTCGACGGACCGCCGCCCGCCCCGCAGCAGGGCGCTCTCGTCGGCGCGGGCGAGCAGCAGCAGGTCGTCGACGAGGCGCTGCATGCGGACGGCCTCGTCGAGCACGGTCCCGGCCAGGGCACCGGTGTCGGTGCGCTCGGGGTGGGCGAGGGCGACCTCGGCGTGCTGACGGACGGTGGCGACAGGTGAGCGCAGTTCGTGGGAGGCGTCGGAGACGAACCGGCGCTGCGCGGCCTCGGCGCGGGCCACGCGGCGCAGGGCGCGGCCGACGGCCGTCCAGGTCGCGCCGGCCGCGAGGACGAGCAGCACGGGCAGGCCGATGAGCAGCAGCCAGGTGACCGTGTCCGTGGCCTCGGCGACTCCGGAGGCGTCCCGTCCGTCGAGGACGACCAGGTCACGGCCGTCGTCCTCGGCGCCGACCGCGACGACGAGGAAGGGGTCGTCGTCGAGCGGGGTGTCGACGGAGGCGCTCCCGCCGGGGCCCAGCCGGGCCAGCGCGGGCTGTCCCTCGACGTTCTCGCTGGCCGCGACGACCGTGCCGTCCGCGGCGATCACCTGGAGGAACTCCTCGTCGGGCGCGGACACGGTCGGCGCGGGCACCCCGCGGCCCGCCTCGATGACCCGGGCCACGTCCGAGGCGCGCGCCCGGGCGGCGTCCCGTACGTCGTTGCTGAGCTCGGTACGCAGCCCGACGACGAGCCCGACGGCGGCGGCGATCAGGGCGATGGCGACAGCGAGCACGGCGACGACCGTGGCCCGGACCCGCACGGCCCGCAGCCGACGCTCGTACCGCTCGCCTGTCATCGGGCACCGTCACCCGTCGTCCGGCACGAGCCGGTACCCGTGCCCCCGCGAGGTCAGCAGCGACTCCCTGCCGAAGGGCCGGTCGACCTTGTTGCGCAGCCGCCGTACGTACACCTCGACGATGTTCGGGTCGCCCTCGAAGTCGTCGCCCCAGACGTGGTCGAGGATGGTCCGCTTGGACACCGCCTCCCCGGCCCGCCGCAGCAGGAACTCCAGCACCGCGAATTCCCGCGCGGTGACCTCGATGTCGCGTCCGGCCCGGCTGACCGTCCGGGCCGCCGGATCGAGCCGCAGATCGCCCGCGGCGAGCACGGCGGGCCGCTGCCGTGCCCCGCGCCGCAGCAGCGCCCGCAGACGGGCGAGGAGTACGGCGTAGGAGACGGGCTTGGTGAGGTAGTCGTCGGCGCCGGTGTCGAGGCCCTCGATCTCGTCCCACTCGCCCTCCTTGGCGGTGAGCATGAGGATCGGCGTCCAGTCGCGCTCGGCGCGCAGGGCCCGGCAGAGGCGGTAGCCGTTGAGCCCCGGCAGCATGACGTCGAGGACGATCGCGTCGTAGCTGTTCTCGTGGGCCAGCCACAGCCCGTCCACGCCGTCGAGCGCCACGTCGACGGCGAAGCCCTCGGCCTCCAGCCCGTCCCTGAGCCCCGCCGCGAACCGCTCCTCGTCCTCGACGACCAGCACCCGCATGCCCTCACGCTACGTCGGAGACCGCGGACGGGCCCGGTGTCGAGCGACGGGCCCGGTGTCAGTACGGCAGGATCCGCCCCGAGGGGGTGCGCCGGTCGATCTCGCCCCGGGTGTCGCGCGGAGCGGCGGGCCGGCGGGTGACACGAACACGGACGGGTGTCTGGCGGTTCATGGCGCCCTCCTCGTACCTGGGGTCCGTTGCGACCGGCCTGCTCTGCGCAACCTTTCGGCAGATCGTGCCCACCCAGAGACTTGTCATGCCTGCGCGGCAGGAGCGGGTGGCAGATGCCGGTGCGCGCTGGCCCCGGCCCGGGAACAGGCGCACGCTCATCAGTGGGGGGTTCTTCCCGATCCCGTACGGAAGTGATCTCGATGGAAGACAAGGACTGGACCGTCCGGATCCACATCACCGAGGACGGCGACGACACCCGCGCCGAGGCCGTCCTGACCACGCAGGACGCGGCTCAGGGCACCTCGACCGTCACCGGCCGGGGCGTGGCCCACCGCAATCCGATCGACCGGCCCATCCCCGAGATCGGCGACGAACTCGCCGCCAGCCGCGCCCTGGAGGACCTGGCCATCAGACTGCACGACATCGCGTCCGACGACATCGTCCAGCTGACCGGCCCGGCCGACCAGGAAGGCAGCCGGGCGTGGGAGACGCCCTAGCGTGGGAGACGCCCTAGTCGTCCAGCCAGCTGTACCGCCGCTCCGGCCGCCCGGCCTGCCCGTAGCGCAGCGACACCTCCGCCCGCCCCGTGACGGTGAAGTGCTCCAGGTACCGCCGGGCGCTGACCCGTGACACCCCGAGCCGGGCCGCGCACTCGGCGGCGGAGAGGCTGCCCTCGGCCGTCCGCAGCTCCCGCTCGATCAGCTCGGCGGTCTCCACGCTCATGCCCTTGGGCAGGGAGGCCGTCGTGGCGGCCGGCGCCGCGCCCCGCGCCAGCGCCCGGTCCACGTCGGACTGCCCGCTGACCACGGCCGCGTACAGGTTGCTGCGCCGGGCGGCGTACTGCTCCAGTCGCGCCCTCAGGTCCTCGGCGTCGAACGGCTTGAGCAGATAGTCGACGACTCCCTGCCGTACGGCGCCCCGCACCGCCTCCGACTCGCGCGCCGCGCTGATCACCATGACGTCGCAGTCGTGCCCGGCGGTCCGCAGCCGGGGGATGATCTCCAGCCCGAACATGTCGGGCAGGTAGAGATCGAGCAGGACCAGGTCGGGCTGCAGCTCGGCGACGGCGGTGAGCGCCTGCTCCCCGCAGTTCGCCGTGCCGACCACCCGGAACCCGTCGACGTCGTTGACGAATCCGCGGTGGATCCGCGCCACCATGAAGTCGTCGTCCACGATCAGTACGTCGATCATCGGACCCCCTCCGTCGCTCGGTCGGCCGGACGGCCGACGGACATCCGGGCGGTGAACATGGCGCCCGCCTGCGTGTTGGCCACCGACACCTCACCGCCCCGGCGTTTGCACACCAGCCGGGTCAGCGCCAGGCCGATCCCCCGGTCGCCGCCCTGCGCGGCCTTGGTGGTGAACCCGTGCAGGAACACCTCCTGCGCGAGCTCGGGCGCCACCCCCGGCCCCGAGTCCCGTACGACGATCTCGACGCTGGAGGCGTCCTGGCGCAGTTCGACCTCCACCCAGGCGTCGGGGTCGCCGTCCCCTGTCCTGGAACCGCTCGCCGCTGCGTCGACCGCGTTGTCCACGAGGTTGCCGAGCACGGTCGCCACGTCCGCCGAGTCGGTCGGCTCCAGGCGTTCCAGTGCCGTGCGCTCGGAGATCTTCAGCCGCACCTTGCGCTCGGCGGCGAGCGCCGACTTGGCCATGAGCAGCGCGGCGACGGCCCGGTCGCGGACCCGGCTGGTGAGGTGCAGGTCGAGCGACTCGCGGTGTTTGCGCAGGGCGCGGACGTACCGCACGACCTCGTCGTGCTCGCCGATCTGGATGAGCCCGGAGATGGTGTGCAGCTGGTTGGAGAACTCGTGCGCCTGGGCGCGCAGCAGCTCGGTGGTGCTGCGGAAGGAGCCCAACTCCCGTTCCATCTGGGCGAGTTCGGTGCGGTCCCGCAGGGTCGTCACCGAGCCGAGCCGGCGGCCGTCCTTGGTGACGTCCATGCGGTTCATGACGAGGACGCGCCCTCGGCGTACGACGACCTCGTCCCGGCCCGCGAGATCGCCGGGCTCGTCCTTCGGTGCGGTCCCGGCCAGGACGTCGTACAGCCGCCCCTCGATCCCCAGGTCGGCCAGGCTCATCCCGACGCAGTTCTCGGGCAGGTCCAGCAGGCTGCGGCCGACGGCGTTCACGAGCGTGAGCCGCTGCTGCGGGTCGAGTGCCACCACGCCCTCGGCGATCCCGAACAGCATCGCCTCCCGGTGTTCGGCGAGCCCGGCGATCTCGCGCGGCTCCATGCCGAAGGTCTGCCGTTTGATCCGCCGGGCCAGCAGCCAGGAGCCGGCCACGCCGAGGACGCTGGCGACGCCGAGGTAGACGAGCAGATAGGACGAGGCGCCCACCAGCCGCTGCCAGACCGACGGTGAGGCCCGCCCGATCATCACGGTGCCGAGGTGGTCCCCGGCCTTGAGGCGGCGGTCCTCGTCGTTCTCCGCCTGGAGCACCGGCGCCTGCGCCACCAGCTCGGTGACGCCGTTGACGGGCAGCTCCCCGGACCAGCCGCGGCCCTCGGCGGCGTCGATGCCGGAGACCGGCAGCCGGGTGCCGAGGAGGGTGGGGTTGGTGGAGGCGACGATCTCGCCGTCGGCGTCGGCGACCGTGGCGGAGGTGACACCGGACCTGGTCAGCGTCGACTGGAGCAAAGGGGCGAGCATCTCGGCCACGGCGGGGCGGACCAGTTGGGTGCGCACGAGGGGGTTGCCCGCCATCTCCTCGGCGAGCGCGGTCACCCGGCGCCCCTCGACCCGGTCGAACGTCGCCTTGGACTGCGCCAGCGAGACCGCGGCGACGGCGGCCAGCACGATCACGACAATGGCGAGCTGCCATCTCAGCAGCTCACCGGCGAGCGTGTGGCGTCGCTGTCTTCGGGACGGTGACCGTGACGTTATGACCACTATGAACTCAACCTTCAATGGTCACACAACCGAGACGGGGTGTCTCAGGAACCGCACAATCATGGCGCCGGATCGGCCCAAGCGAAAGAGATGAGCCATGAGAACTCGACGAGCCGCACTTGTCGGAGCTCTTGCTGCCGCGTCCATGCTCGCGGTCAGTGCCTGTGGTGCCACCGCCGACAAGGAGGAGTCCGGAAGCGGAGGCGGGTCCGACAAGCCCGTGACGGGCCTGCGCCTCATGGTCCCCAACACCCCGGGCAGCGGTTACGACCTCACCGCCCGCACCGTCACCCAGGTCATGCAGGACACCAAGGCCGCCTCCGGGGTCCAGGTCTTCAACCTGCCCGGCGCCAGCGGCACGGTGGGTCTGCAGCGCCTGGTGAACGAGAAGGGCAACGGCAAGCTGGCCATGCAGATGGGCCTGGGCGTCGTCGGAGCCTCGTACACCTCCAAGTCCAAGGCGACGCTGACCGACACCACGCCGCTCGCCAAGCTGATCGAGGAGGCCGGCGCGATCGTCGTGCCGAAGGACTCCCCGTACAAGACGATGGACGACCTCGTCACCGCCTGGAAGAAGAACCCCAAGAAGTTCGCCGTGGGGGGCGGTTCTTCGCCGGGCGGCCCCGACCACCTGCTCCCGATGCAGCTGGCGAAGGCCGTCGGCATCAAGCCGAAGGACGTCAACTACGTCTCGTACGACGGCGGCGGCGAGCTGCTCCCGGCCGTCCTCGGCAACAAGATCGCCTTCGGCGCCAGCGGCTTCGGTGAGTTCCTCGACCAGGTGGAGGCCGGCCAGGTGCGCGTCCTCGCCGTCAGCAGCGAGAAGCCGGTCGAGGCGCTGAAGGACGCGCCCACTCTCAAGGACCAGGGCATCGACCTCGTCTTCACCAACTGGCGCGGCATCGTCGCCCCTCCCGGCATCAGCGACGAGCAGAAGCAGACCTGGATCGACGCGCTGACCAAGATGCACGACTCGGACGACTGGAAGGCACAGCTGGAGAAGAACGGCTGGGTCGACGCCTTCGCCACCGGCGACGAGTTCGGCAGCTACCTCAACGAGCAGGACAAGGCGGTCGCCGACCTGCTGGCAGAGCTCGGGCTGGCATGAGCTCGCAGACAGAGGAACGGGCCGTGGAGGACTCCCCTCCGCCCCGGGAGGGCGGGGACCGCGCGCAGTACGGCGTGTGCGCGTTCCTCGCCCTGCTGGGCGCCGCCGTCGTCGTGGACGCCCTGGGCATCCCGCACCTCACCAGCGGCACCGACCCGGTCGGGCCGCGCGCGGTGCCCCTGATCCTGGGCGGCCTGCTCGTGCTGCTCGCGGTGCTGTACGCCGTCGACGTGGCCCGGGGCGGCCGCGGTGAGCCGGAGGCCGGCGAGGACGTCGACCTGTCGGCCGGCAGCGACTGGCGCACCGTGCTGCTGCTGGTCGGCGTGTTCCTGGCGAACGCGCTGCTCATCGAGCGCCTCGGCTGGGTGATCAGCGGCGGCCTGCTCTTCTGGGGCACGGCCTTCGCGCTGGGCAACCGCCACTACATCCGCAACCTGCTGATCTCGGCGACGCTCTCCCTGACGACGTTCTACGCGTTCGCGATCGGCCTCGGCGTGAACCTCCCCGCCGGCGTCCTGCAAGGAATCCTGTGAGGCCCCGATGGACAACCTGAACAACCTCATGCAGGGCTTCGCGGACGTCATGGACCCGATGAACCTGCTGCTCGCCCTCGTCGGCGTCGTCATCGGCACCGCGGTGGGCGTCCTGCCGGGCATCGGCCCGGCGATGACGGTGGCCCTGCTGCTGCCGGTGACGTACGGCATGGAGCCGGTGCAGGCGTTCATCATGTTCGCCGGCATCTTCTACGGCGGCATGTACGGCGGCTCGACGACGTCGATCCTCCTCAACACCCCCGGCGAGTCCTCGTCCGTGGTCACGGCCATCGAGGGCAACAAGATGGCGAAGGCGGGCCGCGCGGCCCAGGCCCTGGCCACGGCGGCGATCGGCTCCTTCGTCGCGGGCACCATCGGCACTCTGCTGCTGGTCCTGGTCACCCCGTTCGTGGTGGACTTCGCGGTCAGCCTGGGCGCGCCCGACTACTTCGCGCTGATGCTGCTGGCGTTCATAGCCGTGACGTCGGTGCTGGGCTCCTCCCGCATCCGGGGCCTCGTCTCGCTCCTGCTGGGCCTGACGATCGGCCTGGTCGGCATCGACGCGGTGTCGGGGCAGCAGCGCCTGACCCTGGGCATACCGCAGCTGGCCGACGGCATCGACGTCGTCGTGGTCGCGGTCGGCATCTTCGCCGTCGGCGAGGCGCTGTGGGTGGCCGCCCATCTGCGGCGCAAGCCCGCCGAGGTGATCCCGGTCGGCCGCCCGTGGATGGGCAGGAAGGACTGGCAGCGCTCCTGGAAGCCCTGGCTGCGGGGCACGGCGTACGGCTTCCCGTTCGGCGCGCTGCCGGCCGGCGGCGCGGAGATCCCGACCTTCATGTCGTACGCCACGGAGAAGCGGCTCACCAAGCACCCCGAGGAATTCGGCAAGGGCGCCATCGAGGGCGTGGCGGGCCCGGAGGCCGCGAACAACGCGTCCGCGGCGGGCACGCTGGTCCCGATGCTGGCGCTCGGCCTCCCGACGAACGCCACCGCCGCGGTCATGCTGGCGGCCTTCCAGTCGTACGGCATCCAGCCCGGCCCCCTGCTCTTCGAGCGCGAGGCGAACCTGGTCTGGATCCTGATCGCCAGCCTCTTCATCGGCAACCTGCTGCTCCTGCTGCTGAACCTCCCCCTGGCCCCGGCCTGGGCGAAGCTGCTGCAGATCCCGCGCCCGTACCTCTACGCGGGCATCCTGTTCTTCGCCTCGATGGGCGCCTACGCCGTCAACGCCCAGCCCCTGGACCTGTTCATCCTGCTCGTCCTCGGTCTGCTCGGCTTCGCCATGCGCCGCTTCGGACTGCCGGTCCTGCCGCTGATCGTCGGCGTGATCCTCGGCCCGCGCGCGGAGCTGCAGGGACGGCGCTCACTCCAGCTGTCCGGCGGCGAGCTGTCGGGGCTGCTGGGCGGCCCGGTGTCGTACACGGTCTACCTGGTGATCGCGCTGGTCCTGGTGTGGCCGCTGATCGGCCGGTTCGTCGTACGTCCCCTGCGCGCGCGAAGCGCCGCCTGAGACAACTGGAGAAACGAGATGACCATCCTGGTCGGCTACGTCCCCTCACCCGAGGGCGAGGCGGCCCTGCGCGCGGGGATCGACGAGGCCCGTCGGCGCGGCGAGAAGCTCCTCGTCGTGAACACCACCCGGGGCGACGCGCTGGTGGACCCCCGCTTCGCCCAGGAACCCGACCTGACCCACGTCCGCGAGGACCTCGCGGCCCTCGGCATCGACTTCGACATCCGCCAGGTCCTCGGCGCCCGCGACGCCGCCGAGGAGATCATCGACCTCGCGGAGCAGAAGGACGCGTCCCTGGTGGTGATCGGTCTGCGGCGGCGGAGCGCGGTCGGCAAGCTGATCATGGGCTCGGCGGCCCAGCAGATCCTGTTGGGCGTGGGCTGCCCGGTGCTGGCCGTGAAGGCGGAGGGCCAGTGATGGTGCTGCGAACCTTCGGCTGGTCGTTCGCCGTCACGGCATTCGGCCTCGCCTTCGCCGCGTGGCAGTGGGGCTGGGAGGCCTTCGGGATCGTCCTGATCCTCTCCGTCCTGGAGATCTCGCTGTCCTTCGACAACGCGGTCGTCAACGCCGGGATCCTGAAGAAGATGAACGCCTTCTGGCAGCGCGTCTTCCTCACCCTCGGCATCCTGATCGCGGTGTTCGGCATGCGGCTGGTCTTCCCGGTGGTGATCGTCGCGATCAGTGCCAAGGTCGGCCCCGTCGAGGCGGTCCAGCTGGCCTTGGACGACCCGGACCGCTACCAGGACCTGGTCACCGACGCGCACCCCGCGATCGCGGCCTTCGGCGGCATGTTCCTGCTGATGATCTTCCTGGACTTCATCCTCGAGGACCGCGACATCAAGTGGCTGGCCTGGCTGGAGCGCCCGCTCGCGAAGCTCGGCAAGATCGACATGCTGGCGGTGTGCCTGGCGCTCGTCGCCCTGCTGGCCACGGCGCTGACCTTCGCCACCCACGCGCACGTCAGCACGGGCCACGCCGACAAGACGGCCACCGTGCTGCTCTCCGGAGTCGCGGGTCTCATCACCTACCTCGTGGTCGGCGGTCTCTCCGGCTACTTCGAGGACAGGCTCGAAGAGGAGGAGGAACACGAGCACGAGGAGGAGGAGAAGGCGAGGGCGGAAGGCAGGCCGGTCTCGGCGGTGGCCCTCGCAGGGAAAGCCGCGTTCTTCCTCTTCCTCTACCTCGAGGTCCTGGACGCGTCCTTCTCCTTCGACGGCGTGATCGGCGCCTTCGCCATCACCAACCACATCTTCTGGATGGCGCTCGGCCTCGGCATCGGCGCGATGTACGTCCGGTCCCTCACGGTCTACCTGGTCCGCCAGGGCACCCTCGACGACTACGTCTACCTGGAGCACGGCGCCCACTACGCCATCGGCGCCCTCGCCGCGATCCTGCTGGTCACCATCCAGCATCAGATCAGCGAGATCATCACCGGCCTGATCGGCGTCGTCCTGATCGCCGCGTCCTTCCTCGCTTCCGTCCGCCGCAACAAGACGCTGGCGGCGTCCGAGGAGGACAAGGTCACACCGGCCGAGAAGACAGAGGTGCCGAGCGGGGCGTGACCGGGCCCTGGGAGTAGGCAGGGGGCGGGGGGCAGGGGCCGGTGGAGGGCGTGGGGCAAGGGCGTGACCCGAAACATACGTGTTCTACGACATAGGCGTTTTCGTCCGATTATGGCTAGCTGGATGTGCTTGCCTCGCGCACAGCGGCACGTCATCGGACGCGCCGTCCCTGTCGAAACGCCCGCCCGGGAGACCCATGCGCCTGCGCGCCCCCTCCGCCCTGCGAAACGCCTCAGCCCCCAGGATCGCCTCCGTTCCGCCCCTCGCCCTCGCCGGCGGCGCCCTGACCGTCGGCGTCGGCGGCCTGTATCTCGCGGGTCTGCTGATCGCGGGCGGCGACATAGACGCCGGTACGACGGTGCGCGGCGTCGGCATCGGGGGCCTGAGCCGCGCGGAGGCCATCCAGAAGCTGGAGAAGCGGCTGGGCCCGGCCGGCGCCCGGGAGCTGGCCGTGACGGTCGGCGACCGCAAGGGCACCGTCGATCCGCGGCAGACCGGCATCACCTTCGACTACGAGAAGACGGTGGACCGCGCGTCGCGCACCGACGACGCCAACCCCCTCACGGTCATCGGCGGGCTCTTCCGCTCGGGCGGTGCCGTCGAGCCCGTCGTACGCGTCGACGAGGCCAAGGCCCACTCCGCCCTCGGAAAGCTGGCGAAGTCGCTCGACCAGAAGGTCCGCGACGGCGCCGTCTCCTTCGCGGACGGCCGGGTCCGCCAGATCACCCCGCACACCGGCTACGCACTGGACACGGACACCGCCGTCGCCCCGCTGCGCGCCGCCTTCCTGCGCGGCGAGGCCCGCTCCGTCACGGCTCTGCCCGCCCGCGAGACCAAGCCGAAGGTGACGGCGGCGGAGGTGCGGCGCGCCGTGCGCGAGTTCGCCCAGCCCGCCATGTCTGGGCCGGTCATGCTCACCGCGGCCGACGAGCGGTTCACGATCGGCCCGGCGGTCCTCGGCGAGTACCTGACGATGCGGCCGAACGACGCCGGCAAGCTCACCCCAGCCCTCGACGCCAAGGGCCTGCGCGCCGACCCGGCGGTGACCGAGCCCCTGTCCGACCTGCCCGCCAGGCCCCGGAACGCCACCCTGAGCCTCGACGGCGACGAGGTCGTGGCGGCCGACGACGCCCAGGCCGGCGTGCAGGTCACCGACAAGGCGCTGGGCAAGGCGGTGCTGCCGCTGCTCACCAAGTCGGGCTCCGCCGCCCGTACCGGCGAGGTGGCCGCGCGCGTGACGCGACCCCAGGTGACCGCGGAGAACGCCGCGCGGCTGGGCCTGACGGAGAAGATGTCCTCGTTCACCGTCAACTTCGAGCCGGCGCCGTACCGCACGAAGAACATCGGCCGGGCCGTGGAGCTGATCAACGGCTCCCTCGTCATGCCGAACGAGACCTGGAGCTTCAACAAGAGGGTCGGCGAGCGCACCGAGGCCAACGGCTTCACCGAGGGCGTCATGATCCTCAACGACGAGTTCACGAAGGCACCCGGCGGCGGCGTGTCCGCCGTGGCCACGACGACGTTCAACGCGATGTTCTTCGCCGGGGTGAAGCCCGTCGAGTACGGCGCCCACTCCTTCTACATCGAGCGCTACCCGGAGGGCCGCGAGGCGACGGTCGCCTGGGGCAGCCTGGACCTGCGGTTCAGGAACGACTCCGGCAACGCCCTGTACATCCAGGCGGAGTCCACCGACTCCTCGGTCACCATCACCTTCCTCGGCACCAAGAAGTACGACGAGATCGAGTCGGTCACGGGGCCGCGCACGAACGTCAAGGAGCCGGAGCGGAAGGTCAGCACCGACGAGAAGTGCGTGCCGCAGACTCCGCTGGAGGGCTTCGACGTCACCGTGCAGCGGGTCTTCTACGCCGACGGCAAAGAGGTGAAGCGGGAGCCGTTCCGCACGCACTACACGCCGCGGGACGAGATCGTCTGCGAGCCGGAGGATGAGTGACCTCCCGGCACGGGCTGGTCGCATCGTTTCTGCACCGATGCCGCTTGGTGGGGCGGGTGGGACTCGAACCCACGGCCGACGGATTATGAGTCCGCTGCTCTAACCGGCTGAGCTACCGCCCCATAGCGGCGTGTCGCGTACAAGTGTGCGCGCCGTCTGCCGCAGCATAGCCGCTCATACGATCTCCTGCTTCGTATGGTCGACTTCGCATGCCCTGAAGGACTCCCCCACGACCTGCACGGTTCCCATCACAGGGACCCGGACATGAAAAAGGACCCCGACGGGGTCCTCGTTCAGCATGCTCCCCCGACTGGACTCGAACCAGTAACCTGCCGGTTAACAGCCGGCTGCTCTGCCAATTGAGCTACGGAGGACCGAGCTCCCCCGACTGGACTCGAACCAGTAACCTGCCGGTTAACAGCCGGCTGCTCTGCCAATTGAGCTACGGAGGAATGCCTCGTTGCATCGAACGTACCTACCTGGGTATTCGCCAGGGGGCGTGCGCTCGCTGCGACACATACATTAGCGCAAGCAGGGGGGTGCTCCGCCAATCGGTTCCCCCCGGCGCCGACGCCGCACCAGGGACCTACGCAAGGGAAGGGTGGCCGCCATGCGCTACCGGGTCACGTTCGTGATCGGACTCGCCGTCGGTTACGTCCTCGGGACACGCGCCGGACGCGAACGCTACGAGCAACTGAAGAAGACAGCCCGGGAGATCTCCCACAACCCCGCCGTCCGCAACACCGCGGAGTCGGCCGCACAACAGGGCCGGCACTTCGCGGGCAAGGCCTACCACACGGTCAGCGACAAGGTCAGCGACCGAGTCCCCGCCGCGGTGGCCGACCGAGTCCGCTCCCTCCGCGAACGCAGCGCCCACAACGGCGGCACAGAGGACGACTGGGGAACCAGCAACACGTAGACCTGTGATCGTGTGCGGCACCTCTTGGTGCCGGGCCCTGCAACGCCCCAAGGGGCGCGGGGAACTGCGCGACCAGCCACAACGAACCCGCGCCCAAAAAAACCACACGCACCCCCACGGCGCCCACGGCCCAAGCAAGCGCAGCGCTACGGCACAATTTGGGCCATGGGGATAGTCGCCGGGCTGGACAGTTCGCCCGATTTCACTCGCATCGTCGTCTGCGACACGGACACAGGCGCCGTGCTCAGGCAGGGGTACGCCCCACACCCGGTGGAATCGCCGGACGGCGGCGGCGCACGCCCCTCCGACGTCGACCCGCAGGCCTGGCTGCTCTCCCTCGGTGAGGCGGCCGGCGGCGGGCTGCTCGAAGGCGTGCAGGCCATCGGCGTGTCGGCGCAGCAGAACGCGGTGGTCCCGCTGGACGCACAGGGCAACACCGTGCGCCCCGCGATGGTCGGCGGCGACAAGCGCGCGCAGGTGGCGGCGGCCGACCTGATCGACGCGCTGGGCGGACGCGAGGCGTGGGCGCAGGCCGTGGGGTGTGTGCCGCAGGCCGCGCAGCCGGTGACCAAGCTGCGCTGGCTCGCCAAGACCGAGCCGGAGAACGCGCTGCGTGCCGCCGTCCTGATGCAGGCGCACGACTGGCTGGTGTGGCAGCTGCTCGGGCGGCCCGTGAGAAGGACCACAGACCGGGGCGGCGCCTCCGGCACCGGCTACTGGTCGGCGGCCACCGGCGCCTACCGCAGCGATCTCGTCGAGCTGGCGCTCGGCCACCAGGCCATGCTGCCCGAGGTGATCGGGCCGGCGGAGGCGGCCGGTACGACCCCCGAGGGGCTCCTCATCTCCGCGGGCACCGGCGAGACCATGGCCGCCGCCTTCGGGCTCGGCATCGGGCTGGGGGACGCCGTCGTGTCGCTCGGCGCCTCCGGGTCCGTGATGGCCGTCCACCCCGAGGCGCTCGTCGACAGCAGCGGGATGATCACCTCCCTGGCCGACGCGACCGGCATGCACCTCCCCGTCGTCACCACCCTCAACGCCGTACGCACCCTGCGCGGCACCGCCGAGCTCCTCGGCATGCCCGACCTGGAGAGCCTGTCCGACCTGGCGATGAAGTCGACGCCGGGGGCCCACGGCCTCGTACTCCTGCCCTATCTGGAGGGTGAGCGGACGCCGAACCTGCCGCACACCGCCGGGACGCTGGCCGGCCTGAGGCGGGAGTCGATGAAGCCGGAGCATCTGGCGCGGGCCGCGTTCGAGGGGATGCTGTGCGGACTCGGGGACGCGCTGGACGTGCTGCGCGGCCGGGGTGTCGAGGTGCGGCGGATCTTCCTGCTCGGGGCGGCCGCCGAACTGCCCGCCGTGCAGGCGGCGGCGCCCGCGCTGTTCGGGACGCAGGTCGTCGTACCGCAGCCCGCGGACTACGCGGCGATCGGCGCCGCCCGGCAGGCCGCCTGGGCGCTCGGTGTCTCGCAGGGCACGCTCGACCCGCGCACCCCGCCGGTCTGGCAGGGCGCGGCCGCGCAGGTCCTGGAGCCCGGCGAGGAGCTGGCCGTGGGGCAGGCGGTGCGGCAGCAGTTCGTGTCGGTGCGCGAGCAGACGCATCCGGGGGCGTTCCGGCCGTAGCGGAAGGTAAGAGACCGGTAGGAGCCGTACCCGTAAGGCCGTACGGAGCCGCGCTGACGGCTTAATCGGTTGAGGTAACGCGGGTGGAGTGTTCGACGATAGGGGCCAGGGGCAACCAACCGGCCCCATCGAGACTCCGCCGACTCCGAGAGAAGCAGCGTGCTCATACGACTCCTGCGGACCTACCTCAGGCCCTACCGAAAACCCATCGGCTGGCTGGTGCTGCTGCAGTTCCTGCAGACCTGCGCCACCCTCTACCTGCCCACGCTGAACGCGGACATCATCGACACCGGCGTCGTCAACGGCGACACCGGCTACATCCTGTCGTACGGCGCCCTGATGATCGGCATCTCGCTGGCGCAGGTCGTGTGCAACATCGGGGCCGTGTACTACGGCGCACGGACCGCCGCGGCGGTGGGCCGGGACATCCGGGCGGCCGTCTTCGACCGGGTGCAGTCCTTCTCGGCACGGGAGGTCGGGCACTTCGGGGCGCCCTCGCTGATCACGCGTACGACGAACGACGTGCAGCAGGTGCAGATGCTGGCCCTGATGACGTTCACGCTGATGGTGTCGGCGCCCATCATGTGCGTGGGCGGCATCGTGCTGGCCCTCGGTCTGGACGTGCCGCTGTCCGGGGTGCTGGTCGGGGTCGTACCGGTGCTGGGCATCAGTGTGACCTTGATCGTACGGCGGCTGCGACCGCTGTTCCGGACGATGCAGGAGCGCCTCGACACGGTGAACCGGGTGCTGCGCGAGCAGATCACCGGCAACCGGGTGATCCGTGCCTTCGTGCGCGACGAGTACGAGCAGCACCGCTTCAGGAAGGCCAACGTCGAGCTCACCGACATGGCGATGGGCACCGGCAAGCTGCTCGCGCTGATGTTCCCGATCGTCATGACGGTGGTGAACCTGTCGTCGATCGCGGTGGTCTGGTTCGGCGCCCATCGCATCGACAGCGGCGGGATGCAGATCGGTGACCTGACCGCGTTCCTCGCCTATCTGATGCAGATCGTGATGTCCGTGATGATGGCCACCTTCATGTTCATGATGGTGCCGCGCGCCGAGGTGTGCGCCGAACGCATCCAGGAGGTCCTGGAGACGGAGTCGAGTGTCGTGCCGCCGAAGGCGCCGGTGCGGGAACTGCGCCGGCACGGCCATCTGGAGATCCGGGGCGCGGGCTTCCGCTATCCGGGTGCCGAGGAGCCGGTGCTGAAGGCGATCGACCTGGTCGCGCTGCCGGGTGAGACGACGGCCGTCATAGGCTCGACGGGCAGCGGCAAGTCGACCCTGCTGGGGCTCGTGCCCCGGCTGTTCGACGCGACCGACGGCCGGGTGCTGGTGGACGGGGAGGACGTGGCGACCATCGATCCCCAGCTGCTGGCGAGGACGGTCGGGCTGGTGCCGCAGAAGCCGTATCTGTTCGCGGGGACGGTGGCGACCAACCTTCGCTACGGCAATCCGGACGCCACGGACGAGGAGCTGTGGCACGCGCTGGAGGTCGCGCAGGCCAAGGAGTTCGTCGAGCGGCTGGAGGGCGGGCTGAACGCGCCCATCGCGCAGGGCGGCACGAACGTGTCGGGCGGTCAGCGGCAGCGGCTCGCGATCGCCCGCACCCTCGTGCAGCGCCCGGAGATCTATCTCTTCGACGACTCCTTCTCCGCCCTCGACTACGCGACGGACGCGGCGCTGCGTACGGCGCTCGCGCGGGAGACCGCCGAGGCGACCGTCGTCATCGTCGCCCAGCGCGTGGCGACCATCCGGGACGCCGACCGGATCGTCGTGCTCGACGAGGGACGGGTCGTCGGCACGGGCCGGCACCACGAGCTGATGGCGGACAACGAGACGTACCGGGAGATCGTGCTCTCCCAGCTGACGGAAGCGGAGGCTGCCTGATGGCCGGGCCGATGGGGCGGATGATGGCCGGCGGCGGCCCGGACCAGCGCTCGATGGACTTCAAGGTGTCGGGCAGGCGGCTCGTCGCCCGGTTCAAGCCCGAGCGGCTCACCATCTACGCGCTGCTGTTCTGCGTGGTCGTGAGCGTGGGCCTGTCGGTGGCCGGACCGAAGATCCTCGGCGAGGCGACGGACCTGGTCTTCGCGGGCATCGTCGGGCGGCAGTTCGACTCCGGGATGAGCAAGGAGCAGATCCTCGCGGCCATGCGGGAGCGCGGCGACAGCGAGATCGCCGACATGCTGCGCAGCACCGACTTCACGCCGGGACAGGGCATCGACTTCGGTGCCGTGGGGAACGTCCTGCTGCTCGCGCTCGCCGTGTTCCTCGTCGCCGGTCTGCTGATGGCGGTGGCGACGCGGCTGGTGAACCGGGCCGTGAACCGGACCATGTTCCGGATGCGCGAGGACGTGCAGGCGAAGCTGTCGCGGCTGCCGCTGTCGTACTTCGACAAGAGGCAGCGCGGTGAGGTGCTGAGCCGTGCGACGAACGACATCGACAACATCGGGCAGACGCTCCAGCAGTCGATGGGACAGCTCATCAACTCGGTGCTCACCATCATCGGTGTGCTGGTGATGATGTTCTGGGTGTCGTGGCTGCTGGCGCTGGTCGCGCTGGTGACCGTGCCGCTGTCGTTCTTCGTCGCCACGCGCGTCGGCAAGCGGTCGCAGCCGCACTTCGTGCAGCAGTGGCGCTCGACCGGCAAGCTCAACGCGCACGTCGAGGAGATGTACACCGGGCACACCCTGGTGAAGGTGTTCGGGCGGCAGGAGGAGTCGGCCGAGCAGTTCGCCGAGCAGAACGAGGCGCTCTACGAGGCCGGGTTCAAGGCGCAGTTCAACAGCGGGATCATGCAGCCGCTGATGCTGTTCGTGTCGAACATCAACTACGTGCTGGTCGCGGTGGTCGGCGGTCTGCGCGTCGCCTCCGGCTCCCTGTCCATCGGTGACGTGCAGGCCTTCATCCAGTACTCGCGGCAGTTCTCCATGCCGCTGACGCAGGTCGCGTCGATGGCGAACCTCGTGCAGTCGGGCGTCGCCTCGGCGGAGCGGGTCTTCGAACTGCTGGACGCGGACGAGCAGGAGGCCGATCCGGTGCCGGGCGTGCGGCCGGAGGAGTTGCGGGGGCGGGTGGCGCTGGAGGGTGTGTCCTTCCGGTACGACCCCGAGAAGCCGCTGATCGAGGACCTGTCGCTGACGGTGGAACCCGGGCACACGGTCGCGATCGTCGGCCCGACGGGTGCCGGCAAGACGACGCTCGTGAACCTGCTGATGCGCTTCTACGACGTCTCGTCCGGGCGCATCACCCTCGACGGCGTCGACATCGCGCGTATGTCCCGGGACGAGCTGCGGGCCGGGATCGGGATGGTGCTGCAGGACACGTGGCTCTTCGGCGGCACGATCGCGGAGAACATCGCGTACGGGGCGTCCCGGGATGTCACCCGGGGCGAGATCGAGGAGGCGGCGCGGGCGGCGCACGCGGATCGCTTCATCCGCACGCTCCCCGACGGGTACGACACGGTGATCGACGACGAGGGGTCGGGGGTCAGCGCGGGCGAGAAGCAGCTCATCACCATCGCGCGGGCGTTCCTGTCCGACCCGGTGATCCTCGTGCTGGACGAGGCGACGTCGTCGGTCGACACCCGTACGGAGGTGCTGATCCAGAAGGCGATGGCCAAGCTGGCGCACGGGCGCACGTCGTTCGTCATCGCGCACCGGCTGTCGACGATCCGGGACGCGGACACGATCCTCGTCATGGAGAACGGGTCGATCGTGGAACAGGGCGCGCACGGTGAGCTGTTGGCGGCCGACGGGGCGTATGCGCGGCTGTACAAGGCGCAGTTCGCTCAGGCGGTGGCCGAGGTGGACTGACGTGGACTGAGTCGCGTTCGGGGGTGCCACGTGGTGTCGTGGGGCGGCTGCGGGTCCGTTGTGGCTGGTCGCGCAGTTCCCCGCGCCCCTTAGGTACGTGCAGCTAACGCCCTTTAGGGGCGCGGGGCTGTACCGATTTGCGGCTCCGCCGCGTGGGCGCGACCAGCCCCCACCGGCCCGCAGACGGCGTCAGTCCAGGTAACCCCTCAGCTGATCCGCAAAGGCGTGGTCCCTCAACTTGTTCAGGGTCTTCGACTCGATCTGGCGGATCCGCTCCCGGGTCACCCCGAAGATGCGGCCTATCTCCTCCAGCGTGCGGGGGCGGCCGTCCGCGAGGCCGTACCTCAGCTGCACGACCTTCCGCTCACGCTCCCCCAGGGTCGACAGGACCGCCTCCAAGTGCTCCCTGAGCAGCAGAAACGCCGCCGACTCCACGGGTGACGCCGCGTCGCCGTCCTCGATGAGGTCGCCGAGGGCGACGTCGTCCTCCTCGCCCACCGGGGCGTGCAGCGACACCGGTTCCTGGGCCAGGCGCAGGACCTCGCTGACGCGCTCGGGCGGGAGGTCGAGGTGGGCGGCGACCTCTTCAGGCGTCGGCTCGTAGCCGCGTTCCTGCAGCATGCGGCGCTGGACGCGGACGACCCGGTTGATCAGCTCGACGACGTGGACCGGCACCCGGATGGTGCGGGCCTGGTCGGCGAGGGCGCGGGACATGGCCTGGCGGATCCACCAGGTGGCGTACGTCGAGAACTTGTAGCCGCGGGCGTAGTCGAACTTCTCGACTGCCCTGATCAGGCCGAGGTTTCCCTCCTGGACGAGGTCGAGCATGGTGAGCCCGCGGCCGACGTAGCGTTTGGCGACGGAGACGACGAGGCGCAGGTTCGCCTCGATGAGCCGCCGTTTCGCCATACGGCCCATGACGACCAGGCGGTCCAGGTCGAGGGCGAGCCGGCTGTCCAGGTCGCGGGTGTTGCTGAGCTTCTCCTCGGCGAACAGGCCGGCCTCCACGCGGCGGGCGAGTTCGACCTCCTCGGCCGCGGTGAGGAGGGGGATGCGGCCGATCTCCCGCAGGTACTGGCGGAAGAGGTCCGAGGACGGGCCGCTGGTGTCGGCGCGGCCGCGCGTCGGCAGCGGTGCTTCCACCGGCTCGGCGGCGTCGGCGCCGTCCGCGCCGTCCAGCGCCTCGGCGGGCGGTTCCGCCGGCTCGGCCGGCGCCTCCGGTTCCGCCTCGGGGTGGTGCGCGACACGGCTCTGCGGCGGCACCGCGACGAGAACGTCGGCGTCCGAAGCCGTGTCGTCCGTACTGCTGTCGGTCTGGCTGAGGGTCTGGGTCTGCACGGGGGCGACCTCCAGGATGATCGCTGCCGACGCATACGGCAGCGCTGCTTCGAGGGCGGAGTCGGCGGCCTCGCCGCTGTCCGTCCCGTACGCGATGAGCGGAACCGCGGGGGTGTGGGACCCGTTGGGAACGGATCGGCCGCGCTCCGAGGACTCAGGCACCGGAACCCAGTGTGGAGTACGACACATCGCCGCCACGAGGGGCGTGCGGTGACTTTTTGAGTCCGGTCCGTGACCGCGTGGTTACGGCCCCCGCAAAACCTGGGTGCCCGCGCCCGGCTGATCTGGCACGATTCCGCAGTGTCCGGATCCTTGTACGAAACCCATGTGACGGTCCGCTGCGCCGGCGCGGCCGAGTCCGAGCGGCTGCGCCGCTGGTCGGCCGCCGCGGGGCTGAAGCTCACCTGTATCGAACTGGCCCGCGGCCGGATGCCGTCGCAGCCGATGCTCACCCTGACCGGCTCCCCCTCCTGGGCCGCGGCGACGGCCGGCGCCGAGGAGGTCGCGGCGCGGCTGCGGGCGGACGGGTTCGCCCCGGTCCGGATCAAGACCGAGTCGGCGCCCTGGGCGCCGGAGGTGCCGGCCGGGCCGTGCGGCGGCGGGCAGTACTTCGAGCACCATGTGAAGCTGCGGCTGCCCGCGGACACGGACCTCGGCGCCCTGGCCGCCCGGGTGGTGCCGCACGGCGCGCATCTGTCGTGGAACGCGCGGCGGGTCGTCGGCGCCGGCCGGCACGAGCGGTTCGTGACCCAGCGGTGCCGCGGGGTGGACGCCGAGGGCGCCGGACGCGCGCTCGATGCGCTGCTGGCCGAGCTGGCGGGGCTCGAAGTGGTGGACGTGGAGCGGGAGTTCGTGCTGTACGACAGCGATCTGTCCGTGGACGACGGGTGGATCGACGACGACATGACGGAGGGGATACCGGGATGAGCGGGTCCTGGCGGAACTGGAACCTGTGGCGTGACATGCCCCGGGAGGAGCTGGACGACGCCACCCGGCGGGAGCGTGAGCTGCCCCTCACCCTGCGCACCGTGCCCGGCGAGGACGTCACCCAGCGACTGGTCTTCGACCCGGCGATGAAGCAGCACCAGAACGCCTATCGCGCCACCGACCCGGCCTTCACCGACCCCGCCCGCACGGATGCCTGGCGGGTGGCCCGGCGCCGGGCGCTGGACCTGGTCGTCACCGCGATCGCTCGGTCGGAGTGGGTCGACGCGCTGGTGCTGCGCGGCAGCGTGCTGATGGCCGCCTGGTTCGGCGAGGCCGCCCGCGAGCCCGGCGACCTGGACTTCGTCGTCGTACCGCACACCTGGAAGATGGACGACGAGCGCACCGCCCGGATGCTCGACGGCATCGCGCAGGCCGCGCAGGAGGCGTCCGGGGACGACGTCCGTGTCTCGGCTCAGGGCGCTGTCGTGGAGGACATCTGGACCTATGAGCGGGTGCCCGGCCGCCGCATGGTGCTGCCGTGGAGCGCGCCCGGGCTGCCCGGCGGTCACGTCCAGCTCGACTTCGTCTTCAACGAGAGGCTGCCGGAGCCGCCCGAGCTCGTGGAGCTGCCCGGCGGTGCGATCGTGCAGGCGGCCACGCCCGCGCTGTCGCTGGCCTGGAAGATGATGTGGCTGATCAACGACGCGTATGCGCAGGGCAAGGACCTGTACGACGCGGTCCTGCTCGCCGAGCGGCACCCGCTGCCCTACGAGCTGCTGCACGAGGTCTTCCGGCTCTCGGGCGAGTGGCCCTACCCCCAACAGCAGTACGTCACCCTCGACAACGTGGTGGAGTTGCTGCAGTACGTCGAGTGGAACCACTTCGTCGTCGAGTACCCGCAGTACGCCGACGACGAGCAGGCCTTCGTGGACCGGCTGATCCGGGCGGTGACTCCGACCTTCGCGGGGCGGTCAGAGGGCGGCGGCGCCCTGGACGCGTAGCGCCTGGTCGTACCGCTGCAGCACCCACAGCTCGTTCTGTACGGCGGCCAGTTGGGCGGGGTCGCCGCCCGCGCCCAGGCGGGTCAGCTGGCTCTGGATGTCGCGGATGCGGCGTTCCACGGCGCGGCGGCGGACGGTGACGAGTTGTTCGCCGGCGTAGTTCTCGTCGACTGTCTTGCGCAGGATCGCCTCGACGGCCAGCTCCGTGACCATCGCGCGGACCTGGTCGTCGGGGGCCGCCTCGCGGACGCGGACCAGGTACTCCTGCGGGTCCTGGATGCCGTACTCGGCGCCGCCCGCGTCCATGATCGCCTGGCGTACGGCGGCGTAGGGCGCGGCGGTGAACTCGTCGACGCCGTACGCGTCGAACGCCGGGGAGACCAACTCGGGCCGCTGGAGGGCGAGTTTCAGCAGCTCGCGTTCGGTGGCGTACACCGGGTTGCGCAGGGTCAGGGCCGGGCCCGACGGCCGGGAGACGGGGGCCGCGTCGTACTGCTGCTGCGGGCCCCGGGCCGTCGGCGCCTGGCCCCTGCCGCCCCGCTCCCGCGCCCAGCGCGCCAGCTGCGCGACCCGCTTGACCACGAACTGTGTGTCCAGGATGCCGAGCATGCCCGCGAGCTGGACGGCCACCTCGTGCTGGGCGCCGCTGTTCTTGATGCGGGCGACGATCGGCGCCGCCTCGTCCAGCGCCGCCGCGCGGCCCGCCGGGGTGTCGAGGTCGTAGCGGACGACGATCTGGCGCAGGGCGAACTCGAAGAGCGGGGTGCGCGGTTCGACCAGGTCGGCGACCGCCTCGTCGCCCTTCGCGAGGCGCAGCTCACAGGGGTCCATGCCGTCCGGCGCGATCGCGATGTAGGTCTCCGCCGCGAACTTCTGGTCGTCCTCGAAGGCGCGCAGGGCCGCCTTCTGGCCGGCCGCGTCGCCGTCGAAGGTGAAGATGACGCGGGCCGAGCCGTTGTCCATCAGCAGCCGGCGCAGGATCTTGATGTGGTCGCCGCCGAAGGCCGTACCGCAGGTGGCGATGGCCGTGGTGACGCCGGCGAGGTGGCAGGCCATGACGTCGGTGTAGCCCTCGACGACGACGGCTCGGCTGGTCTTGGCGATGTGCTGCTTCGCCAGGTCGATGCCGTAGAGGACCTGGGACTTCTTGTAGATCGTCGTGTCGGGGGTGTTCAGGTACTTCGGGCCGTTGTCCGCCTCGTACAGCTTGCGGGCGCCGAAGCCGACGACGTCCCCGGCGATGTCCCGGATGGGCCACATGAGCCGTCCCCGGAAGCGGTCGATGGGGCCGCGCCGTCCCTCCTGCGCGAGCCCGGACAGGACGAGCTCCTTGTCGCTGAAGCCCTTGCCGCGCAGGTAGCGGGTGAGGTGGTCCCAGCCCTGGGGGCTGTAGCCGACGCCGAAGTGGACGGCGGCGGCCTGGTCGAAGCCGCGCTCGGCGAGGAAGATCCGGCCGGTGTCGGCCTCGGGGCTGGTCGCCAGCTGCTCGGCGTACCACTCGGCGGCGATCTTGTGGGCCTCGACCAGGCGGATGCGTTCGCCGCGCTGGTGGGAGGGGTTGTAGCCGCCCTCCTCGTAGCGCAGGGTGATGCCGGCCTGGGCGGCGAGCCGCTCGACCGCCTCCGAGAAGGAGAGGTGGTCGACCTTCATCACGAACGTGATGGTGTCGCCGCCCTCCTGGCAGCCGAAGCAGTGGAAGAGTCCCTTGCTCGGGCTGACCTGGAAGGACGGCGACTTCTCGTCGTGGAAGGGGCACAGCCCCTTGAGGTTTCCGCCGCCCGCGTTGCGCAGCTGGAGGTACTCGGACACGACGGCGTCGATCGGGACCGCGTCCCGAACCGCCTTCACGTCCTCGTCGTTGATCCGTCCTGCCACGCGTGAATTCTACGGTGACGGTCGGACAGTCCTGTCGGCTAGGAGGCGAGGCTGTCCAGCGGAACATGCGGGTCCGCCAGCGCCTCCGTGTTCACCTGCGCCCTGGAACGAATCAGCCGCTGGATCGGCTCTGTGACGTCCCACACATTCACGTTCATCCCGGCGAGCACCCGGTTCTCCTTCACCCAGAACGCGATGAACTCCCGCTTCCCGGCGTCCCCGCGGATCACCACTTCGTCGTACGTCCCCGGCGGCGCCCACCCGCTGTACTCCATGCCCAGGTCGTACTGGTCGGAGAAGAAGTAGGGCACCCGGTCGTAGGTGACGTCCTGCCCCAGCATCGCCCGCGCCGCGGCCGGGCCGCCGTTCAGCGCGTTGGCCCAGTGCTCGACGCGTACCCGGGTGTCGAAGAGGGCGTGCGGGAAGGAGGCCACGTCGCCGGCCGCGTAGATGTCGGGGTCGGAGGTGCGCAGGTGTTCGTCGACCACGACGCCGCCGCCGTACGCACGGTCGGCGATCTCCAGCCCGGCCGCCTCCGCGAGAGCGACCCGCGGCGCCGCTCCGATCGCCGCGAGGACGTCGTGCGCCGGGTGCTCCTCACCGTCGTCGGTCCGGGCCGCCAGCACCATGCCGTCCTGGCCGACGATCTCCGTCAGCCGCCGGCCGAAGTGGAAGCGCACCCCGTGCTCGCGGTGCAGCTCGGCGAAGAGTGCCCCGAGCTCGGGGCCGAGGACGCGGTACAGCGGGGTCGGGTTGTGCTCGACGACGGTGACCTCCGCGCCGTACTCGCGGGCCGCCGCCGCGACCTCCAGGCCGATCCAGCCGGCGCCGGCGATCACGATGTGCCCGTTGTCACGGCCGAGCGAGGTCAGGACGCCCTTGAGGCGCTCGGCGTGCGCGAGGCGGCGCAGGTGGTGGACGCCGGCCAGGTCGGTACCGGGGATGTCGAGGCGGCGGGGCTCGGCGCCCGTGGCCAGCAGCAGCTTGTCGTAGTGGACGACGGTGCCGTCCTCGCCGAACCGCACCGTCTTCGCCCCGCGGTCGATCGCGTCGACGGTCTGGCCGAGGTGCAGCTCGATGTCGTTACGCGCGTACCAGGCGGGTTCGTGCACGAAGACGCTGTCGCGCTCCTCCTTGCCGAGGAGATAGCCCTTGGAGAGCGGCGGGCGCTCGTAGGGGTGGTCGCGCTCGTCGCAGATCAGTATCACCCGCCCGGTGAAGCCCTCCGCGCGGAGCGTCTCGGCCGCCTTCGCGCCGGCGAGTCCCCCTCCGACGATGACGAATGTCTGATCCGCGTCGACCACTTGATGCCTCCTCGTAAAGGTGCCGCCATGCGAGCGTCCCGCACGCAGCGTGATGGGGGAAGAGGGAGTGGCCCGATCAGGCCACGGAGTGTCACATTCGGGCTCGTTTCACTTCACTCGTGCCCCGGCCCTCTCATGAGTGGCCCGTCAGGCGGGCGTGCAGTGCGCGTGCCGACGCGTCCGTCAGGGACGCGATCTGGTCGACGATCACGCGCTTGCGGGCGCGGTCGTCGGGGGCCGCGTCGAACAGGGCCCGGAACTGGGGGTCCAGGCCGTCGGGTGCGCGGGCGGTGAGCGCCTCGGCCAGTTCGGCGACGACGATCCGCTGGTCGGCGCGGAGCCGCTCCTGCTCGGCGCGCTGCATGACGTACCGGTCGGCGACCGCCTTGAGCACCGCGCACTCCAGGCGGGTCTCGTGCGGTACGACGAGTTCGGCGCCGTAGCGGGTGAGCCGTCCGGCGCCGTACGCCGCGCGCGTGGCGGTCTCGGCGGCCAGGCAGAACCGGCCGATGAGCTGGCTGGTGGCGTCCTTCAGGCGGGCCTGGGCGACGGCCGAGCCGTCGTAGCCGTGCGGCCACCACGGTTCTTCCTGGAGCCGGTCGAGGGCGGCGGCGAGTTCGGCGGGGTCGGTGTCCTCGGGGACGTACCGTCCGACGGCCACCGCGAAGACCGCCTCGCGTTCTGGCTCGGCGTGCAGCAGGTTGGGGTCGATGTGGCCGGCGTGCAGGCCGTCCTCGACGTCGTGCACCGAGTACGCCACGTCGTCGGACCAGTCCATGACCTGGGCCTCGAAGGTGGTGCGGGCGCCGGGGGCGTCCTTGCGGACCCAGTCGAAGACGGGGCGGTCGTCCTCGTAGACGCCGAACTTCGGGGAGGTGGGGTCGGTGGGGTGGGCGCCGCGGGGCCAGGGGTACTTGGTGGCGGCGTCGAGGGCGGCGCGGGTGAGGTTGAGGCCGACGGAGCCCTCCGGGGTGAACCGTTTGGGTTCGATGCGGGTGAGGAGCCGCAGGGACTGGGCGTTGCCCTCGAAGCCGCCGCAGTCCTCGGCGAATTCGTTCAGCGCGACTTCGCCGTTGTGGCCGAAGGGCGGGTGGCCGAGGTCGTGGGAGAGGCAGGCGGCTTCCACGAGGTCGGGGTCGCAGCCGAGGGCCGCGCCGAGCTCCCGGCCGACCTGGGCGCACTCCAGGGAGTGGGTGAGGCGGGTGCGGGGGCTCGGATCCCAGGCCTGGCTGTGGGTGCCGGGCGTCACCACCTGGGTCTTGCCGGCCAGGCGGCGCAGGGCCGCGGAGTGCAGGACGCGGGCGCGGTCACGTTGGAAGGCGGTGCGGCCTGGGCGCTTGTCCGGCTCCGGTGCCCAGCGTTCCACTGACGCGGGGTCGTAGCCAGGGGGTGGGATGTGGTTTTCGTGGGGGTGTGCCGCGGTTCCTTCCATGCCTCGACAGTAAGGGCAGGGTCTGACAAATGGAGGGGAGCTGATTCGCCTATGCCCAGAACTCGTCGTACGCCACCGGATCGGTCGTCACCACCCAGCCCTCGGTGATCCGGCCGTCGTCGATGTGGAGGACGAGGGCGTAGTCCACATCGAGCCTTCTGCCCTCGCGTGTCGCCGTGACGTGGAGCAGGGCGACGGTGTGGTCGTCGTCGGCGAGGACGTCGTGCAGCTGCGGGCGGTAGGTGCCGTCCGTCAGCCGGAACTCGCGGCCGAACAGGGCGAACGTGGCGTCGCGCCCCCGGTGGTCGCCAGCCAGGAGGTTCCTGCCGCCGATGTGCCACACCACGTCGGGATGGAACAGCTCGGCCAACGTGTCCATGTCGCCCGCCGAGAAGGCGGTCATGACGCGGTGGAAAACGGCGGTGTTCGGATGGTCGGGCATCGGTGCCTCCCTCGGCCTCCTCACGAACGTAAGTCGGCCGACGGACCGGGACCCGCCGTCGTTACGCCGTCCGGCCGAAGCCGGGGGCGGTGCCCCGCGCTCTAAGCCGATGCCAGTTCGGGTGCCGTGGTGGCCGGGGTCGCCAGCATCTGGTCGTAGCGGTGGAGGAGCAGGCTCGCCATCGCGGGGTGGGTGCCGAGCGGGGCCGACGCGATCCATGGGGCCGCCTGCGCGCACTCCGTCGCGAAGCGGCCGGGGGCGGTGAAGTAGGAGGCCACGGCCACCCTCGTGCGGCCCCGGGCCGCCAGGGCGCGGATGGCGTCGGGGACCGTCGGGGCCGCCGTCGTCGCGTACGCCGGGACCACCGGGACGCCCAGGCGGTCGGCGAGGAGCTGGGCCGTGCGGGCGGTGTCGACCTTGGACTCGGGGTCGCGGGAGCCCGCCGCCGCCAGGACCACCGCACTCCTGCGGCGGGTGGCGTCGTCCGTCCGGGTGCGCCAGCCGGCCTCGACCAGGCGGGCGTACAGGGCCTCCACCAGCAGCGGGTGCGGGCCGAGGGCGCCGGCCACGCGGGCGCGTACCTGCGACTCGGCGGCCATCTCGGGGATGTCCCGCTTGATGTGGTAGCCGCGACTGAGGAGGAGCGGGACGAGGATCGCCTCGCGGTCGCCGAGGGCGGCGAGGGTGTCCGGGAGCAGGGGCTCGTTCAGCTCGATGTGGCCGAGGTGGACCGGCAGGGCGGGGCGCAGCTCGCGGACCTTGTCGAGCAGCGCGCGCACGGTGCTCAGGGCGCGCGGGTCGCGGCTGCCGTGGGCCACGACGACGAGCGCGGGAGGTTCGGGGCGGCGCCTGCCGTCGAGCGAGACGAGGCTGAGCTGGCTGGCTAGCTGGCTGCTGATCCGGTTCATGATGTGCGCCGTACTGTCGAGGTGGGCCCCCGGGACGGGGAGGGTCGTGGACTCGTCGCGAGGAGGTTTCGACGCCGTCATGAATCGATGGTGAGGGCGGGACGTTGCCTCCCCGTTGCGCGTGAATAACGGGTGTTTACACCAGGTTCACCGCGGGGCCCCTGAGCTGTGTGAGCTGGGCTGACCTGCGGATTGACGGTCCGGTGTGAACCTGGTCACGTCGTGGGCGGCGAACCGCGGAGGCCGACAGAACGTCCCTGAGTGTCGAGAACAGGCCGTGAGCCGACAGAGAGGGACCGTTCCGATGCGCCGACCCGAGCTGCGCCGACCACGACTGCCGCGCACCCGCACCGGGCAGCGGCGGCTGGTGCAGGCCGTGATGCTCGGGTGCGTGCTGGCGCTGCTTCCGGCCACCTGGATGTACGTCGTGACCGGTGACCGGCTGCGGACCGCGGCCGACGTGCCGCGCACCGACGTCGCCGTCGTCTTCGGCGCCGGGCTGTGGGACGGCGAGCCGTCCCCGTACCTCGCCCACCGGCTGGACGCGGCGGCCGAGCTCTACCGCGCGGGCCGGATCGAGGTCGTCCTCGTCACCGGCGACAACAGCCGGGAGGACTACGACGAGCCGGACGCCATGCGCACGTATCTGACCCGGCACGGCGTACCCGGCTCGCGCATCGTCAGCGACTACGCCGGCTTCGACACCTGGGACTCCTGCGTCCGCGCCAAGAAGATCTTCGGCGTCGACGAGGCGGTACTCATCAGCCAGGGCTTCCACATCCGGCGCGCGGTCGCACTGTGCGAGGAGGCGGGGGTGGCGTCGTACGGCGTGGGGGTCGACGAGAGGCACGACGCCACGTGGTACTACGGCGGCACCCGGGAGGTGCTCGCGGCCGGCAAGGCGGCCCTGGACGCGGTCTTCGAACCGGACCCCCGGTTCCTCGGGCCGAGGGAACCGGGCGTGGCTCGCGCGCTGGCCGGCGCCCGCTGAAACGGCCCAGGGGCGCGGGGCTGTATCGATATGCGGCTCCGCCGCGTGGGCGCGACCAACCACAACAACACCGCAGACGAACGACGACCCGGCGCGACACCCACCTCACGCCGCCCGACCCCCGGAGGGGAGGTCACCGTCCCGGCCGCGTAACAGGGAGCCGTCCCGGACGTAACACGCCCGACTCACGCTGGACGGTATGCCGAACTCCGCGACGCCCACGCACTGCCCGTACTGCGCCCTGCAGTGCGGAATGAACCTCACGCCCCTGCAGGACGGGGGTGTCGCGGTGGTCGAGCGCCCGGACTTCCCGGTGAACCGGGGAGCCCTGTGCGGCAAGGGCCGTACGGCACCGGCGGTCCTGGCGACGAGCGTCCGCCTGACCTCCCCGTTGGTGCGCTCCGGAGGCGAGCTCGTGCCCGCCACCTGGGACGAGGCACTGGACCGCGTCGCCGAAGGCCTGGCACGCACGCGTACGGAACATGGCCCGGACGCGTGCGGGGTCTTCGGCGGGGGCGGCCTGACCAACGAGAAGGCGTACAGCCTGGGCAAGTTCGCCCGGATCGTGCTCGGCACCTCGCAGATCGACTACAACGGCCGCTTCTGCATGTCGTCGGCGGCCGCGGGCGGGATGAAGGCGTTCGGCCTGGACCGGGGGCTCCCCTTCCCCCTGGAGGACATCCCGAAGACGGGCTGCGTGATCCTCGTCGGCTCGAACCTGGCGGAGACGATGCCGCCGTCGCTGCGTTTCTTCACCGAGCTGAAGGAGAACGGCGGCACGCTCATAGTCGTCGACCCGCGCCGCACCAAGACCGCCGAGCAGGCGGATCTGCACCTGATGCCCCGCCCCGGCACCGACCTCGCGCTGGCCCTCGGTCTGCTGCACCTGGTCGTCGCCGAGGGGCGGGTGGACGAGGAATACGTCCAGGAGCGCACGGTCGGCTGGGAGGACGCCCGGGCCGCCGCGATGGCGCACTGGCCGGAGTACGTGGAACGGATCACGGGGGTGTCCGTTCCCCAACTACGCGAAGCCGTACGGCTGTTCTGTGAGCCCGAGCACGCGATGGTGCTGACCGCGCGCGGGCCCGAGCAGCAGTCCAAGGGCACGGACACGGTCGGCGCGTGGATCAACCTGTGCCTGGCGACGGGGCGGGCGGGCCGGCCGCTGTCCGGGTACGGCTGTCTGACCGGGCAGGGCAACGGACAGGGCGGGCGCGAACACGGCCAGAAGGCCGACCAGTTGCCCGGCTACCGCAAGCTGGACGACCCCGCGGCGCGGCGGCACGTGGCCGAGGTCTGGGGCGTGGACCCGGACAGTCTTCCCGGACCCGGGCGCAGTGCGTACGAACTGCTGGACGCGCTCGGCACGGACATCAAGTCGCTGCTGCTGATGGGCTCCAACCCGGTCGTGTCGGCGCCGCGCGCCGCGCACATCGAGGAGCGCATCAAGTCCCTCGACTTCCTGGCGGTGTGTGACGTGGTGCTGTCGGAGACGGCGGCGCTCGCGGACGTCGTCCTCCCGGTCACCCAGTGGGCGGAGGAGACGGGCACGACGACCAACCTGGAGGGCCGCGTCCTGCTGCGTCGCCGGGCGATCACCCCGCCCGAGGGCGTCCGCAGCGACCTGGAGGTCATGCACGAGCTCGCGGCGCGGCTCGGCGGCGAGCGGGGCCTGGAGAAGGGTTTCCCGACCGACCCCGAGGAGGTCTTCGAGGAACTGCGCCGGGCGAGCGCGGGCGGGCCCGCCGACTACTCCGGGATCACGTACCGGAGGCTGGCGGAGGAGAACGGGGTGTTCTGGCCGTGCCCGGCGCCGACGGACGGCGGCTCGGGCGCATCCGGTGACTCCGAGGACGCCTCACTGGACATGACCGCCGGGGACGACGACCCGGCGCAGGACGCGGACGCCGCCGGCGCCGCGCACCCCGGCACGCCCCGCCTCTTCCTCGACCGCTTCGCCACGCCGGACGGACGGGCCCGGTTCGCCCCCGTCTCGCACCGCGCGGCCGCCGAGGAGCCCGACGACGAGTACCCGGTCCTGCTCACCACCGGCCGGGTCGTCGCCCAGTACCAGTCCGGCGCCCAGACCCGCCGCGTCGACGAACTGAACGCCGCCGCGCCGGGCCCGTTCGTGGAGCTGCACCCCCGGCTGGCGGCGCGGCTCGGGGCGGCCGAGGGCGATCCGGTGGCCGTGGTCTCGCGCCGGGGCCGGGCGGTGGCGCCCGCCCGCATCACGACCGGCATCCGCCCCGACACTGTCTTCATGCCCTTCCACTGGCCGGGCGAGGGCCGCGCGAACACCCTGACCAACCCGGCCTTGGACCCGACGTCACGGATGCCGGAGTTCAAGACGTGCGCGGTACGGCTCGAGACGGTGAAGTAGTAGCCCGGGGGCTCGGGGGCCGACGGCTCGGCAACGCCCCAAGGGGCGCGGGGCTGTATCTGTATGCGGCTCCGCCGCGTGGGCGCGACCAGCCACAACGGCGCCGCAGACGACCGACGACACATCACGGCACCACCTGGTCGCGGCCCTCTCAGCGGAGCGCGTCTCGCCAGTCCCCGCTCTCGATCAGCTTGCCGCGGGCCCGCAACCGGGCGGCGACGGCGGGCGCGGCGACGTACACCCAGGCCCGTACGGTCGCGCCGTCGGCATCCCGGACGACCTCGCGCTCGACACGTTCGTAGAGATTGCGCGGGTCGCCCGGGGCGTACTCCTCCAACAGGTCGAGGGCGACGAGCAGTTCCGGGTACGCCTCGGGCCGAGCGGTGACGAGTTCGCCGCTGACCACCCCGCCCCGCTCCTCCACGGCGTACGGATACCCCGGCCCGTCGTACAGCACGGCTCCCGTGAGCCGCCCCGGTTCCTCCGACTGCGTGCGGCCGCGCAGGAAGTGGTCGTGGTTGGGCTCGCCGGGGCGCAGGGTGCCGTAGACGAAGAACGGGAGTCGAGGAGAGAGGCTCACGGAAACGATTCTCTCCCCTCACACACCTCCACGTATTCGCCCTGGCCATGGCATGTGCACGCCCCCTTGAATCTGGGACATCTCTAGTTACCGCCCAGTTCAAGGAGAGCGATGAGTCGGATACGGCTGCATGTCCGAGGTTCCCGTCTCGCCACCGCCGGGGTGGCCGCCGCCACCACGGCCCTGCTGGCCGGCGCGCTCTCCCCCGCCGCCGGCGCGGACGACAGGCCGACCAGGGCGAGCGCGCTCGAGAACGCGGCGTCGGTCCTGCTGGAGCGTGCCGCGGCCCTGGGGCTGACCGCCGCGCAGGACACCTCCGTACGGGACGTCGTCATCGACGCCGACGGCTCGCAGCACGTCCGCTACGACCGGACGTACCGCCAACTCCCTGTCCTCGGCGGCGACTTCGTCGTCCACCTGGCCAAGGACGGCACGTACCGCGGCGCCTCCCGCGCCACCAAGGGCGCGCTCTCCCTGTCGAGCATCACCCCGCAGGTCTCCGCCCCGAAGGCCGCCGACCTCGCGGCGAACGCGTTGCGTGCTGTGAACCTCGGCGAGACGCTGAAGCGGCTGACGGCCAGGCCCGAGCTGGTCGTCGACGCCCTGCACGGCACCCCGAAGCTGGCGTGGCGGACCAATGCCGTCGCCCAGGACTCCCTCGGCAACCCGGTCGCCCGCACGGTGCTGACCGACGCCCGCACCGGGAAGCAGATCGACGCGTGGGACAGCATCGAGACGGCGTCGGGCGACGGGAAGTCGCTGTACGGCGGCACGGTGCCGTTGGAGACGACGGCGTCCGGGTCGGCGTACCAGTTGAAGGACCCGACGCGCGGCGGCACGTACACCGGTGACGCCGCGAACAAGACGGACCTGTGCGTCCTGACCGTGTGCCTCAACCGCGCCCCGGCGACGGTGTTCACGGACGCCGACAACCACTGGGGCACGGGCACGACGGCCGACCGCTCGACGGTCGCGGTGGACGCCCAGTACGGCACGGACGTGACGTGGGACTACTACGAGGACGTCCACGGCCGCAAGGGCATCGCGGGCGACGGCAAGGGCTCCTTCAACCGCGTGCACTACGGGAACAAGTACAACAACGCCTTCTGGGACGACAGTTGCTTCTGCATGACGTACGGCGACGGTGACGGCACCCAGCTCGGGCCGCTGGTGTCGCTGGACGTGGCCGGCCACGAGATGACGCACGGCGTGACGTCGAAGACCGCGGCGCTGACGTACTCGGGCGAGTCCGGCGGGCTGAACGAGGCGACGTCGGACATCTTCGGCACGCTGGTGGAGTTCCACGCGGCCAACGCCTCGGACCCGGGCGACTACCTGATCGGTGAGAAGATCGTCCGGTCGGGCTTCGGGCAGGAGGCCCTGCGCTTCATGGACAAGCCGTCGAAGGACGGCAACTCGGCCGACTGCTGGAGCGCGACGACCGGGACGCTCGACGTCCACTACTCGTCCGGCGTGGCCAACCACTTCGCCTACCTCCTCGCCGAGGGCAGCGGCGCGAAGACCGTGAACGGGGTCAGCTACAACTCCCCCACGTGCAACGGCTCTTCGGTCACCGGGATCGGCCGGGACAAGCTCGGCAAGATCTGGTACCGCGCGCTGACGGTCTACATGACGTCCTCGACGAACTACGCGGGCGCCCGTACGGCCACGCTGAACGCGGCGAAGGACCTGTACGGAGCCGGCAGCGCGGAGTACAACGCGGTGGCGGCGGCCTGGAGCGCGGTCAACGTCGGCTGAGGACCGGAGGCGGGGGACCGGTCATGCCGGTCCCCCGCCTCCGTGTTGCAGTTCTGGTTGGCTGATGCGGTGACCACTCTCCTGTCTTCGCCGGCCGCCACGGGGTCCTGGCCGTGCGCCATCCAGACCGCCCGGCTGACGCTGCGTCCCGCCGAACCCGCCGACGTGTCCGCCTTCACCCGGCTGTGGACCGACGCCGATGTCCGTCGTTTCCTGGGCGGGCCCGTCGCCGAGGATCAACTCGCCGTGTACCGGCAGCACTTCGCCGACCGCCGCCATCTGTTCACCGTGGTCACGCGGCAGGACCCAGTCACGCTCGGCTCCGTGTTCATCGAGCCGAAGTCCCGCCACGACGGCCGACGGGAGGTGTCCTACTCCTTCCTGCCGGAGTACTGGGGCCAGGGGTACGCCCGTGAGGCGGTGACGGCCGCGGTCGGCTGGGCCTTCGAGCACGTCCCCTCGGACGACCCCTCCGTCATCGCGGTCACCCAGGAGGCCAACAGCCGCTCACGCCGGCTGCTCGAGGCCATCGGTATGCGCGCGATCGGCGACTTCGTGGAATGGGATGCTTCGCAGGTGATGTACGCCGTGCAGGGTGAGGACCTTCGGGGTTGAAGAAGCTGACGCTGTGGACCGGGCTCGCCCTGTGCATCGCCTTCATCGCGTGGGTGGCCTGGGGGTTCCTCCGGTTCGACCACGAGATCGACCATCCCCGTGAAGGCGGCTTCTCCGGCTGGCAGTGCGACGCCGGCCGGGACTGCGGCTCCTGACCATGTGTCAGCACTGCAAAAAGCGGTGGCGGCGGCATCAATGATCCGGATACGCTCCGCTGCCGCCCGACCGGCTGCCACGCGACCGCCCGCCGGTGCCGGCGGGAGTGGGACAGCGGGCTGTGGGTGAAGTGCTGGCGGAGTGTGAAGGCGGCGGGCGATGACGGACGAATCAGCCATCAAGATCGGTGCTCTCGCTCCGCTGACCCGGCCCGGCTGGGTCCAGGCGGGCCGGCACCTGCTCGCCGGCCTCGAGCTGGCCGTCGGCGAAGTCAACGACGGCGGCGGGATCGGCGGAAGGCCGCTCGAGCTGGTCGTCCGGGACACTGCCGCCGATCCACACAAGGCAGCGGCGGCCGTGGACGAACTGGCCCGTCTGGGCGTGGCCGCCCTGGCCGGGGAGTATCACAGCGTCGTCGCCCGCGCCGCTGCCACCAGGGCCGACGCGCTCGGCGTGCCGTTCCTCTGCTCGTCGGCGGTTCTCGACGCGCTCACCGAGGAGCCGACGGACTGGGTCGCGCGTCTTTCCCCGCCGCAGTCGCACGGCTGGCGGATCTACGCGGACCTGCTCCTCGGTGCGGGCCACAGCCGCATCGCCGTGGCGACCGAACCGAGCGTGTACTGGGCGTCAGGGGTCCGCATCCTTCGGGAGCACCTCGCTCCACGCGGCGGCATCGTGATCGAACTCGATGCGCGCTCACTCACGCCCGCGGCCGTGTGCGACGCACTCGTCGACAACGGCGCGACGGCCCTCCTTCTGCTGGTCGGCCTCCCGGAGCCGGCCGTGTCGATCGTCAGGTCCGTCCGCCGCCACGAGCGCCTCGCCGAGATCATGATCGGTGCTCCGGCCGGGCAACCGGAGTTCGCGGAATGGTCGACGTCGCTGGGCGACGACGGTGCCGCGGTTCCGTTCCTGCGCTACCTGCCCGAGCGTCTCAGCCCACTCGGTGTACGGGTCGAGGCGGCCCTTGGTGAGCGGCTGGCCGAAGCGCCCTCGTTCGTCGCGTTCGAGGGCTACGACACGGTCGCGGTCCTCGCCGACATGCTGCGTTCCCACGGCCCGGACCGGGCGCGCACTGCCGACGCCTGGCCGCGCGTCGCCGTCGAAGGCACCCGAGGACAGATCCGGTTCTCCCGCACGCCCGGCATCAGCGTGTGGCAATGGGCGGGGACGCCCGTCCAGGTCGTGGATCGGGATCCGGCACGACCCGACAGCTTCCGAGTCCTCCACGCCACCTGAGAGAGCGCGTAGGCCGCGGCCCACGGCTGAAGCTCGCTCTGGCGGTCACCCGTTCACACCCCCGCTCCTCCGCCCATCGGGTTCTCTTCCACGACCCACCCCGGGCACGGCAATGACCTGCTGAAACACCATCACACCAACGACCGCGCCCCGCCCTCCCGACACCCATTCACCCCATTTTCGACGCTCTCTCGGGAAGCGCCCCAGCCCCTCTGCCACTTACCTCGGAAGGGCAGGGGCACGACCGAGGCGGCGACACATGGGGGTGTCGCGGGCCGTGGCCCCGTGGAGTGCGGAGGAGCATCGATGCGACGTACCGCCCGTCTGCTGACCGGGACCGCGCTGGCCGTCGGTGCCGCCGGTCTCGTCGTCACGCCCGCGTACGGCGGCGACGGTGGTGGTGACCTGGAGGTGTCCCCGTCCTCGGTCGTGCCGGGTGGGGACGTGACGGTGAGGACAGCCGCCTGCCGGGACGGCGGTACGGCGGCGGGCGACGCCAGCGCCGTCGGTGCCGGCGAGTTCCCGCTCGCGCCGGACAGCGGCGAGCGGGCCGCGGTCGGGCGGTTCCGGGTGCCGCCGAGCGCGCAGCCGGGGACGTACGAGATCGTCGCGACCTGTGCCGAGGGCGGCCGGCGGGTGAGCGGGGACCTCGTGGTCACGCTGACCGCCCCGCGCGAACAGGTGCATCCGAGAGGAAGTGTGAAGACGGGGGTCGGCGGCGCTCTTGGCACCGATCCCGTGCAGACCGCGGCCGGCGTGGCGGCTCTCGCCGTCGCCGCCGCGGGCGGTACCTGGCTCCTGCATCGCCGGGCGAGAGGCGACGGGATCTGACGGACACCCTCCGCTGTCCGTCCACCGGTACCGCACGTCCCCTCCCCCTCCGGGTCCGACGCCCCTCGCGGCCCGGAGGGGGATCGGGCGGCCGAGGAGAGTCCAGGAGGCTCCCGTGCGCAGTCCCCGCGGCGTCGGCAACGGCGTCATAGCCGCCGTCACCGTCCTCGCCCTGTGCTCCGGCGCCTGGCTGCTGAGCAACGGCGCCGAGACCCACGCCCCGCCGCAGCCGTCGGCCGCGCAGGAGTCGAGCGGTGTTCCGCACGCCGCCCCCCGCTCCCGGCGCTCCCCCGCCGCCGCGCTCCCGCCCTCCCCGCCCGACCGCATCCGCATCCCCTCGATCCGCGTCGACGCGCCCCTCATGGGCCTGGGCCTGACGAGGACGGGCAGCCTCGACGTCCCGCCCGCCGAGCGGAAGAACCTCGCCGGCTGGTACGAGGCCGGCACGACGCCCGGTGAGACGGGCACCGCGATCGTCGCCGGGCATGTCGACAACGCCGACGGGCCCGCCGTCTTCTACCGCCTCGGCGCCCTGAAGAAGGGCAGCACGATCGAGGTGGACCGGCGGGACGGCGGCAGGGCGCTCTTCTCGGTCGACGCCGTCGAGGTGTACGACGCGAAGGCCTTCCCCGACGAGAAGGTGTACGGCCCGGCGCCGCGCCCCGAGCTGCGGGTGATCACCTGCGGCGGCGGCTACTCACGGACGACCGGGTATCAGGGCAACGTCGTCGTCTTCGCGCACCTCACGGGCAGCCGCTGAACCCGGCTCCCCGGACCCGTGCGACTCCCCGGACCCGTGCGACTCCTCGGCGCCGCCCAGGATGTTCACCCGGCCCCATGCCCCGAGGGCAGCCAGGGCCTCGTTGAGGGAGGTGCCGCGCGGTGTCAGCGAGTACTCCACCCGCGGCGGCACCTCGTCGTACGCCTCCCGGTGGACGATCCCGTCGGCCTCCAGCTCGCGCAGCTGCGCCGCGAGCACCTTCTCCGTCACGCCGGGGAGCTCGCGCCGCAGCTCGCCGAAGCGGCACGGCCGCTCGTTCAGCGCCCAGAGGATGAGCACCTTCCACTTGCCGCCGATCACGTCCATCGCCGCGTCGATCCCGCAGACGTAGGCCCCCGGCCGCCGCCCGATCGCCATGCCGTCCCCTCCCGTGCCTGGACACTTCCCCCGTGGTAACCACCCACTCGTAAGTACGTACTTGAGCGGGCAGTTCGGCTACGACGAGCCTAAACGCCATGACTGACAACCCCGTTGCCCCTCGAACTCCCCTCACCCTCCTCGGCACCGGCGCCATGGGCACCGCCCTGGCCCGCGCCTGGCTCGCCGCCGGGCACCCGGTCACCGTCTGGAACCGCACCCCGGTTCGGGCCGAGCCCCTGGCCGCCGAGGGCGCGGCCCTCGCCGCGAGCGCCGCCGAGGCGGTGGCCGCGAGCCGGCTGGTCGTCGTCTGTCTGCTCGACGACGCCTCCGTCGGCGAGGCCCTCGAAGGCGCCGACCTGACCGGCCGCGACCTGGTGAACCTCACCACCGGCACGCCCGCCCAGGGCCGCGCCCGCGCCGCCTGGGCCGAAGCGCGGGGCGCCCGTTTCCTGGACGGCGGGATCATGGCCGTACCGCCGATGATCGGGGTCGCGGAGTCGGGGGCGTACGTCTTCTACAGCGGCTCGCCCGGCCTCTTCGAGGAGCACGGCGACACCCTCGCCGTCCCGGCCGGCACCCGGTATGTGGGCGCGGACCCGGGCTTCGCGGCGCTGCACGACGTGGCGTTGCTGAGCGCGATGAGCGGCATGTTCGCGGGCGTCCTGCACGCCTTCGCGCTGATCCGCCGGGAGGACATCGCCCCGAAGGACTTCGCGCCGCTGCTGGTGTCGTGGCTCGGCGCGATGGCACCGGCCGCGCACAAGGCCGCCGAGCAGTTGCAGAGCGGCGACCACGGCAAGGACGTCGTCTCCAACCTCGCGATGCAGGTCGCGGGCAACGCCACGCTGCTGGACACGGCCAAGGAGCAGGGGGTGAGCGCGGAGCTGCTGACGCCGTACATGGCCCTTTTGGAGCGGTGGCTCGCCGAGGGGCACGGGGACGAGGACACCACGGGCGCGGTCGAGCTGCTCGATCTGCGGCGGGAGCAGGCCCTGCTGCCGCGCCGCCCAGGTGCCCGGCGGCACTGACATCGTGATCGGGGCGGGCTGTGCGGCTCATACCGAGTTGCGCAGGTCACAGCAACACTGTGATCACCGCCCGTCACCCCCGGTCGTAGACGATGGTGGCTGCACGAAACCCGAGGTCGGGCCGCTCCGCCCCGGCCCTGCCGCACCGACCTCACAGCCCGCCCCCGCTGCCCCCTCCGAACCCTCACACCGACCCCCGCCCCCTGCTGAGGGCAGCGTTCCTCGCGGGAAACAGATGTGATGCGGTCGGGTAACACCCACCCCGCACGCTCCTAGGCATGACCTCGAATACGCGTGTGGTGGTGATCGGCGCCGGCCTCGCGGGCGTCCGACTCGCCCGGCGGCTCGGCGAGCTCGGCACGCCCGTGACGCTCGTCGGCGACGAGGAGCACCGCCCGTACAACCGGGTGCTGCTCGCCGAGGTGCTGGCCGGCCGCTACAGCCCCGATGTGATCGCCCTCCCGGCGCCCGCGGAGCTGACGCGTGGCCGGGTCACCGGCATCGACCGCGAGATGCGAGCCGTACATCTCGCGGACGGCACGGAGATCGCATACGACACCCTCGTCCTGGCCACCGGCTCCAACCCGGTGCTCCCACCGCTGCGCGGCCTGTTCACGCCCGACCATGTGCTGCCGGAGGGCGTCCACGCCTTCCGGACGATGGACGACTGCCTGGGCCTGTCCAAGGCGGTACGGCCGGGAGTGCGGGCTGTCGTGATCGGCGGCGGGCTCCTCGGGGTCTCCGCGGCCCGCGCGCTCGCACTGCGCGGCGCGCAGGTCGTGCTCGCCCAGCAGTCCGAGCGGCTGATGGAGCGCCAGCTCGACCCGGCCGCCTCGAAACTGGTCAAGCGTCACCTCACGGATCTCGGCGTCGAGATCCACACCGAGTGCCGGGTACGCGACGTGCGCTGCGTCGGCGGGGCGGTCCGCTCGGTGGAGATGGCCGACGGATACGCCCTCGACGCCGACCTCGTCGTCCTGGCCTGCGGGGTCCACCCGCGTGCGGGCCTCGCGCAGGCGGCCGGTCTCGACGTGCGCAAGGGGATCGTCGTCGACGACGAGCTCCGTACGTCCGACCCGCGCATCCGGGCCATCGGCGACTGCGCCCAGCACGACGGCACGGTGTACGGGCTGGCCGCTCCGGCGCTCGAACAGGCCGATGCGCTGGCCGAACTGCTGGCCGGGAACACGGGCGCCCGCTACACCGGCACCCGTTCCCTGACCCGGCTCACCCTCACCGGGCCGGACTCGCCCCTCGGTTCCTTCGACCTCGCCGCGTTCGGCGAGACGGAGGCCCGGCCCGGCGACGACGTCGTGCAGCTCGCCGACGCCACCCGCGGCACCTACCGCAAGGTCGTCGTCCGCGACGACCGCCTGGTCGGCGGGGTTCTCGTCGGCGAACTCGGCACGGTCGGCGCGCTCGCCCGCGCCTGGGAGGGAGCAGAGCCGCTCCCCGACGACGGCCCTCTGCTCCACCTGCTCACCAACGATGGAGGCTCCTGATGTCCACGGACACCCCCACGATCGTGCTCGTCGGCCATGGCATGGTCGGCCAGCGCTTCCTCGAAGCGCTCGCCGCGCGCGGCCTGACCGCCACGCACCGCGTGGTCGTGCTCTGTGAGGAGCCGCGTCCGGCGTACGACCGCGTGGCGCTCACCTCGTACTTCTCGGGCAAGACGCCCGAGGACCTGTCGATGACCGACATGGAGTTCATCAAGGACCACGGCATCGAGCTGTACGTCGGCGACCCGGCGGTCTCCGTCGACCGCGAGGCGAAGAAGGTCACCGCCAGGTCCGGCGAGGTCTTCGAGTACGACACCCTCGTCCTCGCCACCGGCTCCTACCCGTTCGTGCCGCCGGTCCCGAACAAGGACGCCACCGGCTGTTTCGTCTACCGCACGATCGAGGACCTGCTCGCGATCGAGGAGTACGCGAAGACGAAGGCCACGACGGGTGCCGTCGTCGGCGGTGGTCTGCTCGGCCTCGAAGCCGCGGGTGCCCTGAAGGGCCTGGGCGTCGAGTCGCACATCGTGGAGTTCGCGCCGCGCCTGATGCCGGTGCAGGTCGACGAGGGCGGCGGCGCCGCGCTGCTGCGCACGATCGAGGACATGGGCCTGACGGTCCACACCGGGGTGGGCACGCAGGAGATCGTGACGGACGCCGACGGTGTCGTCACCGGTATGAAGCTGTCCGACGGTTCCGAGCTGGCCACCGACATGGTGATCTTCTCCGCCGGTGTCCGCCCCCGCGACCAGCTGGCCCGCGACTGCGGCCTGACGGTCGGCGAGCGCGGCGGCATCACGGTCGACGAGCAGTGCCGTACGGTCTCCGACCCGCACGTGTTCGCGATCGGCGAGTGCGCGCTGGCCTCCGACGGCCGGGTGTACGGCCTGGTCGCCCCCGGTTACGAGCAGGCCGAAACGGCCGCCGCGACGATCGCTGAGGACGAGGCGGAGTTCACCGGCGCCGACCTGTCCACCAAGCTGAAGCTGCTCGGCGTGGACGTGGCGTCCTTCGGTGACGCGCACGGCACCACCGAGGACTGCCTGGACGTCGTCTACTCCGACTCCCGCGCGGGCCTGTACAAGAAGCTGGTCATCGGCCGCGACGGCACGCTGCTCGGCGGCATCCTGGTCGGCGATGCGGAGGCGTACGGCACGCTGAAGGCGTTCACCGGCTCCGTCCCGCCGGTCTCGCCCGAGTCGCTGGTGCTGCCGGCCGGCGCCGGGGAGTCCGCGCAGCTCGGCCCGACCGCGCTGCCCGACGACGCGATCATCTGCTCCTGCAACAACGTCACCAAGGGCACGATCCGCGGCGCGGTCACCGACCACCAGTGCACCACCGTGCCCGAGGTGAAGAAGTGCACCAAGGCCGGTACGACCTGCGGCAGCTGCGTCAAGGTCCTCGGCCAGCTGGTCAACGCCGAGCTGGAGGCGTCCGGCGTCGAGGTCGACAAGGGCCTGTGCGGCTGCTTCTCGCAGACCCGCGAGGAGCTGTACGAGATCGTCCTCGCCCTGCGCATCAACACCTACCAGGACCTGCTCGACCGCTACGGCCGGGAGAACGCCCGCGGCACCGACGGCTGCGAGATCTGCAAGCCGGCGGTCGGCTCGATCATCGCCTCCCTCGCCCCGACGATCGGCGCGAGCGGCTACGTCCTGGACGGTGAGCAGGCGGCCCTTCAGGACTCCAACGACCACTTCCTCGCCAACATCCAGAAGAACGGCTCGTACTCGATCGTGCCGCGCATCCCCGGCGGCGAGATCACCCCCGAGAAGCTCATCGTGATCGGCGAGGTCGCCCGCGACTTCGGCCTCTACACGAAGATCACGGGCGGCCAGCGCATCGACCTCTTCGGTGCGCGCGTCGAACAACTCCCCCTGATCTGGGCCCGGTTGGTGGACGCCGGCTTCGAGTCCGGGCACGCCTACGGCAAGGCGCTGCGCACGGTGAAGTCCTGCGTGGGCTCGACCTGGTGCCGCTACGGCGTCCAGGACTCCGTCCGCATGGCGATCGACCTGGAGCTGCGCTACCGGGGTCTGCGCTCCCCGCACAAGCTGAAGTCGGCCGTCTCCGGCTGCCAGCGCGAGTGCGCGGAGGCCCAGTCGAAGGACTTCGGCGTCATCGCCACCGCCAACGGCTGGAACCTGTACGTCGCCGGCAACGGCGGCGCGACCCCGCGCCACGCGGACCTGCTGGCGCAGGACCTGTCCGACGCCGAGCTGATCCGCCTGATCGACCGCTTCCTGATGTTCTACATCCGGACGGCGGACCGCCTGGAGCGCACGTCGACCTGGCTGGAGCGGATCCCCGGCGGCCTGGACCACGTGCGCGAGGTGGTCGTCGAGGACTCCCTCGGCATCTGCGAGGAGCTGGAGTCCCTGATGGCGGCCCATGTCGCGAACTACCGCGACGAGTGGTCGGAGACCATCAACGACCCCGAGAAGCTGGCCCGCTTCGTCTCCTTCATCAACGCCCCCGACACCCCCGACCCGGTCGTCGGCTTCGTCCCCGAGCGCGACCAGATCAAGCCCGACCTGCCGCTGCTGACCATCGGCCACCGTCCCCTGGAAGGAAGCGCCCAGCGATGACCCTGGCACCCGAGACAACCGACCTGAAGGTCCAAGTACGCCTGGACGAGGACTGGTTGACGGTCTGCGACCTGACCCGGCTGCTCCCCGGCCGCGGTGTGGCGGCCCTGCTGCCGAACGGCAACCAGGTGGCCCTGTTCCGCGACCGCGCCGGACAGCTGTACGCCATCGACAACCGTGACCCGTTCGGCGGGGCGGCGGTCCTCTCCCGCGGCCTGACCGGCACGCACCAGGGCCGCCCGTTCGTGGCCTCGCCCCTGCTGAAGCAGCGGTTCGACCTGGAGACCGGGCAGTGCCTGGACGACGAGACGGTGCGGATCGCGACGTACGACATCCGTACGACCTGACCTCTCAGCTTGACTGATCGTTCCAGAAAAACCTAGGCTGCTCATCGTGGCCAGGACCAAGGAGTTCGATCCGGACGCCGCGCTCCAGGCAGCCCTTGAGCTGTTCTGGCGGCGCGGCTACGAGGCGACGTCGATGTCCGACCTCGTCGAGCACCTCGGCATCGGACGGGCGAGCCTCTACGCGACCTTCGGCAACAAGCACGAGCTGTACCTGAAGGCGCTGGAGCGCTATGACCGGGCCGGGCTCCCGCCGATCGTGCGGGAGCTGTCCCAGCCGGGGCCCGCGCTGCCGGCCGTACGATCCGTCGTCAGGCGGTACGCCACCGAGGCTGCCGACGCTCAACTGCGCCTGAACGGCTGCCTGGTCACCAACACGGCGGCGGAACTCGCCCCGCACGACCCGGCGGCCGCGCGGCAGGTGGAGCGCAACTGGGACCAGCTGGAGACGGTGCTGCACTCGGCGCTGGTCCGCGCCCAGGCCCAGGGGGAACTGCCCGCCGACCGCGACCCGCTCACCCTCGCCCGCATGCTCCTGGTGCTGCTGCAGGGCCTCAGGGTCGTGGGCAAGGCGTCGCAGGACCCGGCCCGGGTCCGGGACGCGGCGGAGCAGGCACTGGCGTTGCTCGACTGAAACGCCCTTCGTTTCGAGGGGCGTTTTTCATGCCTTCATAATGAATCGATCGGTCAAGAAAAGGGGAGATCATGACCACCGCCACCACAGGCACCCGCTTCACCGACAGGACCGCCCTCGTCACCGGCGCCGGCTCCGGCATCGGCCGGACCATCGCGCTCGCGCTCGCCGCCGAGGGCGCGAACGTCGTCGCGGTCGGCCGCAGGCGGGAGGCACTGGACGAGACGGTGACACTGATCGAGGAGGCAGCGGGAAAGGCACTGGCGGTCACGGCGGACGTCTCCGCGGCGGCCGACGTCCGGGCGGCCGTGGACGCGGCGGTCGACCACTTCGGCTCCCTGGACGTGGCGGTGAACAACGCGGGCGTTTTCCACGGCGGCGCGCCGCTGGCCGACCTCCCCGAGGAGGACTGGCACACCCAGCTCGCCATCAACGTCACGGGCGTGTTCCTGGCCCTCCAGGCCGAGATCCGGCAGATGCGCACCCAGCCGTCCGGCGGCGCGATCGTCAACATCGCCTCCACCTTCGGTGTGCACGCCCGCCACCCCGGCGCCGCCGCCTACGCCGCCACCAAGGCCGCCGTCTCCGTCCTCACCCGGGGCGCCGCCCTCGACCACATCCGCGACGGCATCCGCATCAACGCCGTCAGCCCCGGCGCCGTGGACACACCGATGTCCCTGCGCCCCGGCGAGCAGGACGCGGACCGCGCCGAACGCGCCCGCGCCACCCTGCCCCTGGGCCGCATCTCGACCACGCAGGAGGTGGCCGCGGCGGTTCTCTACCTGGCCTCGGACGACGCCACGTCGGTGGTGGGCACCGACCTGGTCGTGGACAGCGGGGCGACGGCCTGAGCCCACATCCGCCCTCACGCCTCGAGGACGTCGTACGTCACCCCGGTCAGCCGCTCCGACTCCTCCCAAAGGCGTTCGCTCGCCCGGTCGTCGAGGGTCCACGGCGCCCGCCAGGACGGTGCGGGTGAGCCACGCCAGCCGGCGAAGGACGGGCCGGTGAAGGAGTCGGGGCGGACGTCGGGGGCGGTGGCGGCGTACAGGATGGGCAGGGCGCCCGCCTCGGCGGACTGGGCGAAGACACGGTTGCCGACCCGCATGAACCACTCACCGGCCCGGCGACCCGACATGCGTGGCCCCGCGGTCTGCAGGTTGGTGTCCGCGTACCCGGGGTGCGCCGCGGCGGCCACCACCTCCGGGCCCCGGGCCGCCAGCCTGCGTGCGAGCTCGTGCGTGAAGAGCAGGTTGGCGGTCTTGGACCGGACGTAGGCGATCCAACGCCGGTACCGCCGCTCACTGTTCAGGTCACCGATGTCGATGTTGGCCACCGCGTGCATCGGACTGGACACGGTCACCACCCGCGCGCCCGGCGTCCCGAGCAGCGCGGGCAGCAGCAGACCGGTGAGCGCGAAGTGCCCGAGGTGGTTGACGCCGAACTGCGTCTCGAAGCCGTCCACCGTCGTGCCGTACGGCAACGCCATCACCCCGGCGTTGTTCACGAGCAGGTCGAGACGCTCGTACGGCAACCCCGCGGCGAACTCCCTCACCGAGCCGAGGTCGCCGAGGTCCAGCCGCCTCAACTCGACCCGCGCCTCCGGCACTTCGGAGCCCAGCCGCTCGACGGCCGCCGCACCCCGCGCCTCACTCCGGCACGCGAGCACCACCCGCGCACCGGTGCGCGCCAGCTCCCGCGCCGTGACGTACCCGAGCCCGCTGTTGGCTCCGGTGACGACGGCGACGCGTCCGCTCTGGTCGGGGATGTCGTGCACGGTCCAGCCGGACATGACGGGCTCCTTTTGGTGGCGGATCCAGATGCCCCCGTCGGTCGAGCCTCCCACAGTCCTGCGGCAACCTGCGCAGCCCGTCCTCAGCTGTCGCAGCCCACCCCGTCGTTGTCACGATCGAGGTGGGAGGCGTAGCCGGGCTCGCCCCGGTGGACGGGGGCGGCCCCGGCGGCGCGGGCCTCGCTGCAGTTGGCGTAGTAGACGTCGCCGCCGGAGGAGCCGGTGTCCTCGTCGGAGGCGGCGTCGCCGCCGGCTGCGGGAGTGGCCGTGACCGTTCTGGTGACCTTGACCGTCTTCGTGGCGGTCACCGTCGGCGCCGGTGCGGGTTCCTCCGCGGGGGCCGTCATGGTGGCCGTGACGGTGACGGTGGGCCGCGGTGAGGCCGCCGCCGGCTTCGCGTCGGAGGTCTTGGAGTCCTCGCCGGAGGGGCCCGCGCCGATGCCCAGGAAGAAGGCCAGCCCGAGCGCGGGGAGTACGTAGCGCTTGCGCGCCCATGCGGGGGCCGGCCGGAAGGGCGGTTGCGGCATGGGTGGTGCGGTGTACGGATTGGTCATGTCATCCCCCCACTGGTGGTGCGTGAGGGGATGACCGTAAGGCTCAGTGACCGGATGTGGAGGAGATGTGTCTGTTTCGTGACCGTTACGAGCGGAAGGGGCCCGTCACCTCATACGTGATCCCGCCCGACGAGCTCCCCGTCGTCCCCCGCTGGCTCGAGAAGTACAGCCGCCTCCCGTCCGGCGAGAACGCCGGCCCGGTGATCTCCGAGCCCGACTGGCCGTCGATCCGCAGGAACGACGCGACGACGTCGTCCGGGGTGATCAGGCAGATCTCCATGTTGCCGCCGTCCTCGGCGACGAAGAGGTCGCCGGAGGAGGAGCCGGTGATGTTGTCGACGCCGGTGAGGGGGGCCGTGCCGTTGACGAGGGAGTCGTCGTACGCCAGCTCGTAGGTGTTCGACGTGAGGTTGAGCTGCCAGACGCGGTTGTCCCCCTTGGTCGTGAACCACACCGTGTCGTTGGCGTAGTGGCAGCCCTCGCCGCCGTTGAAGGACTTCGAGCCGGAGACCTGGGTGCGGGTGGTCGTCGGGGAGCCGTCCGGGTCGGGCACGTTCGCCCAGCTGAAGGAGCCGCTCGTGGCGCTGCCAGCGACCATGACCTGGAGGGTGCCGGAGGACAGGTTGCCCCAGGTCGTCGGTACGAAGCGGTAGAAGCGGCCGTCCGTCTCGTCCTCGGTCAGGTAGATGACCTTGCGCACCGGGTCGGCGGCGGCCGCCTCGTGCTTGAAGCGGCCCATCGCGTCCCGGCGGATCGCCGCGTTCGTGCCCCAGGGGTCGGTCTCGTAGACGTAGCCGAGGGACACCTCCTCACAGGACAGCCAGGTGTTCCACGGCGTCTTGCCACCGGCGCAGTTCTGGCGGGTGTTGGACAGGATCCGGTACGCGCCCGTGATCGCACCCGCCGACGAGAACTTCACCGCGCTCGCGCCGCCGGAAGGGTTGATCTCCGAGTTGGAGACGTAGATCCAGCCCGTGCCGTCCGCGTAGCAGGCGCCGCCGTCAGGGGCGTTGTGCCAGGTGTACGACGTTCCGGAGACCCGCTGGCCGGAGCGGGCGATGACGCGGCTGGTGAAACCGCTGGGGAGTCTGATGCCGTTGGCGTCGGGGGAGCCCAGCGGCCCGTAGGGGCCGGTGCCGGGCTGGGCGGGCGCGGCGTACGCGGCGCCACGCGACAGGGTTCCGCCGAACACGGCGGCAGAGCCGCCGAGGACGGCCGCACGCAGGAGGTGACGACGTTCCACTCTCACTCCAAGAGGTGCCGTACCGCCCCGCCACCGGTCGGTGACGGGGTCGTGCGTGGGGGGCGGCATGGAACCTAGGGCCGCTTGGTGGACGGGTCGTGGCCGGCGTATGACCGCCGGACGGCGTACCTGGGTTCTGGCTGTGCGCTCCCCATGAGCGCTCAGGTGAGTGCTACCCGCGCGCGCTCCCCGGAGTGCCACCGCCCGGGTGCGCCCCCTCGCCTGCGCTCACGCGCGCAGGGCCGGCAGCCCCCGCTTCCGCTGCCCGGCCCGGTCCGGACCCGGCCCGTGCCCCTCGCCCGGCGCCTGAGCCGACGGCAACCGGATCACCGCGTCCAGCCCGCCCGCGGCCGCCGCATGCAGGCTCGCCTCGCCGCCGCTGGCGTGCGCGAGCCGCTGGACCAGCGACAGGCCCAGCCCCGTCCCGCCCTTGGGGGCGCCCGGCGCGCGCCAGAAGCGGTCGAAGGCGCGGGCGCGCTGCTCCGGGGTCATGCCGGGACCCTCGTCGGTGATGTGCAGGTCGACCCAGGCGGGCCGGGCGTCACGCAGGGCGCGGCGGGCCGGCACATGCAGCCGTAGCTCCATGGTCACGGTGGAGCCGGGCGGCGAGGCGCGCAGGGCGTTGGACAGCAGGTTGTCCACGATCTGCTCGACCCCGCCCGGCACCGCCAGCACCGGGCCGACGCTGCCGGCGAAGAGCACGAGGGAGACCCGCTGTTTCGCGAAGAGCGGCTGCCAGGTGCGGTGCCGTTCCGCACAGACCGCGCCCACGTCGACCGGGCCCGGCGTCGCGGCGTTCTCCTCCAGGCGGGCCATCGCCAGCAGGCCCTCCACCATCCGCGAGAGCCGGTCCGTCTCGGTCACCGCGGCGGCGAGACTGCCCCGGCCCCGTACGGCGACGCTGGGCTCCAGGTTCTCCAGCCGCAGCCGCAGCGCCGCGAGCGGCGTCTTGAGCTGATGGGACGCCTCCCCCGCGAACGCGTGCTGGGCGTCGAGAAGATGGGCGAGCCGGGCGGCCGTGCGGTTGAACGCGGCGGCGAGACGGCGTACTTCGGGCGGCCCCTTCGTGATCGTCACCGGCGCGGGCAGACCGCCGTCCGCCAACTCGTCGGTGGCCTGCTCCAGTTCGCGGATGGGCCGCCCGGTCCAGCGGGCGATGGCGAACCCGAGCCCGGCGACCGCGGTCAGGACCCCGGCCCCGCCGAGGGCGAGCAGCAGCCAGACGCGATGGACGTGTTCGTGCACCGCCCGGGTCGGCAGCGTCAGCCACACCGCGCCCTGGAGTCCCGAGCTGTGCCGGATCGGCGCGGCGACCGAGAGGTATTCGACCCCGCCGATGGTCGAGGTACGGACGTCCACCGTGGACTTGCCGTGCAGGGCGGCCGCGATTCCGGGCCGGGAGGCGAGGTCGGCCGACATGACGGCGGCCAGCGGATGCGAGGCGGCGAGCAGGGCCCCCGAGGCGTCCACGACCACCACCTTCCCGCCGATCCGCTCCGCGCAGTGCATCACCCGGCGCGGCAGGTCACGCTCGGCCCGCCCCGTGCTCAGGGACAACGAGGCATACGCGGACACCGACTCCGCCTCGTCCTTCGCCGCGTTCACCACCCGCTCCCGCTCACTGCGCGAGTAGACGAAGCCCAGCGGGATCTCCAGGCAGAGCAGCACGAGCGCGGCGAGACTGAGGTAGCTCAGCAGCAGCCGGCGGGTCACGGCGAGGACACCTGCGGCCCGCCCGGCTCGGTCTGCACCGCCAGCCGGAAGCCGACGCCGCGCAGCGTCTGGATCCACGCCGGGTCGCCCAGCTTCCGCCGCAGCGAGGCGACATGGACGTCCAGCGTCTTGGTCGGGCCCTCGTAGTGCGGATCCCAGACCCGGTCCAGGATCTGCTGCCGGGAGTAGACCGCGCCCGGATCCTCCGCCAGCAGCGCCAGCAGCTCGAACTCCTTGGGGGTGAGGGTGACGGGCACCTCACCGACCCAGACCTGGCGGGTGCGGCGGTCGACGACGAGGGGGCCGGGTGCGTACGGGGGCGAGGGTGCGGGTTCCTCGTACGCCGCGGCCGGCGCCGGCTCGTACGGCGGGGGCGCGGATGACGGGGCGCCCGCCGGTACGACCGCCGCCTCCGTGCGCAGCCGCTCCACCAGCGCTTCCGTACGCCCGCGCTCGACCGGCATCTCGGTGCGCCCCGGCTCGGCCACCACCTCCGTCCGCTGGGACCGCCGGGTGACCGCACGCACCCGCGCCACCAGCTCCCGCACACTGAACGGCTTCGCCAGATAGTCGTCCGCCCCGAGCTCCAGCCCCAGCACCCGGTCGGCCTCCTCACCCCGCGCACTCAGGATGATGACCGGCACGTCCGAGACCTGCCGGATGCCGCGGCAGACGTCGATGCCGTCCATGTCCGGCAGCCCGAGGTCGAGCAGGACGACATCGCCGTACGGCCTCCTCAGCCCCTCGGAGCCGGTCGTGACGTGATCCACCGTCAGCCCGAAATGCCCCAGCCCCTCGATGAGCGGTTCGGCGATCGTCTCGTCGTCCTCGATGAGCAGCACTTGTATGCCCATGGGTCCTGTCTCTCGAATTGACATTCTCTGCCCTGAAGTCGACACGCTACAGGGAACAAGCGCTTGCGTGGTCGCGCGACAAAGAATGTCCAATTCCTGGCCCGGCTCTGGCTTTCGCTTAACCTTCGTCTGGTGTGGCCCCCTCTACGGTGTGATGACCTGGCCGAACTCCCAGCCGAGGAGGCTTTCGTTGAAGGCATTGCTGGACCGCGCCCGCTCGTTCAAACGGCGGGTCGATTTCGAGAGCGGTGAATACCGGAAACTGGCCGAGGGGCAATATCCCGAGGCACTCTTCATTACCTGCTCGGACTCGCGGGTCATCCCCGCCCTGATTACCGGCGCACGGCCCGGAGAGATATTCGAGCTGCGCAACGCGGGCAATATCGTGCCGCCGTACGGCAGCCCCGGCGCGTCCGGGGAGGCCGCCACCATCGAGTACGCACTGGAGGTGCTCGGGGTTCAGGACATCGTCGTGTGCGGTCACTCACACTGCGGTGCGATGGGCGCGCTGAAGTCCGGCGACGACCTCACCGCCCTGCCGGGCGTGGACGCCTGGCTGCAGCTCGCCCGCCCCGAACTGGCACCGGTCCTCACGACCGCCTCCGACGACCCGTCGCTGCCGGACGTGGCACAGGGCAACATCGTCAACCAGCTTGCCGTACTGCGGACTTACCCGGTGGTGCGGCAGCGGCTGGACGCCGGTCGGCTGCGGTTGCACGGCTGGTACTACGAGGTCGACACCGGGCAGGTGCACGAGCTGGAGGGCGACGGCCGGTTCCGGGTGCATAGCGGATGAGCGGGGCGCATGCGCGCGGGCGTACGCGTACCAAGGGCGGTGCGCAGACGGCCGGGGCCGCGAAGTCGGCGAAGGCCGGGGGTGCGATGTCACCGAAGGCCGGGGGTGCGACGTCAGCGAAGGCCCAGGGTGCGACGTCGCCGAAGACCGGGGGCGCGAAGCCCGACCTCGCCACCGAGATCACCGCGTCCCTGGTCGTCTTCCTGGTCGCCCTGCCCCTGTGCATCGGTGTGGCCGTCGCGTCCGGGGTCCCCGCCGAGCTCGGGATCATCTCCGGGGTGATCGGCGGGCTGGTGGTGGGCGCCGTCCGGGGCAGCACCCTCCAGGTCAGCGGGCCGGCCGCCGGGCTCGCCGCGCTCGTCGCGGAGACGGTGCTGGAGCACGGCCTGGCGATGCTCGGCGTGATCGTCCTGTTCTCGGGCATCCTGCAGATCGTCCTCGGCGTCGTACGCCTGGGCCGGCTGTTCCAGGCGATCTCCCTGGCCGTGGTGCAGGGGATGCTGGCCGGCATCGGGCTGCCGCTGATGTTCAGCCAGGCGTACCCGATGGCCGACGCCAAGGCCCCCGGCACCCCGATCGACAACATGGCGGGTATCCCGGCCCTGTTCGCCGACATCCTGACCGATCCCCAGGCGATGATCGCCACGCTGCTCGGCGTCGCCACGATCGTGCTGAGCTTCGTGTGGAAGAAGGTGCCGGGCCCGGTCAAGAGGATCCCGGCCGCGCTGGTCGCGGTGGGCATCGGCATCGCGGTCGCCGCGCTGCCCGGCGTGGACGTGAAGACGCTCCAGGTCGGCAACCTGCTGGCGTCCGTGCAGGTCCCCGGGGCCGAGCAGTTCGCGGGCCTCGCGGACACCGCGGTCATCACCTCCATCCTCACCTTCACGGTCATCGCCTCCGCGGAGAGCCTGTTCACCGCGGCCGCCGTGGACCGTATGCACAGCGGCCCCCGCACCCGCTACAACACCGAACTCATCGCGCAGGGCGCCGGAAACACGATCGCGGGCATCCTGGGTGCGCTGCCCATCACGGCGGTCGTGGCCCGCAGCTCGGCGAACGTCCAGGCCGGCGCGAAGACCCGTATCTCCCGCACCCTGCACGGCCTGTGGCTGCTGGCCTTCGCGCTTCTGCTGCCGCAGGTCCTGGCCCTGATCCCGATCTCGGTGCTGGCCGGCGTTCTGGTCCACAGCGGCTGGAAGCTGTTCGCGCCGGAGGAGTTCCCGAAGATGTGGCGCCAGGACAGGGGCGAGTTCGTCGTCATGACGACGACCACGCTGGTCATCGTGGCGACGGCACTGCTGGAGGGCGTCCTCATCGGCCTGGCGGCCGGAATCGTATTGGCCGCCCTGCGCATGTCCCAGACGGTGATCCGCCAGCACATCGAGGACGACACCGCGAAGGTCGTCATGGCCGGCAACGCGACCTTCCTACGCCTCCCCCAGGTCATCGATGCCCTGGAGTCCGCGGCCGCCTCGGGCAAGCCCCGCATCCGCCTGGACCTGACCGGCGTGACACACCTGGACCACGCGTGCCGGAACCAGGTGGAGGAGTTCACGGCACAGCAACGGGGGTTGGGCCTGCGGGTGGAGCTGCTGATGCCGGGACCGGCGAAGCCGGCTGCTGTGCCGCCCGAGCCGGCACCGGTCCCGACGGCGGCACCGACGCCACTTCCGCCGCCGGCCCCCAGCCCGGACGCCGAGTGGTTCTACCTGGACACGCGGCCTCTGCCCGGCGGTTACGACGAGTACGCCCAGCGCCCACCGCTGGTCGGCTGAGCGGTACGGGACCGGAAGGGCAGGATCCACACGGAGAGCTACCTTCCAACATCGCTGAGGGCGACGAGCATTACGGCTCCCACCTGGACCGCGACAACGACGGCATCGGCTGCGCCCCCCACGGACTTCGTCCCGGCCGAGGACCAGGAAGCCGGGGCCGGTGCCGGGGAGGACACGACGTCCGACGAGGCGACGGGCCAGGACGGCACCGGACCTGGCCGCGACCGGGGGCGACGACACCACGCCGTACATCGCGGCGGGTGGCGCGGCTGCCCTGCTCTCCGGGGGCGGGGTACTGCTCGCGGTCCGCAGGCGTCGCGCGCCCCGCTGACGCCCTGCCGGTGACCATCTGCGCCGCGTTACGTTCCTTCGGGTGGACGGACTCCCCCTTCCTCACCCACCCGAAGAAAGGAACACCACCGTGGACAGGACCGCGTGGCAGACCACGGCCGAGCTCGCCGCGTTCCTCGACGGGGCCACAGCGCACGTGCCCGCAGCGCAGCGGCGCGTGCTCCAAGTGCTGAAGATCGGCGAGGAGTTCGGCGAAGCCGCCCAGGCCGTCATCGGAGCGACGGGCACGAACCCGCGAAAGGGAGCGAGCCACACCTGGGACGACGTCACGGCGGAGGTCTGCGACGTGATCATCACGTCGATGGTGGCGCTGCACCGCCTCGGCGTCCCCGACCCCGAGGCGGTGTTCACCGAACACCTGAAGCAGGCCGCGGCCCGCACCGTCGCCGTACGGGAGGCCTGACGTGGAGCGAGTGCTCCCGCGCGAGGAGTGGATCAAAACCCTCCCGCAGGCCGTCGTCGCGTCCTGCGTGCTGCTCCTGGACCCCGACGGCCGCATCCTGCTGCTCCGCTATGCCGAGGGCCGGCCGGGCGCCGGAACCCGGTGGCTGCCGGGCGGAATGCTGGAACACGGGGAGGACCCGCCGACAGCCGCACGCCGGGAGTTGTACGAGGAGACCGGCATCGTCGCCGACCAGCCTCTTCGATTCCTCGGCTACGACCACCGAGCCGACGTCAAGGGAACGGGCCCAGTGGCACATCTCCCGACGCTCACCGCCCTCCACACCGCCGCCCACTCCGGAACCGTCGTGTGCCTCCGGGAAGGGCGGCCTCTGTGACGGCGGTGACGCTGCACGCCGCCGACGCCCGCCTGAACGCCGCCACATCATCTCGGCGGGCCGCTCGCGGCGTCAGTGGCCGCAGCCTTGCTCGGCGTCCAGCGGTTGCGGCGCAGTGCGCGACATGAGCAAGGGGCGAGTTCGGCAGCGCTCGACGAGGCGGCGGCGCCCTTCAACGGCCAACGGTGCGTTGCGGTGAGTCACACGGCTCACCGCGCTTGTGGGGAGGCGGGGCCCGTGGAGGCTTCCGTGGGCCGTGATGTGTGGGCGACGAGGAAGAGCAGTACGCCGCAGGTGGCGACCAGGATCCAGCCCGGGCGGGACGCCTGTGCGAGCTCCGTCGGGCTGGTGGCCGTGACCAGGCCGCCGGCGAGAGCGATGCCGAGGGCGGCGCCGAGTTGCCGTGCGGTGGAGGTGATCGCCCCGGCTACGCCGGCACGGGCGGGTGGCAGTCCATTGACGGCGGTATTGGTGATCGGGGCGTTGGCGAAGCCGAACCCGATGCCGATGAGCGAGTATGCGGCCAACAGCAGGAGCACGCTCGTGTGCGGGGTGAGCTGGACCAGGCAGAGGGCGCCGACCGTGATGAACCCGCCGGCCAGCAGCAGCGGCAGCCGCGGTCCGGTGGCGCCGACCATGCGGCCGGACCAGGGGGCGCAGACGGTCGCTCCGACGGCCAGGGGCAAGGTCGCCATGCCGGCGGCCAGCGGCGTCCATTCCCGGGTGTGCTGCAGGTAGAGGGTGTTCAGCAGCAGCGTCATGTTCAGGGCGACGAAGACCGCCACCGCGCCCACGACGGCACCGCTGAAGGCCGGGCGCCCGAAGAGCCGCAGATCCATGAGCGGCTCACGGCGGCGGGACTCGACGCACACGAATCCGGCTGTCGCCACGGCAGCCCCTGTGTATCCCGCCAGCGCCGCAGGCGACGTCCAGCCGATGCGCGGCCCTTCGATCAGGACGCCGACCACGACGGCGAGGACCATGGTCAGCAGGACCTGGCCGGGCAGGTCGAGCCGCCGGGCCCGCGGTGCCCGGGACTCCGGCACGAACACCGCACTGAGCAGCAGAGCGGCCGCGATGACGGGGGCGTTGATCCAGAACAGCGCCCGCCAGTCGAGCCCGGCGAGCAGCGCGCCGCCCGTGACGGGTCCGGCGGCCATGCTCAGTCCGAACACCGACGCCCAGATACCGATCGCCTGCGCCCGTTCCTTCGGGTCGGGCATCGCGTTGACCACGATCGCGAGCGCCACGGGGCTGAGCATCGAGGCGCCGACGCCCTGCAGGGCGCGGGCCGCGATGAGTACGCCAGCCGACGGGGCGAGCGCGCAGACCAGTGAGGCCGCGCCGAACACGGCCAGCCCGCACTGGAACACGCGGCGGCGTCCGAAGCGATCCGCCAGTGCGCCGGAGGAGATCAGGAGACTGGCCAGGACGAGGGTGTAGGCGTCCACGATCCATTCGAGACCGCGCGTGTCGACATCCAGGCCGCGGCCGATGGCCGGCAGGCCCACGTTGACGATGGTGGTGTCCAGGCCCACCAGGAACATGCTCAGGCAGCAGACGGCCAGTACCGTCCAGCGTCTGCGCGCGCTGAGCATGGGTTGAACAGGGTGTGTCGTCGCGGTCACGTCTACCTCTGATGTCCGGGAACAGTGCCCGGCAAGGCTCAGGCCGAGCCGCGGCCGCAGCCCAGCAGTTTTGCGAACACTGCAAAACTGGGTCCATGAACACGGAATCCGGGGACGCGGAACTGGAGCAGATCCTCGACGGCATCGGGCCCCGGCTGCGCAGGCTGCGCCGGGACCGGGGACTCACCCTCGAGGCACTCGCCACCACGACCGGGATCTCCGTCAGCACGCTGTCCCGGGTGGAATCGGGCAGGCGGCGCCCGACCCTGGACCTGCTCATCCCGCTGGCACGGGCGCACCACGTCGCACTCGACCAGCTGGTGGCGGCGCCGGCCAGCGGTGACCCTCGGGTACACCTCCGGCCCCTGCACAAGGGGCGCGGCAGCGTCCTCGTGCCCCTGACGCAGTACCCGGGCCGAGTGCAGGTCTTCAAGCAGGTGCTGGCACCCCGCCGGCCCGAACTGGTCACCCACGAGGGCTACGAATGGCTCTACGTCCTCGCCGGTCGGCTGCGCCTCATCCTCGGGGCGCAGGACTTCACGCTGCGGCCCGGCGAAGTGGCCGAGTTCGACACCACCGAGCCACACTGGTTCGGCCCCGCGGACACGAGCACCGTGGAGATTCTGCACCTGTTCGGTCCACGAGGAGACCAAGCCATCGTCCGCGCCAGACCGTCCACCACCGATCCAGCCCCGCCGACCGCCACCAAGCGCCCTTTGCCCGGGTCGGCGACGCGACTGGACAGCCCCCGCAGCTGATGCAGGAGAGGGCGGCACCCCCGCACAGGGTGTATGGCTGGCCTCCTGACCTGGGAAGCCAGCCATTTTTCATACCCTCAGGGCACTCTCAGGGCACATCGCTCAAGACGGCTTCCATCATGTCGGCCGTCCGATCGGCCTCCGCCTCCCACAGATGCGTGTAGACGTTCAGCGTGATCGATGGCTTAGCGTGACCGAGGCGCATCTGAACCTGCTTCGGCGTCGCCCCGTTCTTGATCAGAACCGAGGCGTAGAAGTGGCGCAGATCGTGAAGCGTAGTGCCCTCGGGGACGCGTACCTTGCTGCCGGACTTCGCCAGGTAGGCGTTAGCCCGCTTGATGTTGCGGGCCCACAGCTTCGCCCAGCTTCCGCGCCGGATCGCCCCACCCGTCTCGCTCGTGTACAGCAACCGAGCATGGCGCCACACGGGCTTGCGCGGGTTCGTCCGGTCCTCGATGTACACGACCTTGGGCGGGAACTCCTTGCGGTGCCGCTCGATCTCGTCGACAACGGACTGCCCCTGGGGAACCGCTCTGTAGCTCTGCTTAGTCTTCGGCTCACCCAGGTACGGCACGCCCTTGTCCGGGCCGATCAGCTGCTGCTTGACCGTGACGGTAGTGGCCGGCTCCTCGTCTTCTAGGCCGAACAGCTCGCCCTGGCGGAGGCCAGTGGAAGCCGCCTGCCGCACCAGGGCGCGGTATCGCGGGGACGCCGTGACAATCAGTGCCTTCACCGCCTCCGGGTCGAGCGGATGAATCTCCGGATAGAACACCTCGGGCGGCTTGAGGCCCTCCCACGGGTACTTCGGGATGATGCCCTCCTGGTGGGCCATCTTCAGGATGCTGGTGCAGACGTTCCAGGGCGTCGCGAACGTTGACGGGGCGATGACGGCGGACCGATCTTTGATCCACTTCTGACCATCTGCCCGCTGGATGCTGCCGATCTGCCGGTTGCCGAACATCGGGTAGATGTGCAGCCGTAGGGCCCGCTCGACGTTCGTCTCGGTCCGCTCACGGTGTACGGCCGTCTCCTGCCAGCGCTCAGCGACAGCCTTGAACTTCTGCTTGCCAAGCTCCCGGTTCACGAACGTGCCAGCGTCGAGTTCAGCCTTCACCTTGGCGGCCCGGGAGTCCGCGGCAGTCCTCTTCTCGAAGTTCTCCTTGCACTGCTTGCCGGACAGATCCCGGTAGCGCACCTGCCAGCGCTTACCGACTCCATGGTCTGCGCTCGGGTACACGGTCGCTGTCTTGGTGCTGTGCGCCTCGCACGGCTCGGCGTCGGCTGGAGGTCGGGACAGGTGCCAGCGGTCATACACGTCAGCCATCAGTCCCTCTCCCCCATGAGCAACCCGAGTCGGCAGTGAAGTGGCATTCCTTCGGGTGGGGTTGGTGGCCGTCTCGGGTCATGCTGCGCATCGGCCTCCGATCTCTTCAGCGTCGTACTTGTCGAGCGCTTGGGCGTCGTACAGGACATGTCGACCACGCCTGATGAAGCACTGCGGGCCGGTTCCGGCGTAGCGCCAGTAGCGGACGGTTGCGGGCGACGTGCGGTAGCGCTCGGCGACTTCCGCAGTCGTCAAGTACCTCTTCATGACGTCCTTCCTGAAAACCAGGTGTGGCGGCGGGCAGGGCCGGGGGGGGTGGTGGCGTCACACTGCTGTGGGTCGCGGCCCGCCCTTGCGGAGGGCAGGGGCAGGGGTGTCCGATAGGCGCCATGACTGAAGCGTTAGCGGCCCCTGGGGGCGCAGATGGATCGGACGACCAGGACCTTCTGTACCGGGACGGGGAGTGGACGCGGATTCCGTCCCCGATATCGGGTGACGGGGACTGGGACAAGGCAGTCTCTGAAGCCGGATACAAGGAATTTTTCGGGTCTGGGGACCCGGAATCGAACTACGTGACCATCCATCTGTATCGAGGGCCGTCGAACTACCTGATCGATCTGTCGTCGAATGTGTCGACCGAGGTGGTGTACGCCGCCACGTTGCCGGACGCGATGGATCTTCTCGCCAAGTGGATGCCAGTCGTCAGCTCAGCCAGCTTGGGCTGTTTGCTTACCGAGCTTGACCAAGGCCAATCAGCGCTGGGCCAGTTGATCGTCAAGGCTGTCGGGAAGCAGTGAGGCCGCTTGGCCACCGGGCCGTCGGCGGACTTGAGGCAGAGGGCGGCTCGTAGTGCCCATCGGTGGGGCTAACAATGCTGTGGGTCGCGGACCATCGCGGACCACCTTGTTTGACCTGCGGTTTTGGTGGGGTGACTGTGCGGACCATCGCGGACCACGGGGCTGGGGCCGGTCCGCGATGTTCTGCTCTGCGGTTTGGTGTAATCCGCAGGTCATGAGGGGTGGTCCGCGATGGTCCGCGACCCGGCGGATTGTGGAACTAGCTCTGGTCGGCGGCGCAGAGTGCGACCCCGGTGTAGGTGCGTACCCGGCTTTCGCCGTCGCGGGGGCGGGTGAGGGTGAGTTGGGGGATGACGGAGAGCAGGTTGCGGCCGAAGACCTGTTTGGTGCCGGGGCGGACGTTGTTGTCTTCGGCCCACTCGCGCCAGACCGTCCACAGGGCGTCCACGGGCACGGAGCAGGTGGGTCCGGTGGTGCAGCGTTCCCGGATGAACGCGGACGTGGGAGAGGCGGTGTCCTGCATGGTGGTGACCGCCTCACGGCTCGATGCCGGTTCGGTGATCCGCCCGGTTCGCTGAAGACGCGCGAGACCTTCTAGAGCCCAGTTGAGGATGCCGGGCATCTCTGCGGTGAGCCGGTCGAAGAGGGTGGGGTCTTCCTTGCCCAGCCAGGACACCCGCATGTTGAGCAGGACGAAGCGGCGGGCGATGACGCCGGAGGAGTCGCCGAAGTGCGGCAGTTCGTTGGACAGGATCACCAGCCGGGTCGGCAGCTTGCCGGTCCACACCGCGCGGTATTTGCGGTCGATGTCGATGGTGTCCTCCCCCGAGATCGTCAGCAGCCGTTCGACGACTTGGCTGTTGTCGTTCCCGGACAGCCGGGCGTCGGAGATGACCGCGAGCGGCTTGCCGACCAGGGTGGACAGGCCGAAGTTCGTGCCGAGTCCGGCGAGGGTGGGCCCGGCGAGGTTCTCCTTGCCGACCAGCTCCTTGAGCACACGGGCGATGGTGCCCTTGCCGGAGCGGGACGGGCCGACGATGAGCAGGATCTTCTGCATGTCGGTCCGACCGGAGAGCACGTAGCCGAACCACTCCTGAAGAGCGGCGATGGCGTCAGAGTCCTCGGGCCAGATCTGCGCCAGGAAGCGTTCCCACGTCGGTGCCCTCGCGGCGGGGTTATAGGCGAAGGGGACGGAGACCAGGTTGAAGAATCCGGGCCCATGCGGCAGAAGCGCGCGGTCCCGGATCCTGAGCAGGCCGTTCTCACAGGCCACCATCGGCCCGGTGTCTGCCGCGTTGTCGCCGTCGATCCAGGAGGGAGCGTCGGTCTCGGAGGGCAGCAGGGTAATGGCGCCCAATGCATCGAGAAGGTTGCTGATCTTCTGCTTGGTGGGGGCCCAATCGCGTTCCTCGAACTCCCCGTCCTTGACCGGGGCGAGGTAGACGGCGTGTTCGAGGCGGGTGTACATAGCCGCGCGGATCTGCGCTTCGTCCACCTCCCGCCAGCAGGTTCCCGTCCAGCGCATCCAGGACGCGCGCCAGCGCCGGCAGACCAACTGCCCGTCCTGGCTCTGCCAGTCCGGCAGGAGGCGGCGGGCGACGGCCAGGGGGTTGGACGGCGGCGGCAGTTCCTCGGTCTCGATGGTGGGGTCGGTCATGCCGCGTGCCTCCCTTCCTGGGGATTGCGGAGCGGGCATTCGTCGCGGTGGGCGGTGTGGTCCGCGATCAGGGCCAGCACTCGCTTGTGGCCGACGGCGCTGCGGTCCCGCCCGCACTCGCACCGTGACGTGGCCGTGGGGGTGGCGCCGCGCGGCGCACGGATATGGAGCATGGCGACGATGTACGGGCCGTTGCCCTGTGGCGGGTCAGAACGAAGAGCAGTTCGGACGCCCTTACGGGCGGCGCCTTTCGGCTCGCCCACGGCAGCCGTGGGCGCGGCCGGTTCGGCGGCGTGCAGGCCGGTACTGGTGGGGGTGAGGCTCTTAGGGGGATGGGGGGTCATGCCGCCCTGCCTCGGGTGGGGTTGTTGGCGATGGACCAGTCCAGGCCGCGACGGATCACGTCGTCGTAGTAGCACTGCGGCTGTGTGGCGTTGCCGGCCGCTGCCTCCCTAAGAGCCTGCTCAACCTGCGTACGGAGGAGGTCGCCGGACGCGATCAGCCGACCCAGGGCGCGTGCGGCCCGCAGCAGCGTGGCGTTGCGGGTGCCGTCCGCCGCTGTGGCCACGTTCCGGGCCTCGTTGGCGAGCGCTACATCCGCATATCGGTGCGATTGCCCCGTCATGGGCCCTGTAGGCGCCAGTACGGGCTTGGGGGCCGGTTGCAGGACGGTTTGGAGCCAGGACGGCAGACAGGCAGCCACAGGGGCACACAGAGCCTCGTACCGTCCGGCGGGGGTGACGCTACCCGCCGCGACGACATACCCGCCGCGCGCCCGGGTGTCGACCAACGGAGCGATGCTCCCTGCCGTGTTGGTCAGCCGGACGCCGTCCGGGGCGGTGAAGTACAGGTGCTCCCCCCCGCTCGCGGTCCGCACCCGGTAGGTGGTGGGGACGGCGTGGCCGGTGCGCTCGCAGAGCGCCGCGAAGGTCGTCGCGCCGTCAGGCGCGTCCGAACTGCCTTTGTCCTTGGGCATGTCGAGGTCGACCACGAGCAGGCTGGAGGGGCCGGTGGCGATGCCGACGTTGAACGGCGCGTGTGTCCAGGCGGCTTGGATGCGGTCGGGGTCGGTTGTGGCGCGTTGCTCCCACTTCACGTGCCCGTCGGCACAGGGTCCGGTACCGGTGCAGGTCTTCTCACCGTGCAGTGCCGGCCGCTTGGTCCCGGGGCGCAGGGGGAAGACGTGCCAGCCGCGTTCGGCGGCGTCCAGCGCGGCGCGGAGCAGCGCGGGATGGGGGTCATGGGTCATGCTGGAGGTCTCCAGTTCTCTGGGTGAGTGCTGGCGAGCAAGGGCGGCCCCGGATTCATTGGCGTGAGACAGGGGCCGCCCTTGGCGTAGCTAGTGCTCCGTGCTGCGCCGCCAGGTCTGGCGGTACGGCGAGTGAGGCAGCAGCCCGGCGGAGAGCAGGGCCTCGTAGTCCATCCCGGTGCAGGGACGCTGCTGTTCGCGACCGTCGGGCAGCGCCCACAAGGTCATGCCGTCCTCGTCGCAGACGGTGCAGTCCTCATGGCTGGTGCGGTGTTCGGCGGTGATGTACAGGCGGGTGCGGGTGCCTTCGCTGGTCGGCATGCGGCGTACCGAGGTGGCATCGACGGTGGCGAGGATGGCTTGGGCGATGCGGGGCACGTCCTGGTGCTCGCAGAGGATGCGGATCTCCAATGTGGTGGTCCCTTCCCGGATCAGTGCTTGGAGCGGGCGAGTTTGAGGCTGATGCCGCCGACGCTGATCGGCCCGGTGGCGGCGGCGATGGCTGCGGCGGTGTGGACGGCGAAGTCGAGCAGGGCGAGCAGACCGGCCACGGTGGCGAAGATCCCGATGGCGCCTGCTCCGGCGACCGCGATCGGGTACAGGTAGCTGCGCAGCGGCCGTCCGGTGGGGTCGGTGGTGTGGACGACGATGACGACCGGTTGCCCGGTGGCTTCGGCGCGGCGGTAGGCGTCGGCGGGGATGTGCGGGGCGATGATCCCCGGCGGGTCGCGGTGCATGCGGAATCCCTTCGCGGAGTGGCACAGGGAGGCAGAGCCACCCCCTTCGGGGAGTGCTCTGGAGGGGGTTTCAGGGGTCTGACCTGGGGTGCCTCCCTGCCTCCCTGAACGATCATTCGTGCAGGTCAGGGCCAGGTAGTCGGGTCAGGGAGGCGTGCAGGGAGTTCTCCCTGCCTCCCTGGCCCGGACAGGGTTGGCTCCCTGTCATGCGGAGGTGGAAGCGGAACCGTCGCTGTCGCGGTTGGCGAGGGCGCGGGTGAGGCGGTCGCGGCCGACGACCATGACGCCGTCGGACTTGTAGGGCTCGGCTCCGGTGCCGTCCAGGACGCGCTTGAGGTCGAGGAACGACCACTTGCCGTACGCGTCCGCGTTCAGCGCGGCGAGCCGGTTGATGACCTCCTGTGTGCGCAGCCGCGAGGCGTCCCCGAGCACGCTGGCGATGTCGGCGAGCGGGTCACGCTCCTCGCCCCGCTCGATGACGTGCAGGGTGGCCACGCCGTCGCGCATCGCCTTGGCGCGGGCGGCGATGGCCTTGGCGTCGTCGTCGCTGATGTAGTGCGTGCGCACGGTGATGGACGACTGGCCCTTGGGGATCTCGATGCCGCTGGACGCGACGACCAGGGTTCCCTGGTCCAGGCCGGGGCGCAGCAGGTTGGGGGCGGCGCCGCCGTCGACGGCCTTGTCCCCCAGCGCCATGCGCGCCTGCGACTCGGTGCCCAGGGCGAGGGCGGCGCGGGTGTGGGCGCCCTCGCGGACCAGCTTGGGAAGGTTCTGGTCGGTGGGGTCCTGGGTGCCCTGCCACATCAGCACGTTCACGGCACGGCCCTGGTTGTGGATCTTCCGGACGGCCATGAAGTAACGGGAGGTGGCCTTGGAGCCGCCATAGGGGCGGCCCTCTTCGTCTTTGACGGGGCACATGAACGCCACCTGTGCCTCGTCGACGATGCAGATCAGCGGCGGGAACTCGATGCTCGGCTCGTGCTGGCGGGCTTCGATGCGGCGGTTCATCTCGTCGACCACGCCCTCGACCATTTCGGTCGCCTGGATGACGTGGTCATCGGTCGGCCCCTGGATGAGCACCGCGGCCAGGCCGTCGAACATGACCCAGTCACCGCCCTTGAGGTCGGCCAGACGGAACTCAACCGTCTTGTCCAGCGCGGCCCACAGGGCGAGCGCGCGCAGGGACGCGGTCTTGCCCTGGTTGGACAGACCGGTGATGAGCAGGTGCCGCTGATACAGACTCAGCGCGGCGGCATCGCCGCGCAGGTCCTGCCCCCACGGGGCGCGGCCGGTCTTGTAGTTCGCGGTCAGGGTCTCGTCGGTGACCAGCGGGGACGGACCGATCGGCTCATCCAGCGCCCCGGAGTCGGCGATCCACAGCCGCACGGTGCGGGCCGCCTCGGGGATCGTGATGAACACCTCGTGCTCATGCCGGGTCAGGTTCTCCGCCAGCTTGCGGCGCCGCTGCTGCACCTCGATCGTCGACACCCCCGAGGGCAGGGTGACATCGACCTCGACACCGCACCCGGCGATCGTGATCGGGGACAGCATCGACGCGCCGGCGTCGCCCATCTCCTTGATGGCGTTGCGCAGGGCAGGAACCCCCAGGTCACGCAGGGCCTTGACCACGATGGACGGCGTGATCGGCTCACCCTCACCGGAGCGCACGTTCGCCGGAAGCGCCCACTGCGGTGCGGCCTGCTGCTTGCTGCCGACGGCCCACATGCCCAGCAGGGCACACAGCGGGCCGAGGACGACGGCGTAGGGCCACACCACCTGCACGATCCTGATCAGGGTGGCGATGAAGTCGATGGTCGCCGCGAGCGGGGTGATGACATCGCCGACTTCCCCGCTGTTGAGGGCCATCACGATGCCGAGCGCGACCAGGGTGCCGATGCCCATACCGGTGCCGACGACGGCGCCCTTGGCGACCTCCACCGGGGAGTGCAGCAGGTCCATACGGCGGCGGTGCCGCGCCTCGCGGAAGCGCTGCAGCCGGTCCTCCCACTCCTCGGCCACCTCGTAGTTCCCGGCGGCCTCGGCGGCGCGAAGCATGCGCTCGTAGCGGGCCCCGGTGCGGCCGTCCCAGGTGCGGCGGGCCACGATCCGGCCCCCGTTGAGCGTGTAGAGGCCGTGGCGGGCCACCGCGCGCAAGGTCGTCTTAGTGGTCTCGTGGGTGACGACCGTGCGCACGGCGCGGCCGGAGCGCACCCACAACGGCACAGACGCGGCCGGTGCCGGGTCGGGGACCACGGTCAGCGTGGTCACGGTCGCCTCATCGGCAGGCGGTTCGGGGGTCTTGTGGAGGTGAACGACGCTTTCGGACATGCTGAGGTGCTCCTGACTGCCCCTGCCGGGGCGGGAGTTGAGAAAAGCGGACGGGGCGGCCGGGTCCGTAGCAGGGACGGCCGCCCCGCCAGTCGAGGTGTACGGGGCGCGCGTCAGGCGGCGGGAAGAGCGCGCGGCGTGAGCGTGGTCACCACCAGCGGGATTCCTTCTTGGGCACGATGTAGGGGTGGCCGTTGATCATGTGGTCCACGCACTGCGGGCAGTCCTCCCGGGAACCGAGGTGGCGGTGTGCGCGGCGATCGTGGGCATGCTGCCAGCACTGCGGGCACTCGCCCGGAGGCGTCTGCTGTGCGGCCATGGTCACCACCACCCCGAGGACTTCTTGGCGGCCTTCGCCTGGGCGGCCTCGGTGATGAGCCGCTGCCGCTCGCTGTGCAGCGCGGTCAGCTCCGCGTTCAGCCGCGTCTCGGCGGCCGTGCCGATGGAGTCCATCCGGTCCTCCGCCCCACTCGTGCTGCGCCCCCGGTGGACGCTGCGGGCGCCCCCGGCCATGGCGCGGGTCATGGCGAGCCGTTCGCGGCTGGTCAGCGGCCACCACTCGCCCCGCTGCACGGCTTCCAGCTTCTTCGTGGTCCGCCGGATCTCCTTGTCCAGGCGGCGGATGTCGGCGTTGCCCATCACGTACTCCTCGCAGCTTGGTCGGGAAAGGCGCACAGCACGCAGCAGCCGAGCGAGCGCGGCATGCAGTAGCTGTAGGTGATGCCGCAGGTCGTGCACGTTTGGCGGGCGAGCATCGCCAACGCCAGAGCGCCCCACTTGCGCGAGGTCATCGGCCGCACCTTCTTGGCCAGGTCGACGCGGTACAGGTAGGCCACCCTCGGGGTGCCGGTGCGCCGGTTGACCCGCATGACCTGCGCCGCTATCGGCTGACCGCCCGGACGAAGCCCTTGGACCCGTAACTGCCGGCGCGTGGCCAACCCGTCCGGGGCCAGCCGCCACGGGTAGGTGGGCACCCCGTAGCGGGCGCCGGACGGGTCGAAGCACTTGCCCCACGCGGCGGACATCAGGCCACCACCACGACGCGGTTCCATGCGGCCCGCAGGCGGACCTCGGAGGCGGAGTGACCGGCCGCGCGGAAGCGCTTGGCCATCTCGCGGTACGACAGGGCCGGGGTCTCGCTGTGGCGGATCTCGTCGACCAGCACGTCAAGGGCGTCGTCGGTGAGCGCGGGCCCTGCCTCCAGCGCGGGCAGTCCGGTCGGCTCACTCGGACCCCACACCGGGAGCTCCCAGCGGGCCGTGACGCCGGGCGTGACGGGCGCCGTCACGCTGGTCAGTGCCCTGCCCGTTGCCTCGCCCTTGCGCGCCGTCTCCAGCGTCGACCATGCCCCCGCGAGGGTTTCGGCGGTCTTGGCCTGCACACGAGCGACGCGGGCACCGGCCTGCGTCACGGCCGCAAGCCGGGTCTCCTCCGTGCTCGCCTCGGCCCGCAGCCGGGCACGGGCCACGGCCGCCTCATCGCGGGCCTCCTGCTGGATACCCCGGATCGCATCCAGCGCGGTGGGGGTGAGCGCGGTGCGCTCCCACAGCCCGTGCACCAGCCACAGGGCCTTGGCCGCAATCGGCAGCCACGCCACCGCCAGCCACGCGGCGGCGGCCTCCTCCACCGTGAGCGCGTGAGCGACCAGGACACCGGACGCGACCAGTCCGAAGAACCAGCCGACACCGGTCACTGCGCGGTTGTGGTCGCCCTGCGCGGCGAGGCGGCGTTCGTAGGCGAGGGTGGCCAGCCATCCGCCGTCGATGCCCAGACCGACGACCAGGGCGACGGGCCACGGCACGGCCGTGCCCAGCCACATCACGACGACGGCCAGGGTGAGCACCATGGACACCGCCGTCATCATGGCGGCGGGCAGAACGGTCTTGGCGGTCATCGTCCGCCCCCGTTCCGGTGGCCGTGGACCACCCAGCCGATGAACTGCGTGAAGCAGCCGGCTGCGATCAGGTAGCGCCAGACATGCTCATGGGTGACGAACGCGGCCGTGATGCTGGTGAAGGAGATCAGCAGGCCCACCGCGATCAGCAGCAGGGCCAGGCCGGTCGGGGAGGTGTTCGCCCTCATGCCGCACCCCCCGGCAGCGTCACATCGGCGGTGCGGTTGGCCAGCGCGCGACGCTCGGCCAGCACCCGGCGGTGGGCGCGGCGGATGCGGCGGGCGTCCAACTCGGTCGGCGTGCGGTCCAGGGTGATGATCTGCGCGTCCAGCAGGTCGACGTCCGCCAGGATCGCGGGCAACTCCTGCTCGATCGCGTCCAGCTCCGCGTCCGTCGGTTCGATCCAGTCCGCGAACGCGGTAACAGCGTCCTGAACAGTCACGATGGGGCTCATGGGTCGTGGTTCCTCTCGAAGGGTGAACGGCCCGAACAGCACCCCCGGAGGGCCTAATCTCCGGGGGTGCGCGCCGTTGAAGGTGAATGCCGTACACAGGTGGCGCGGCCGCCGGTAGCGGCCGGTGCCCCGGACCGGAGTCGAACCGGTTGGATGCCGTGCGGGGCACGCCGGTCTTCTCCGCCTTGTTTCCGACCCCTTCGGGCAGGCGGACCACGGGTTACCGGCAGTTCCCTGTGTGAAGTTCTCAACCAGCTGGCGCTGCCTTCGTAGTCACCCCTGCGGGCTTTCCTCCGGGCGCTGCATGCAGTACCTGTTTTACAGGTACTGCATATGATTCCGTCAAGTACGGGCACGGAACTTCTTGGGTTTGCGCCAGGACTTCTTGGCGCACCATCAGAATCGCTGCAGGTCAGGGGAGTTCGTTACCCCCTACTTGGAAACCTTGCGGAGATCTGGCACGGTCAGAGCTCCCTAGATGTCCCTCAGAGGTGGGCAGATGTCCAACGAGCGTTTGCGTTCAGCCCTGTTGGCTCGCGGCATGACCGTTCAGGACCTGGCCGACGCAATCAAGGTCAACCCGAAGACCGTCGAACGTTGGATCGCGCAAGGGAAGGTGCCGTATCGCCGACACCAGTACGCCACGGCCGCAGCGCTCAAGGTCGACGTGACAACGCTGTGGGACGACGGTCGCACGCTGGAGAGCGCAACGGACCTGAGCAAGGCCGAGATTGTGGCCGTCTACCCACACCGCCACACGGTGCCTCCGGGCTTGTGGCGCGAGATGTACGCGCGAGCCGACAGGAACCTTGACGTCCTCGTCTACTCCGGGCTCTTCCTGTCGGAGGACCCCCTGTTCATCGACCTTCTGAAGAAGAAGGTCGAGGGGACCACCCAGGTGCGCATCCTGCTCGGCGACCCTGACTGCGAGGCCGTACGGCAGCGCGGCATAGACGAGGGACACCGCATCATGGACGGCAAGATACGGAACGCTTTGGTGAACTACCGGCCGCTCTTCGAGAGCCACCCAGAGATCAGCTTCCGACTGCACGCCACGACGCTCTACAACTCCATCTACCGGTCCGATGACGAGATGCTCGTCAACCCCCACGTCTACGGCATCGGCGCCTACATGGCCCCCATCTTCCACCTACGACGCATGCCGGGCGGCGGTCTGTTCGACACGTACGCGAATAGCATCGAACAGACCTGGGGAGGCGCTCGCCAGGTTACGGACCGCGACGTCACGGGAGCCTGACCATGGGACGCATTGACTACCTGCATGACCCCGACGCACCGCCGGCCAACTCCGTCGTGCCTTCGGTCGTGGCGTTCGTCCAGAACGATGCGGGCCAGGTGCTCATGATTCAGCGCTCAGACAACGGGCGTTGGGCACTGCCCGGCGGCGGGCACGACGTGGGCGAGACCATCAGTGACACCGTGGTGCGCGAAGTCTGGGAAGAAACTGGCATCAAGGCCGAAGTCGTCGACATGTCCGGGATCTACACCGACCCCGGACACGTGATGCAGTACGACGACGGAGAGGTCCGCCAGCAATTCAGCATCTGCTTCCGTGCCCGTCCGTCCGGTGGCGAGCTGCGTACGAGCAATGAGACGACGCAGGTCCGTTGGGTGAACGCAACGGACCTGCCGAAACTCGACATCCATCCCACGATGCGGCTCCGCATCGATCACGCCATGGACCGGACGCGGACGACTCCTTACATCGGCTGACGCTTGGCGGCGGCGACCTGCTCGAGGACGCGCGCAGTGCTTGCGCAGATCTCCGGCTCAGCACGGCGGATGAAGGTGCCGATCAGACTGTCCGGCCCGTAGCGCCCGGCAATCTCGTTGACTCGATCCACAGGGTTCGTCGGGTCGCCGTCTGGCGTGGTGGTCATGTCGCAGTAGCAGAGCGCGTCGTTCAGATACGCGCTTTCGCGGGGGAACTCGCCCTCCAGCTCTTCACGCATGCCCCGCGCCTCCGCCTCCATCCACGCGCAGGAGTGGTGCGCCACGAGATTCACCACCCGCTTGTCGGCGTGGGCGACGTCGCGGAGGTAGCGGGCACCATCGAGCGGATGAAAGCCGGTCTTGGCCAGGTCTGGCGAGTAGCCGATGTCGTGCAGGACGGCAGCGGCTTCCAAAAGCTCAGCGTCCTTCCCGAGGATGAGCGCGATGCCGCGCGCCCGCTCGGCCACCCCCAGAGAGTGCTTCCAGCGGCGCGGTAGCGGCTCTGCCAGCAGGGACTCAGCCAGGGGATAGGCCCACTCCGTCAGCTCCGACAAGCTAGGAACTCTCCTCTCGAATCGGCACGGCGCAGACCGTCCGCACCCTGCCCTGTCCACCACTCGCGAGCACGCCCGCGGCCTCCAACTTGTCGAGAGCCTTGGTCACGGTGGGGCGTGATACTCCGAACCGCTCGGCCAGAACGGACGCACTGGGAAACGCTGCCCCGACTGGCAGGTTGTCATCCGCGATGATGTCCGCGATGCGGTCTTCCAACGGACGGCGGTCGGTCCGCTCTCCGGGTCGTACGACGCGCCAACGCCCGCCGGGCACCGGTTCGGCAACGCCATCCTTCTGAAGAGTACTGAACGCCCGAAGTACGACCCCGCGCGATACCCCATGTGCCTTCATGAGGTCAGCCGCCGACGGCAGCTGCGTCATCTCCGGGTCGGCCTTGATCTGAGCCTTCACCGCTGCCGCAATCTCCTGGAAGGTGCCCCGAGGGCTCGCCTGCTGCGCCACTCACTCTCCCTCTCGTCTACCCGCCGTCATGGCCAAGCCTCGCACGTCGTCGCGGCATTCAGAACCTGTCTCAGGGACCGACGGCCGGACCCCAGGACGCGGCACCGCCAGATGCGCTGTGCTGGTCGGTCGGCGGCGATGAGCGCTCTCACAGGGCCAGCTTCCAGGGGTGGCGCTGCAGGCGGTGGACGGCCAACTCCGTATCGGTGGTGAAGGTGGCCGTGCACCGCGTGCAGGCGTATGGGCGCGAGGCGCCGGGACAGGTCAACATGTGCAGGGCGCTGAGAGCGTATGTGCTGCCGCAGTGCGGGCAGCTGCTTTGGTCGGCCTCAGCCCAGAGCCTCGCCAACCGTGGCCGAAGCCAATGCTCCTGATGGTGGTGCTCCTCACACGCCTTCTGGTTGAAGAAGCCTTCACCGCAAATCTTGCAGCGATACGGTCGCGGCCGGCTCGGACAGGAAAAGAGTTCGTGAGCAACCACGTCCCGGACCGGGCGATGGCACCAGCGGCAATCCATCTGCAGCCTTGGCGCGGGCGGCCTAAGAGCCGAACGGGGCTGCAATAGGAGCGATGCGGTGGGGTGGGTGCCAGCCCGCAGCTGCAACCTTCCTGCGCCCCTGACGGGGTCACGGGTAGTGAACAGTGCGTCGCGGCTCGCCCCCATGCCAGCGATCGTGTACTCGCCACGCGGAACGGTGACGTCGAGGCGATGCCCGATCCGGGCTGGAATGACCAGGCCGTTCCGCTGCGCCATCCCGCTGCGGCGGGCCAGAAGCAGGGAGACGGGGTCACCTTCGCGCAGCCCTGACCGGCGCGCCGGAGAATCCAGTTGGGGGACGACGGAGAGGACTTGCTTCCGCATCCCGAGGCCGCCGAGTGTCGCAGCAGCATCGAGTTGAGTCCGGTTTCCGTAGGTTGCGAGGGGCGGGCCACCCATCAAACCGACGGCCTGGAGCGGCTGGCCATTGGTACCGAAGATGAGATGGCGGCGGCGATAGACGTATTCGCCGCCAGCGACGAGCAGCGGCCCAGCGGGTCCTATCAGCAGAGACAGAGCGCCAAGGATCCCCCTGACCCACATCAGGGAGTCCTCCTCGTCGGGGCGCCAGGACTGCGGCGGAGGAGGTGCATTCATCTGGCTACAACCTCTAAGGCGGGGTAGGGGCCCAAAGGCCCATTATCGCCGCACATGGCCAGTTATCGCTTCACGTCACAGCTGCTAGCGGCCACTCTACCGCTAGAATCGAACATGTGAACGACCCTGTCCCGTCGAGACTCGTACTGCTCCGCTTCCTGGAGCGGGTGCAGCTCAGGGACCTGGAGCGCACTCGCCGCTGGATCGCGGACGAAGAACGGCGCGAGGCCGAACGACAGCGCGGGATCCAAGCCCGCCCGCCGGCGCCCGAGTGGCTTCTCGAACGCGGCCTGTCCGGCCGGAGCCCGGTGTACGTCCATGCCGGCGACTGCTGGAACGCAGGCAAGCGGTCGAAGGGCATCAGCCGGGACCAGGCGGTGCAGGCACTCACGGAACAGGGCGTGCCGCACTGCCCGCACTGCCGCCCGGACACCTTGCTCGGCATCCTCGACTAGGCGCTGTGCGGCCGACGTTCCGACGTCTTCTTTACTGCGGTCTGAACTTTCCCTGCCCCATCAAGGCCCGCGCACGGCGCGGGCGTGCGCCGCCTCTGCGGCGCGCTGCATGCATGCGGGTGGAAGAGAGAAAACCCGCTGTGGCTGGGGCGGTCGGCTCCACGACTTTAGCCAGCCACTTTGGCGCGAGCCTAGAAGATCATGGCCCCAACGTCGTGCTTTACCGGGCAGGTCCACAGACTGCCCGACGCGCCGGAAGCTTACGGGGCCATGATCACTCGCGCCGAATCAGCTCCTGGCTAAATTCGTTCCGCCGACCGCGCTCCCTTCTGGACGCCGGCACCCCTGCCTTGGCCAGCCTTGAACTCTACTGGCCCGCCATAATCGGTCGAGTTGTGGATCCCCAACGTCCGAGCGACACAAACTCTGTACCGGTAGTCTCCAGACCGACTTGCCGTTTTGCGGCGCGTTTCCCTGCCTGTCCGACGAGGCGGGGAAGCCAGGGGAACGCTGGTGGCGTTCAAGGGGGTTGTTGGCGTAACTTTACTGGTATGTAGACCCCGCGACAGAAGTCACCCGAAACGCCTTGGAAAAGCACTCAATGAGGTGCCATTTATAGCCTGAACGACCTACTTGATCAGGTCATCCATGTAGCAGTCGAGGACACTGTCGACATGGAAACCATGTCAATCATTGTGATCATCGTTGGACTAGTCGTCTTGATCGCTGGCCTGATCGTGTTTATCCGACCTGTCGAGCAAACTCCAGTACCGCACGGGGCAGGGGAAGTCGCAGAGCTCGTAGCACAAGTCAATGAATTGCTCGAAAAGTTCGATAAGCGACTCAGGCCGGGAGTGCTCCTGATGCTGATCGGGCTGGCCCTCGTTGGCATCGGGGCATATATTAACCCGTGATTTCTGTCCTTATAGGGCCTGGAAAGCGCCGCCAGACTCCTCGATGTGCACCGGGATTCCATCCAATTCGCGAGGCACCCCCGATGTAGATCGGCTCTCGGCGAACACTGTGATCACCGGCCGGCCATCCAGGTCGCCCACCCCGACACCCTGTACCCCGTCGATCGCGAGCAGGTCTCGTTCATGGCGCGCCTTCACTCGCTCGACGCGTTGGGCACGCTGGACTCGTTGAACTCGCTGCAACAGGTTCACCGCATCAACGCTACTCCGGTCGCATCCAGGACGCGAGAGATGGGCGTCACAAGTGAGTATCGAGGGGTCCCTGCGCAGAGCATGCCAACAGCCCGGTGGCTCCCCTCCTCAAGTACCAACGCTCCAGAGTCGCCCCGCTGACTGAATATGCCCCCCTGCCTCTTCACCACCAGTTGGCGTGACAGCATCACCCAGCCACGACGATATCGGCAGCGTATCGTACTGTCCGTAGCCACGACTTCACCGACAGTGGCGCCTGACGTCCTGCCGTGAGCATGGACTCGCATTCGGCGCTTCGGGCCGCGAGGTCTCCCGACCTTTATCGGCTCAGCGCAGACGGCGGCACTCACCAGTGATCGTTCAACGCTCGCCATGGCCACATCAACTTGGTTATCTGCTCCATCGAACGACAGGTCTACCCATGAATCCAGCTCGCCGATTTGATCGCCGCTATTGCCGCCGTCGATAGCGGCTGGCTGAAGGATTGCATCTCCCCTCGCGCCCTCATTCTCGCATGCTAGAACGTGGTTATTGCTGACGATAAAGAAATCATTCCAGCGATGGGCGACAAATCCTAGAGTTCCCACTACGCTGCCGTCTCGCGCTACCCCCAATGACACGCCGCTGGGGGCAGGGCGGTGTCGAGACATTTCCACGAGGGCCTCAAACTCGCCGCTTTCGATAACCTTCGTGGGGATGTGGTCGTACTTTTCGGGAATCCGACTTTCCGGTGCAACGGAAGCGGGATCTTCTTTCCTGATCACAAAGAACGCCAAGCATAGGGCGCCGTCGCCTGGCTCCGCAATTCCTACCCCTGCTATGTTCTCGAAACTGCGCAACTGAGAATCTTTAGCCTTGAGCGCTTGCGCGCAGGGCTCCCAAAGGAATTGGTTTTCGGCAGCCTCGAGGACTTCCAATGCTCTGAGATACTCTCGATCGGTCATATAATCATCATGCTCCCGAAGTCTGTGGGTGTCCACGTGGAGAAGAGGGCCGCCGGGATGCACCCTAAATAGGAGAACGTTCAATCGGTGTTGAAGGCGGTGTCAGTTCGCCAAGGGCAGCACTGTGGCCACCGGTCGCCGTTGGGCAGCCTCGGGCAACGGCTATCCGTAGCCACAGGCCCGAGCCGCAAGAGGGCCTCTTCCTCCTTGATAACGAGCTCACGACCGAGAAGTACGAGGAGCTGCACGAGACCTGGGGAGGCGCCCACCTCGAACCCGACCGCACCTTCACCTGGCTCCACAGCGAACAGCTGCCAGAGTCAACAACGCTCGTGATCAATACACCTAGCCACTTGAGTGAGCCGTCCCGAAGCTGGGCCGTCTCTGGGCCGTTCGGCGGCGGCCGAGGTCGACCGACGGCGACCGACATTGACAACCGAGCCAGAGCCGCAAGCAGCGAAGCGCCTGGTCAGGGCCGGTCAGGGATACGCGTTTTCCCCCAGGGGTAGCCGTCGGGCAACATGAGGTGTCTCTCATCAGCTCCCACGGGCCCGTCACCCGCACTGCGACTGGACCGCAAACCTGCTGCGCTCGGGGCATCGTCCTCCGTACCGTCGTGCCATGCCAGGCCAGAAGACAGACGTCGCCGCGCAGCTCGCCAGTAGGTGCATCAGCCGCACACTGGGCGTCCAGGTCGAGCTGAATGACACGGACGGCCGACAGGGAGCGCACGACCTGCTGTTGAACTACGAGGGACGCACCATCGCCGTCGAGGTCAAGCTCATCGTGGACCCGCGGCACCGGGCTGCAGACACCAAGTCGAGCCAGCTTGGGTACACGCTTCTCCCGGACCTCACATACTCGTGGACCGTACATCTCGCCCAACAGAAGAAGTGGAAGCACGCGCTGGCTCGCACTCCCTCGCTCCTCGTTGAACTGGAGACACGTGGAGCCATCCCACGCACGGCGCATCACTTTTGGCAGCATGATGTCGAGCTTCTCTTGGAGTTCGAGCGGCTCGGCATCGACGCAGTGTTCTGCATACCACCAACAGAGAAGCACCCACCGGGTTACTACGTGATGCCGGCGTCGTGGGGCGGGGCCGTACCAGAGATAGACCAGGCTGTTTCATCCGCCTGCGAACTGATGGGCAGCCAGGCTATGACCAAACTGCGGAAGCAGCTGGCAGCAGCGGACGCTGCCGAACGGCACGCCTTCCTGATCTACGGGTGGGAGTACATGGAGGCGGTCCCCTTGAGCCAAGAAGGAGAGCTCCCACGTCTCGCACCCATGTTGCCACGAGGCATAGACGGAGTATGGCTGTCGACAACGGCAAGCGACAGCCCAGCCATCGCGTGGACGGCACAGGCTGGCTGGTTCCGGGCCGCGCCGATGGGGTAACCGCGGATGCAAGCCGCTTCGACTGCCCTCCGCTCAGACGCCCGCGTGGTGACGGCTCGTGATGGAATCCAGCCGCGCGCGGAGGGCACAACGAGGGCACAACGCCTTCAGACTGGCTCAACGGCAACCAACGCCGCCAAACGCCATTTACCCTGGTCAGCGACGCCGCTTGACAGCCTCCGCAGCTGATGCAGTAGAGGGCGGCACCCCCGCACAGGGTGCCGCCCTCCTTAGTGCACCGGAGCCGCCGCCCATCGGTCTTGAGGGTCGGGGACGGGCGACAGCTCCGGAGTTCAGTGGCCGTAGGGCCTACCGCTGACCGGCGTTGGGACTACCGGTGGTCGCTGCCCTCCGACTGCGTCGCCGCACGCCCCGCCTCGAGGCGCGCCACCGGGATCCGGAACGGCGAGCAGGAGACGTAGTCGAGGCCGACCTCGTGGAAGAAGTGCACCGACTCGGGGTCGCCGCCGTGCTCGCCGCAGACGCCGAGCTTGAGGTCGGGGCGGGTCTCACGGCCCGCCTTCGCCGCGGCCGCGACCAGCGAGCCCACGCCGTCCTTGTCGATCGTCTCGAACGGGCTGACGCCGAAGATGCCCTTCTCCAGGTAGGCCGTGAAGAAGCTCGCCTCCACGTCGTCCCGGCTGAAGCCCCACACCGTCTGGGTGAGGTCGTTCGTGCCGAAGGAGAAGAACTCCGCCGCCTCCGCGATCTGACCGGCGGTCAGCGCGGCGCGCGGCAGCTCGATCATCGTGCCGATCGACAGCTTGAGCGACGTACCGGTCGCGGCCTCGACCTCCGCGATCACCGCGTCGGCCTCCTCGCGGACGATCTCCAGCTCCTGGACGGTGCCGACGAGCGGGATCATGATCTCGGCGCGCGGGTCGCCCTTGGCGTTCTTGCGCTCGGCCGCGGCCTCGGCGATGGCGCGGACCTGCATGGTGAACAGGCCCGGGATGACGAGACCGAGGCGTACGCCGCGCAGACCCAGCATCGGGTTCTGCTCGTGCAGGCGGTGGACCGCCTGGAGCAGGCGCAGGTCGTTCTCGTGGGACTCCTGGCGGGACTCCGCGAGGGCCACACGGACCGACAGCTCGGTGATGTCCGGCAGGAACTCGTGCAGCGGCGGGTCGAGGAGACGGATCGTCACCGGCAGCCCGTCCATCGCGGAGAACAGCTCGACGAAGTCCTTCTTCTGCAGCGGCAGCAGCTCCGCCAGCGCGGCCTCGCGCTCCTCCTGGGTGTCCGCGAGGATCAGCTTCTCGACCATCTCGCGGCGCTCGCCCAGGAACATGTGCTCCGTACGGCACAGACCGATGCCCTGCGCGCCGAAGCGACGGGCGCGCATCGCGTCCTCGGCGTTGTCCGCGTTGGCCCGGACCCGAAGCCGGCGCTTGCGGTCGGCGAAGGCCATGATCCGGTGCACGGCCTCGACCAGCTCGTCGGCGTCGTTGGCACCCGCGTGCATCCGGCCCTCGAAGTACTCCACGACGGGGGAGGGGACCACCGGGACCTCGCCCAGGTAGACCTTGCCGGACGACCCGTCGATCGAGATGACGTCGCCCTCCTCCACCACGTGCCCGCCGGGGACGGTCATACGGCGCCGCTTGGTGTCGACCTCGAGCTCCTCCGCGCCGCACACGCACGTCTTGCCCATGCCGCGCGCGACGACGGCCGCGTGGGACGTCTTGCCGCCCCGGCTGGTCAGGATGCCCTCGGCCGCGATCATGCCGTCGAGGTCGTCGGGGTTGGTCTCCCGGCGGACCAGGATGACCTTCTCGCCCGAACGCGACCACTTCACCGCGGTGTACGAGTCGAAGACCGCCTTGCCGACCGCCGCACCCGGCGACGCCGCGATGCCCCGGCCGACCTGCTCGACCTTCGCCTCGTCGTCGAACTTCGGGAACATCAGCTGGGCGAGCTGGGCGCCGTTGACGCGCTGGAGCGCCTCCGCCTCGTCGATCAGGCCCTGGTCGACGAGCTGCGTGGCGATACGGAAGGCCGCGCCCGCCGTGCGCTTGCCGACGCGGGTCTGGAGCATCCACAGCTGACCGCGCTCGATCGTGAACTCGATGTCGCAGAGGTCCTTGTAGTGGGTCTCGAGCGTCCGCATGATCTGCATCAGCTGGTCGTACGACTTCTTGTCGATCGTCTCCAGCTCCGCGAGCGGGACGGTGTTGCGGATGCCCGCCACCACGTCCTCGCCCTGGGCGTTCTGGAGGTAGTCGCCGTAGACGCCCTGGTGGCCGGAGGCGGGGTCACGCGTGAACGCCACGCCCGTACCCGAGTCCGGGCCCAGGTTGCCGAAGACCATCGAACAGACGTTGACGGCCGTGCCCAGGTCGTGCGGGATGCGCTCCTGGCGTCGGTAGAGCTTCGCGCGGTCGCCGTTCCACGAGTCGAAGACCGCCTTGATGGCGAGGTCCATCTGCTCGCGCGGGTCCTGCGGGAAGTCCCGGCCGGCCTCCTTCTTGACGATCTTCTTGAAGGCGGTGACCAGCTTCTTCAGGTCGGCGGCCTCCAGGTCGGTGTCGACCGTGACCTTCTTGGCCTCCTTGGCCTTTTCGAGGGCCTCCTCGAAGAGGTCGCCGTCGACGCCGAGGACGGTCTTGCCGAACATCTGGATGAGGCGCCGGTAGGAGTCCCAGGCGAACCGCTCGTCGCCGGCCTGGTCGGCGAGGCCCTTCACGGACTTGTCGGAGAGTCCGATGTTGAGGACCGTGTCCATCATGCCGGGCATGGAGAACTTCGCGCCGGAACGGACCGAGACGAGCAGGGGGTTGTCGGGCTGGCCGAGCTTCTTGCCCATCTTCGTCTCGAGGGCGTCGAGGTGCGCACTCACCTCGTCACGCAGTGCCGCCGGCTCCTCGCCACTGTCGAGGTAGACCTTGCAGGCTTCCGTCGTGATCGTGAAGCCCGGGGGAACAGGGAGTCCCAGGTTGGTCATCTCGGCGAGGTTCGCGCCCTTGCCACCCAGGAGGTCCTTGAGGTCCTTGTTTCCCTCGGTGAAGTCGTAAACGAACTTCGCTACGTGGGGTTCTTTGTTTTCCGACACGGTCTCGACTCCCTCGAGGACGCGGTGGCTGCCCTGACGGCGAGGAACATACCCAGATCGAAGGCGCCTGGGTACGTCCACTCACGCGTCATGCGCCCGTAACCACTCGTCCGCCAGCGGATCGAAAGTCAAAGCTTGGCAAGCAGAGACAGGCGGATGTTTTCACTTCTTGAACACAAGGGCGCCCACAGGCGCCGCTTTCCGCTCAGATGAGCGGCCATCCTGCACGTCTGATTTCGATCGATGAACGATCAAGGGGTGGCACCGAGTGCCACCCCTTGGAGAAGTGCAGCCGCTCAAGATCCGCTCATCTGAGCGCAACCCTTATCAAGGGTGGCGAGAATCACGCTGCCACAGCGAGCCGGATTTCACCATGCGGACGTCATGCGGACGCGTCTCAAGACAGAAACCCGGACGTCACACGCCCATCGCCAGCAGCCGTTCCTCCACCCGCTCCGGCGCGTACAGATGCTCCACGACCAGCGCCCCGGCCCCCACCAGCCCGGCCCGCTCCCCCAGCCGCGAGGTCACGACGTCCAGATGAGCGGTGGAGCGGGGCAGCGCCCGCTGGTAGAGCAGCTCCCGCACCCCGGTGAGGAAGGCGGTTCCGGCCAGATCCCCGGCGATCATCAGCACCCCGGGGTTGAGCAGCGTCACGACCGTCGCCAGCACGTCCCCGACCTGCCGCCCGGCCTCCCGCGCGAGCGCCGCCGCCCCCGGGTGCCCGGACGCCAGCAGGTCCCGCACATCCGAGCCGGAGGCCGCCGGCACCCCGTCCTCGGCCAGCCGCCGGGCCACGGCACCGCCACTGGCGACGGCGGCCAGGCAGCCGTACGCCCCACAGCGGCACAGCGCGTCGGCGCCCACCCGGATGTGCCCGATGTCGCCCGCGCCCCCGTCGATGCCCCGGTACACCGAGCCGTCCACGACGACCCCCGCACCGATACCCGTCGACACCTTGACCAGCACGAACGCCGAGCAGTCGGGGTAACCGGTGCGCTGTTCGCCGTATGCCATGAGGTTGGCGTCGTTGTCGACGAGGACCGGCACGGCCCCGGCCCCCGTGTGCTCCGTGAAGGCCCGCGCCAGCCGGCCTGTTATGTCGTAGCCGTCCCAGCCCGGCATGATCGGCGGCTGGACGACCCGGCCGGTCTCACTGTCCACCGGCCCCGGCGCCGCGAGCCCGATGCCGCACACCTCGTCGGCCCGGCGGCCGGCCTTCTCCAGCAGCTCCGCGAACCAGCGCCCCAGCTCGCCCAGCACCGCGTCCGGCCCGTCCTCGACGACCAGCGTGCCGCTGTGCTCGGCGAATATCTCGCCGGTCAGCGACAGGACGGCAGCGCGTGCGTGCCGGGTGTCCAGGTCGGCGGCCAGGACGACCGCGTGCTCGCCGTCGAACTCCAGGGTGATGGAGGGGCGTCCGCCCAGCGGGGAGTCCACGGGCCCGCCGGCGCCCTCGCGCAGCCAGCCCGCGCGGAAGAGGCGGTCGAGGCGCTGGCCGACGGTGGCGCGGGAGAGGCCGGTTGCCTGCTGGAGGGCGCCGCGCGTGGTGGCGCGCCCGCTGCGGACGAGTGCGAGCAGATCGCCGACGCCCGCCTGACTACCGCTCTTCGTCGTCCTGCCCGTCCGACCCGGCTGACCGGTCATGCGCACCCCCTTGTGTTTCTCAACCCTGCATTACATATTGGGTTTTGCGTGTTAAATAGACGTAACCCTACGGTAGCCATGACCGAACCGGTCGGCCGGACGTCTTTCGGGGAGCTCCGAGTGGATCGCACTGCCCAGCTCACAGCCCGTCGCGCCGAGCGTGACATTGCATACGATCCGCCGCCCGCGGCCGGTTCGCTGCACGTCAGGGCCGCCCGGGTGCTGGAGACCAACTGGACCGGCACCTCGACGGTGCCCTCGCGCGGCCTGTATCCGCACCAGTGGTCCTGGGACTCGGCGTTCATCGCGATCGGCCTCAGGCACCTGTCGCCGTTACGGGCGCAGACGGAGCTGGAGACGCTGCTCGACGCCCAGTGGGGTGACGGGCGGATCCCGCACATCGTCTTCAACCCCTCCGTACCGCTCGACGCCTACTTCCCGAGCCCCGACTTCTGGCGCTCCTCGACCGCGGGGCGCGCTGCGGGCGCCCCGCGCACCGTACAGACCTCGGGCATCGTGCAGCCACCGGTGCATGCGCTGGCCGCGTGGCTGGTGCACTGCGCCGACCCGGGACTGTCCCGGGCGCGCGGGTTCCTCACCCGGGTGTATCCCCGCCTGGCGGCCTGGCACCGCTATCTGCTGCACCGGCGGGACCTGGGCGGGGGCGGCCTGGCGTCCGTCGTGCACCCCTGGGAACAGGGTATGGACAACAGCCCCTGCTGGGACGCGCCGTTGAGCAGGGTCACGCCCGCCCCGGCCCGCTCCTTCCGCCGCGCCGACCTCGACCACGGGGCGGCCGAGGACCGGCCGACGGATCTGGACTACGGGCGGTATGTGCGGCTGGCGACGGACTACCGGGACCAGGGATACGCCGACGGTGGCGGGGACTTCGCCGTGGAGGACCCCGCGTTCAACGCCCTGCTCATCGCCTCCGAGCACGCGCTGGCCCGGATCGCACGGGAGCTGGGCGCGACGGGCACGGCCCGGCACGCACGCGCCGAACGGCTTACGGCGGCACTGATCGACCGCATGTGGGACCCGGCGGAGGGGATGTTCTTCTGCCGCGACGTACGCGGCGGCGGACCGGCCGGGGAGCTGATCCCGGAACGCAGCGTCTCCGGCCTGATCCCCCTCCTCCTGCCCACCCTCCCGCGCGACATCACCGCCGCCCTGGTCCGCACGGCCCGCGGCCCGCACTTCGGCCTCGGCGACACCACCCGCCTCGCCCCGTCGTACGACCTCCTCGGCGAGGCCTTCGACCCACACCGCTACTGGCGGGGCCCGGCCTGGTTCAACACCAACTGGCTGCTGGAGCGCGGCCTGCGCACCCACGGCGAGCGGCAGCGTGCCGACGCCCTGCGCGCGGCGGCACTGGACCTGGCCGACGCCTCCGACTTCGCCGAGTACGTCGACCCGTACACCGGCGAGGCCTGCGGAGCGACCGGCTTCGGCTGGACCGCCGCGCTCACGCTCGACCTGCTGCACAGCGGCCCCACAGGCACTGCGGTCCCGGAAGTCACTGTCACTGCAGTCTCGGAAGTCAAGGGAGGTAACCGGGGATGACGGACCGGCATCATCTGCTCGTGTACGGGGGCACGTTCGCCGCCGTGGGTGACGGCGGGGACATCAGCGGGGTGCGGGGCGTCGGCTCCCCGGACGGGTTATTCGTACGCGACGCCCGGCACCTGAGCCGCTGGCAGCTCACGGTGGACGGGGCCGTGCCCGAGGCCCTCTCGCCGGTCGCCGACGGGGACACGGCCCGCTGTGTCCTGGTCCCGCGCGGCGGCCGCAACGAACCCCCGGCCTACACCCTCTTCCGCGAACAGGCGGTCGGAGACGCCTCGTTCGTCGAATCGCTCCGCGTGACCAGCAACCGCCCGGTCCCGACGACGGTCCACCTCGCCATCACCGCCGACGCCGACTTCACCGACCAGTTCGAGCTCCGCTCCGACCACCGCACCTACGCCAAGACGGGCGCCACCCGCTCCCGCCAAGTCCTGGACCACGGCGTGGAGTTCGCCTACCAGCGCGGCGAATGGCGCTCGATCACAACGGTGACGGCCGACCCGGCCCCCGACGGCGTCGAGGAGACCGGCACCGGCGCCCGCCGCCTGGTCTGGGCCCTGGACCTGGAACCGCACGGCACAGCGGAACTGACCCTCCGGGTGATGGCCCGCCCGCACGGCGACAAACGGGCCCTGCGCGTACCGCGCTCCCCCGCCGCGCTCACCGGCCAACTCCTGGCGCTGGAGGGCGAGTTCGTGGAGGGCGTGGCCTTCCCGACGGGCTGGCCGGAGCTGGCCGCCGCCTGCGCCCGTGGCCTGGCCGACCTGGCCTCGCTCCAGGTCCCGGCGACGGGCCCGGACGGGGAGGAGCTGCGCGTCCCGGCCGCAGGAGCCCCCTGGTTCCTGACCCTGCTGGGCCGCGACGCCCTCCTGACCTCGCTCTTCGCCCTCCCCTACCGCCCGCAGCTGGCCGCCGCCACTCTCCCGGCACTCGCGGCGACCCAGGCGACGGAGACCGGCATCGACGCCGTGTCCCAGCCGGGCAAGATCGTGCACGAGGTACGCCACGGTGAGCTGGCGCACTTCGGGCAGGTGCCGTACGGCCGTTACTACGGCTCGGTGGACGCGACGCCGCTGTTCCTGATCCTGCTGGGCGCGTACGTGGAACAGACGGCCGACACGGCCCTGGCCGGCCGCCTGGAGCCCAACGCCCGCGCGGCGATCGCCTGGATGCTGGACCACGGCGGGCTGACCTCCCGCGGCTACCTGGTCTACCGGGCCGACCAGGGCGGCCTCGCCAACCAGAACTGGAAGGACTCCCCCGGTGCCATCTGCTCCGCCGACGGCACCCGCCCCGGCGGCCCGGTGATGGCGGCGGGCGCCCAGGGCTATGCGTACGACGCCCTGCGCCGCACGGCATGGCTGTCCCGCACGGTGTGGCAGGACGAGACCTACGCGGCCCTTCTGGAACAGGCGGCGGCCGACCTCCGCGACCGTTTCCAACGGGACTTCTGGATGCCGGATCACTCCTTCCCCGCGCTGGCGCTGGACGGCGGGGGCCGGCAGGTGGACGCGCTCGCCTCGGACGCGGGGCATCTGCTCTGGTCCGGCCTGCTGGACAAGGAGTACGGCGAGCTGGTGGGCCGCCGCCTCCTGGAGCCGGACTTCTTCTCGGGCTGGGGAGTCCGCACCCTGGCGTCCGGCCAGCCGGCCTACCACCCCCTCTCCTACCACCGGGGCTCGGTCTGGCCGCACGACAACGCCCTCATCGCCCTGGGCCTGGCCCGCTACGGCCTCCACGACGAGGCCCGCACGGTCGCCCACGCCCTGGTCGACGCGGCGACGACCACCGGCCACCGGCTCCCGGAGGTCCTCGCGGGCTACGGCCGCGACACCCACGCGGAACCGGTGCCCTACCCGCACGCCTGCGTCCGCGAATCCCGCTCGGCAGCGGCCCCGCTGGCGCTGCTGACGGCGGTGGGAGGGGCGTAGAAGGGCTGCCGCGAGGCCGTTGGCCTGGTGTTTGCCCGGCGTTTGCCGAGCGCTGGGCCACCGGGGCTGAACACGGGCTGGGGCCCGACCGTACGGGATGACGGCGGGCCCCCAGCCTCCCCAGCGAGGCCCGCCGCACCACCTTCACCAGGGGCCTCGCACGGAAGGACCTTCGGGTGCCTGTCTTCACGCGCCTACGTCAACTGCCGGACAAGAACGATGACTTGACTGTCGAGGTCCCCGAACGTACCGACGACTCACTGACAGCCGGCGATGGTGAGGAAGCCCCACAGGGGTCGCCGGTCAGGAAATACCTCCGCTGGACCGTCACCGCCCTCGCCGCCGCCCTCATCCACATCTGCCTGCAGATGCCGAACACCCTCGGCAACCTCAAACCCACGGAGTTCATGCGCCTCCCCGCGGAGGCCATCATCGGAGCAGCCGTACTCCTCACCCTTCCCCGCCGCCCCCGCCTGATCACCGCAGCGATCTCCGGCGCCGCCCTGGGCGCCCTCACCGCCCTGAACATCCTCGACATCGGCTACAACGAATACCTGGGCCGGCACTTCAACATCGTCCTGGACTGGGAACTCCTGGACGACGCCCAGTCGTACATGAAGGACTCCCTCGGCGGCACGACCACCGTCCTCCTCACGATCGGCGTCGTCCTCCTGGCCGTAGCCCTCATAGCGGCCGTCGCCCTGGCCACCGTACGCATCGCCGACCTCCTGGCCCGCCACAAGGCGGACGCGTCCAGGGGCGCCCTGATCGCCGGCACCGTATGGATCACGTGCACGGCGTTCGGTCTCCAGGTCGCGGGCGTACCGATCGCCGCGGACCACACCGCCGGCGTCATCAAGGTCCACGCACGCCGGGCGATGGACACCCTCCGCGACGAGGCGGCGTTCGCGAAGGAGGCGAAGGCGGACACCTTCGGCGACACACCGCCCGACCAGCTGGTGCCGGACCTGCGCGGCAAGGACGTGATCTTCACGTTCATCGAGAGCTACGGCCGCAGCGCACTGGAAGACCCGCTGATCGCCCCCGGCGTGACCAGCACCCTGGACACCAGCACCACAGCCCTCGCGAAGGCCGGCTTCCACGCGAAGAGCGGCTGGCTGACGTCGGCGACGTACGGCGGCAGCAGCTGGCTGGGCCACTCCACCACGCTCTCCGGCCTGTGGATCGACAACCAGCAGCGCTACCGCACCGTGATGGCCAGCGACCACCTCAGCCTCACCAAGGCCTTCCAGAAGACCGGCGACTGGGACACGGTCGGCATCATGCCGGGCGTGCAGAAGGGCTGGCCGGAACAGAAGTACTACGGCCTCGACAAGGTCTACAACGCCTTCCAACTCGGCTACAAGGGACCAAAGTTCAGCTGGTCGACGATGCCCGACCAGTACGCGCTCGAAGCCTTCCAGCGCCAGGTCCACGGCAAGGAGCGCGACAAGCCCCTGATGTCGGAGATCATCCTGACCTCCAGCCACCAGCCCTGGGCCCCGATCCCGAAGATGGTCGACTGGGACGACCTGGGCGACGGCTCGCTCTTCAAGCCCATCCAGCGGGCAGGCACGAACCCCGCGGACATCATCTCCGACTCCACCCGCTCCAAGCAGGAGTACGGCAAGTCGATCGCGTACTCGGTGACCAGCCTCACCCAGTGGCTGGAGCGCTACGGCACCGACGACACGGTCCTCGTCTTCCTCGGCGACCACCAGCCCATCTCCCGGGTGAGCGGAGCGAAGGCCAGCCGGGACGTCCCGATCTCGATCGTCGCCAAGGACCCCAAGGTCCTGGACAAGATCGCCGCCTGGAACTGGACGGACGGCCTCCAACCCGGCCCCAAGGCCCCCGTGTGGAAGATGAGCTCCTTCCGGGACCGCTTCCTGACGGCCTACGGCTCGACTCCAAACCCGTCGAAGTAGCGCCCGGGGGCGATAAAGTTCCTCGCCCCCGCCGCCCCTACCCGTCCCATCCTGAAGGGGCTCCGCCCCCTGGACCCCCGCCGGCCCTGAACGGGCCTCGTCCTCAAACGCCGGACGGGCTGAAAGACGCCGACCGGCGTTGAGAGGGCACCGGACGACGGGCAGGGCATCCCGGAGCGGAGGCGCGTATCCCCACGGGCCCGCAGCCGCCCACGGCGGGAAGGGGACGTGTCGGGGGGTGTCCGCCCGCAGTGGCCGGCGTCAACACGCAGCACCTCCCGGCCTGAGCCCAGCCGCCGGTCCGAGGACGGACACCCCCCGGCACGGCCCCGACCCACAAACCACCCGCAGGCGCTACGCGCACCCCCACCGAACCCGCACAGGCGCCGCAGGCATCAACGCGCACCCCCACCACCGCCGGAGACACACCACCTCAGCCCCCGGACGTGTCCAGCTCCGCGTCCTCGCTCACGCCCGCGCAGTCGTACGGGTCCTTGAGCCAACCGTCCGGCAGCACCACGCGGTTGTTGCCGGACGTACGGCCGCGCGGCCCGTCGGCGCCGGCCGGCCACGGCTGGTCGAGGTCCAACTCGTCCAGCCCGGACCGGAGTTCATCAAGGGAGGACGTAATCGCGAGCCGCTTGCGCATCTCCGAACCGACCGCGAACCCCTTCAGGTACCAGGCCACGTGCTTGCGGAAGTCGATGACACCGCGCGCCTCGTCGCCGATCCACTCGCCGAGCAACGTGGCGTGCCGGACCATGACGTCGGCGACCTCATGCAACCGCGGCCTCGCGATGTCCTGATCCCGCCCCTCGAAGGCAGCCACCAGATCCGCGAACAACCACGGCCGCCCCAGGCACCCCCGCCCGACCACGACCCCGTCGCACCCGGTCTCCCGCACCATCCGCACGGCATCCTCGGCCGACCAGATGTCCCCGTTGCCGAGCACGGGAATCTCCGGCACATGCTCCTTGAGCCGCGCGATGGCGTCCCAGTCCGCCGTGCCGCCGTAGTGCTGGGCAGCCGTACGCCCGTGCAGCGCGATCGCGGTCACGCCCTCCTCGACGGCGATCCGCCCGGCGTCGAGGTAGGTGATGTGGTCGTCGTCGATGCCCTTGCGCATCTTCATCGTGACCGGAAGGTCACCGGCCCCACTGACAGCTTCCCGCAGGATCGCGCGCAGCAGATTCCGCTTGTACGGCAGCGCGGACCCGCCGCCCTTCCGGGTCACCTTCGGCACCGGGCACCCGAAGTTCAGGTCGATGTGATCGGCCAGCCCCTCCTCCGCGATCATGCGGACGGCTTTGCCGACGGTGGCCGGGTCGACTCCGTACAGCTGGATCGAGCGCGGCTTCTCGGTCGCGTCGAAGTGGATCAGCTGCATGGTCTTCTCGTTGCGCTCGACCAGTGCCCGGGTCGTGATCATCTCGCTGACGAACAGCCCCTTGCCCCCACTGAACTCCCGGCACAGCGTGCGGAAGGGCGCGTTGGTGATCCCGGCCATGGGGGCCAGGACGACGGGCGGCTGGACGGTGTGCGGGCCGATCTGCAGGGGCGTGGCGGTCGTGGGCATTCCCCCATTGTCGCGTACGCCGAAGCATGCAGCCGTCATCGGTCAGGAGAGTCATTAGTTAGACGCACTATTGAAATCGGCGTACCCTGGAGCCCATGCCCGAGCTCACCCCTCGCCGACGCCTGCTGGTCCTCGCGATCTGCTGTATGAGTCTGCTGATCGTGAGCCTCGACAACACCGTGCTCAACGTCGCCCTGCCCGCCCTGCAGCGCGACCTCCACGCGAGCACGTCCGGCCTGCAGTGGACGATCGACGCGTACACCCTCGTCCTCGCCTCGTTGCTGATGCTGGCCGGTTCCACGGCGGACCGCATCGGGCGCAAGCGCGTCTTCATGGCGGGCCTGATCGTCTTCACCATCGGCTCGGCCCTGTGCTCCCTCGCCCCGAACCTCGACGCGCTGATCGCCTTCCGCATGGTGCAGGCGGTGGGCGGTTCGATGCTCAACCCGGTCGCGATGTCGATCATCACCAACACCTTCACGGACCCGCGGGAGCGGGCTCGGGCGATCGGCGTGTGGGGTGGCGTGGTCGGCATCTCCATGGCCGCGGGCCCGCTGGTCGGCGGCCTGCTGGTGGAGTCGGTCGGCTGGCGGTCGATCTTCTGGGTCAACCTCCCGGTGGGCCTCGCGGCGCTGCTGCTCACCCTCCGCCACGTCCCCGAGTCCCGCGCCGCGAAGGCACGCCGCGCCGATCCGGTCGGCCAGGTGCTGGTCATCGCCCTGTTCGGCTCACTGACGTACGCGATCATCGCGGCGCCCACCGCACCGGCCGGCGAGATCCTGCTGCTCGGCGGCATCGCCCTGACCGCGCTGACCGCCCTCCTCGTCTACGAGCCCCGCCGCGCCGAACCCCTCATAGACCTGCGCTTCTTCCGGTCGGCGCCGTTCAGCGGGGCCACGGTGATCGCGATCAGCGCGTTCGCGGCGCTCGGCGGGTTCCTGTTCCTGTCCACGCTGTATCTGCAGAACGTCCGCGGGCTGAACGCCCTGCACGCGGGCCTGTGGATGCTGCCGATGGCCGCGCTGTGCTTCGTCTGCGCACCGGTCGCGGGACGGGTGGTCGGCAACCGGGGGCCTCGGCTTCCGCTGCTGATCGCGGGGGTGTCGATGACGGCGTGCGGAGTGCTGTTCGCGGCGTTCGAGGCGGAGACCGCGAACGCCACGCTGGTCCTCGGATACGTCCTGTTCGGGCTCGGCTTCGGGTTCGTCAACGCGCCCATCACCAACACGGCGGTGTCCGGGATGCCGCGTGCCCAGGCGGGCGTTGCGGCCGCCGTCGCCTCGACCAGCCGTCAGTTGGGCCAGACGCTGGGGGTCGCCGTCGTCGGGGCCGTGCTGGCTTCGGGGGTGGGGGCCGCGTCGTACCGGACCGCGTTCGTCGGTGCCGCTCGGCCGGCGTGGTGGATCGTTGCGGGGTGTGGACTTGCGGTGCTGGTCGTGGGGTTGGTGACCAGTGGGGGGTGGGCTCGGGGGACGGCTGAGCGTACGGCTGAGCGGTTGGAGTCGGGGGAAGTGCGCGAAGCGTCGAGCGTCGTTGCGTAGATGGGCGGCTGACAGCCGGTGGGGGCTGGTCGCGCAGTGCCCGCGCCCCTCAGGGCGCTGCCCTTGCCAGCGTTATTTCGTGCAGCTTCTCCAGCTTCTCCTTCGATTCCCCGTCCGCCGGCACGTACGTCACCATCCGCGGCCCCACCTCCGGGCTCAGCCACAGGTCCGTGTGGTCGACCACGATGCGGCCGACGTGGGGGTTGAGGAACTCCTTCCTCTTCGTGCGGTGTGCCACCACCTCATGGCGGTCCCACGCCTCGCAGAACTCGGCGGACTCCGTGCGCAGGCGTTTGAGGAGCATCTTCCAGGCGGGCTCGCCGAGATGGCCGGCCATCGCGGCGCGGAAGCGGGCCGCCATCAGGCGTTGGGTCTCCGTCAGGTGCACGATCGACGAGCGCCACTCCTCGTGCGTGTACGAAAGGATCATGCAGTTGCGGTCCTCCGGCGGCACCGCGTCCAGGTCGCACAACAGCAGCCCGTAGGTGCGGTTGTAGGCGAGGATGTCGTAGCGGCTGTTCTGCAGGCAGGCCGGATACGGCTCCAGTTGCTCCAGTACGGCCCGCATGGCCGGGGTCACCGAAGGGCAGGTCGTCGCCGGGGTCGGATCGACCGCGCCGGCCAGCTGGAAGAGGTGGGAACGCTCGCTGGGATCCAGCAGCAGCGTGCGGGCCAGGGCGTCCAGGACCTGGACGGAGACCTGGATGTCGCGGGCCTGCTCCAGCCACGTGTACCAGGTGACGCCGACCGCGGAGAGGTGGGCGACCTCCTCGCGGCGCAGGCCCGGTGTGCGGCGACGGCGGCCGCGGGGCAGGCCGACCTGCTCGGGCGTGATGTGTTCGCGGCGGTGGCGCAGGAAGGCGGCGAGTTCGTGCCGCCGGACCGCCGACGCGGTCGTGCCCTGCGGGGTCACCGTCTCCTGGGTCATGGTCGTCACGCCTCCAGCCTGGCGCCGTACGGAAGCTGTTTCCAGGTAGTGCTTGTACCAGGATAAGGAGGCTCTGGTACCAGTCTGGGCCCGCGCACAGCCTGGTACTCGTGACCGAAACAACCATTCCACGTCAGGTCCGCTCCCCCGCCTCCGCGTCACCCTCGCTCGGCGGCCTGGGGCTCTTCACGGTGCTGCTGGCGGCGGCACTCCCTCTCATCGACTTCTTCATCGTCAACGTCGCCCTGCCCACCATCGGCCACGACCTCGCGGCGAGCGAGGCCGTGCTCGAACTGGTCGTCGCCGGCTACGGGTTGGCGTACGCCGTCCTGCTCGTCCTCGGCGGACGGCTCGGTGACCTGTTCGGCCGGCGCCGGCTCTTCATCGGCGGCATGGCGGCCTTCGGGCTGACCTCGCTCGCGTGCGGGCTCGCGCCCAGCGCCTGGACGCTGGTCGCGGCGCGGGTCGCGCAGGGCGCGGCGTCGGCGGCGATGCTGCCGCAGGTGCTGGCCACCATCCAGGCGGCCACGTCGGGGCCCCGGCGCGCGAAGGCCATGGGGCTGTACGGCGCGACGGCCGGCCTGTCCATGGTGGCGGGCCAGATCCTCGGCGGGATCCTCGTCGCCGCCGACATCGCGGGCACCGGCTGGCGCTCGGTGTTCCTGGTGAACGTCCCCGTCGTCCTCGTCGGCCTGTTCCTGGCCGCCCGCGCCGTCCCGGAGACCCGCTCGCAGCACCCGGAGCCGGTGGACGGACCCGGCACGGTCCTGCTCGCCGTCTCCCTCCTCACGCTCCTGGCCCCGCTCACCGAGGGCCGTGCGGCGGGCTGGCCGCTGTGGACGTGGCTGTCGCTGGCGGCGTTCCCGTTCGTGGCGGCGGCGTTCTACGCGGTGGAGCGCAGGGCGGACCGTCAGGGCCGTACGCCGCTGGTCCCGCCGAGCCTGTTCGCCCTCGTCTCCCTCCGCCGCGGTCTGGTGATGATCGTGCCGTTCTCGATCGGCTTCAGCGGCTTCATGTTCGTGATCGCGGTGGCGTTGCAGCAGGGAGCGGGCCGCGGTCCGGTCGCGGCGGGGCTGGCGCTCGCGCCCATGGCGGTGGTGTTCTTCTTCGTCTCGCTGGCCGGCCCGCGGCTGGTGGCCCGCTACGGCACCCGGGTGGTGACCGCCGGTGCGGCGGTCCAGGCGGTGGGCGTGGCCCTGATGGCCCTGGCCGCCTGGCGCTCCTGGCCGGACCTCGGCCTCGTCGAACTGCTCCCCGGCGCTGCCATCGCCGGTGCGGGCCAGGCCCTTCAACTCCCCGTCGTCTTCCGGATCGTCCTCTCCGAGGTCCCGGCGGCGCGGGCGGGCGTGGGCAGCGGAGTGATGATCACGACCCAGCAGTCCGCCCTGGCACTCGGCGTGGCGACCCTCGGCACCCTCTTCCTCTCCCTGGTTCCGGGGCTGGGCATGCGGGACGCCCTGGTGACCACGCTCCTGGTCCAGTTGGCCGGTGTGGCACTGACGGGGCTGCTCAGCCTCCGTCTGCCGCGCACCGTCGGCTGACCAACATGTGAGGGTGTGGCCACAGGTTGGTCAACGCGCCGGTCAAGAGTCCCTGTTGATGTTGGTCTTGCTGCACACTCACTGCTGCGCGCGGCCGCTCGGGGCCGTGCGCAACGGACTCGATGTCCTCGGACGCTGGAGGCGTCATGCTGGAGATCAACACGAGCAAGGTGAGCCGCTGGGACCAACACGGACGGGAGCACGTCGTACGAGTGGAGCGCAAAGGCCCGCAGCGCACGGTCAGATGCGACACCTGCGGCTGGCGCAAGGGCGCCCAGTTCCTGCCCTGGCTGAAGGCGGAGGAACATCTGGCGGAGGCCCACCAGGCGACGGTGGACCCGACGGAGGCGCAGCAGGAGCGATGACGTTCATACGTCTCTACGGCCCCGAGGACCGGGAGTCCCTGGAAGACATCTGCATCCGCACGGCACACGAGGGCGGCGACAGCCGGCCGCACTACAAAGACCCCGGCATCTTCCCGACGACCTTCGCGCTGCCGTACGTCGCCCTGGAACCGGACCTCGCCTTCGTCCTGGACGACGGTCACGGCCGGGCGGTCGGCTACCTCCTCGGCGCCGCGGACACCCCCCGCTTCGTGGCGGCGTTCCGCACCAAGTGGCTGCCCTCGGCCGCCGAAAGCCACCCCGGGCCGCCCGGCCCTCCGACCACCTCGTCCACCCCGTCCACCCCGGACGAGGAGATGATCCGGCTCCTGCACCACCCGGAGCGCATGCTCGTCCCGGAAGTCGCCGCCTACCCGGCCCACCTCCACATCGACCTGCTCCCCGACTGGCAGGGCCGGGGCCACGGCCGCGCCCTGATGCGCACCCTGTTGCAGGCCCTGCGGGACAAGGGAGTCCCGGCCGTGCACCTCTCCATGGTCACGGCCAACACCCCGGCCAGGGCCTTCTACGACCGCCTGGGCTTCCACGAGATCGCGGTGCCGGACCCGGGCCCGGTCACCTACCTCGGCCGTACGACGCGGGAGCTCGACACCCTCTGACAGCTCAGTCGCGGGCCCGCAGCCCCCGGACCAAGAGGTCCACGAGCGCCTCGAAGTCCCTCTCCGCGCCCGGCTGTTCCCACTCCTTGGCGTAGCCCGGGTCGTGGAAGCGGCCCGTGGCCTGGAAGAGGGCGCGGGCGGTGGCCGCCGGGTCCTCGGCGAGGAAGACGCCCGAGTCGGCACCGGCCCGCACGATCTCGGTCAGCTGGCCGGTGAGTTCGGCGATGTGCTCGCTGACGACCGTTTCGAAGGCCTCGGCGGCCAGCACCGAGTACGTGGCGAAGAGCTCCGGATCGTCGCCCGCCTTGCGGCGCTTGGCGGCGAAGAGGGCCGCGAGCCAGTCACGCAGCCGGGACTCGGGGTCGCCGTCGGACGTCACGATCCCGGCCAGTTCCTCCGTCGTACGGTCCAGCCACCTCTTCGTCACCGCCTCCCGCAGCGCCGCCTTCGTACGGAAGTGCCGGTAGACGCTGCCGTGGCTGACGCCGAGCGCGCGGGCCACGTCGACCACGGTGGCCTTGGCCGGGCCGTGGCGGCGCAGCACCTCCTCGGTGGCTTCGAGGATGCGCTCGGCGGTCAGGGTCTCGGAGGTCGGTGCCATGAGTCAGACCGTACCCGGCAGCCCGGGCACTACTTGCTGCCGAGGTGGGACATCAGTGCGGTCGGGTAGCGGTCGCCCGCGGCGGCGTCCGCCGGTACGGCCTCCTCGATCGCCGCCAGGTCGGCCGCGTCCAGCGTGACGTCCAGCGCGCCCAGCGACTCGGTGAGCCGCTCGCGGGTGCGGGCGCCGACGAGCGGCACGATGTCCTCGCCGCGGGAGAGCACCCAGGCGATGGCGATCTGGGCGACCGAGACGCCCTTCTGCTCGGCGATCTTCCGCAGCGCCTCGACGAGGTTCAGGTTGTGCTGGAGGTTCTCGCCCTGGAAGCGCGGCGACACCGCCCGGAAGTCGTTCGCGGCGAGCTGCCGCTCGCGGGTGAAGTGGCCGGAGATCAGGCCGCGGGACAGGACACCGTACGCGGTGATGGAGATGCCCAGCTCACGGGTGGCCGGCAGGACCGACTCCTCGATGCCGCGGGAGATGAGCGCGTACTCGATCTGGAGGTCGGCGATCGGGGCGGTGGCGGCGGCCCGGCGGATGGTCTCGGCGCCGACCTCGCTCAGGCCGATGTGCCGGACCCAGCCCTTCTCGACCAGTTCGGCGATCGCACCGACGGTCTCCTCGATCGGCACCTGCGGGTCGAGGCGGGAGGGGCGGTAGACGTCGATGTGGTCGACGCCGAGGCGCTGGAGGGAGTACGCGGCGAAGTTCTTCACGGCGGCCGGGCGGCCGTCGAAGCCGGACCAGCCGCCGTCCGGGTCTCGCAGGGCGCCGAACTTCACGCTGACCAGCGCGTTCTCACGGAGGGCGGCCGGGGCGGTGCGCAGGGCCTCGCCGATCAGCAGCTCGTTGTGGCCCATGCCGTAGAAGTCGCCGGTGTCGAGGAGGGTGATTCCCGCCTCCAGGGCGGCGTGCAGGGTGGCGATCGACTCGGGGCGGTCCGCATCGCCGTACATCCCGGACATGCCCATGCAGCCGAGGCCGAGGGCGGAGACCTGGAGGCCGGTGGTTCCGAGGGTTCGGGTTCGCATCGTCATGGCTCCACGATGACATGACAGCTGACAGATTTCAATATCTGTCAGCTGTCATTCGTCAGCCATGTGCGCCGGCCCCCTTGGATGCGAATTGGTCCAGACCTATTGACTAAAGGTCTGGACCGCGCAACTGTCATGCCCACCACACCTCACCGCACCCCCACCGGGAGGCCCCGCATGATCCGCCGCGCCCTCAGCCTGCTCACCGCAGCGCTCGCGACCGCCTGTCTCACCCAGCTCCCCACGGCGCCCACCGCCTCCGGCGCAGCCTCCGCCGACACCTGCGCCGTGAAGTCGAAGCCGTCCGGCAAGGTCCTCCAGGGCTACTGGGAGAACTGGGACGGCGCCGCCAACGGCGTCCACCCGCCCTTCGGCTGGACCCCGATCACCGACTCCCGCATCCCCGCGCACGGCTACAACGTGATCAACGCGGCGTTCCCGGTCATCCGCTCCGACGGCACGGCGCTCTGGGAGAACGGCATGGACACGGGCGTGAAGGTGGCGACCCCGGCGGAGATGTGCGCGGCGAAGGCGTCGGGGCAGACGATCCTGTTGTCGATCGGCGGAGCGGCGGCGGGCATCGACCTGAGCTCGACCGCCGTCGCGGACCGCTTCGTGGCGACGATCGTCCCGATCCTGAAGAAGTACAACTTCGACGGCATCGACATAGACATCGAGACGGGCCTGGTCGGCAGTGGCAACATCGGCCAACTCTCCACGTCCCAGGCAAATTTGATCCGCATCATCGACGGCGTACTGGCGCAGATGCCCTCGAACTTCGGCCTGACGATGGCACCGGAGACGGCATACGTCACGGGCGGCAGCGTGACGTACGGCTCGATCTGGGGCGCCTACCTGCCGATCATCAAGAAGTACGCCGACAACGGCCGCCTGTGGTGGCTGAACATGCAGTACTACAACGGCAGCATGTACGGCTGCTCCGGCGACTCCTACTCCGCCGGCACCGTCGAGGGCTTCGTCGCCCAGACCGACTGCCTCAACAAGGGGCTGGTCATCCAGGGCACCACCATCAAGGTCCCGTACGACAAGCAGGTACCGGGCCTGCCCGCACAGCCCGGCGCGGGCGGCGGCCACATGTCACCGTCTCTCGTCGCCCAGGCCTGGCGGCACTACGGCACCGCGCTCAAGGGCCTGATGACCTGGTCGATCAACTGGGACGGCTCGAAGAACTGGACGTTCGGCGACAACGTGAAGGCACTGCAGGGCCGTTGAGCCTCACCGGCTCTCACCGTGCGGTGAACGCCAGCTTCGCCCCCAGCGCCACGAACGAGCCCGCGAAGGTCCGCCGCAGCCATGCCATCACCCGGGGCCGGGAGGTGACGTGGCTGCGGACGGAGGCCGCGAGGATGCCGTACGCCGCGAAGACCACGAACGTCGCCAGCATGAACACTCCGCTCAGCAGCAGCATGCGGGGCAGGGCGTTCTCCTCGCCCGGGTTCACGAACTGGGGCAGGAACGCGAAGAAGAAGATCGTCAGCTTCGGGTTGAGGAGATTGATCAGAACGCCCCGGACGATCACCCGACCCGCGGAGAGCGGCGCGGCGCCCTCGTCCACCGCGATGGCCTCCTTGTCCTTGAGCGTGGCCCACGCCATGTACAGCAGGTAGGCGACACCGGCGTACTTCAGGATCTGGAAGGCGGTCGCGCTCGCGTGCAGCAGCGCCGCGACCCCGGTGACGGTGGCCAGCATGTGCGGCACGATCCCGAGCGTGCAGGCAAAGGCGGCGACGACACTCGCGCGCCGGCCGCGGGAGAGGCCGGCGGCCAGGGTGTAGACGACGCCGGTGCCGGGGGTGGCGACCACGACGAGGGTGGTCAGCAGGAAGGCGAGACTCATGCCCCTCACCCTTGTGCCGCCACACCTCGGGTCACAGGGCCAATCGGCAGCCGGGATACAAGACCAATCCGCTCCGTTGGACACCCCTCCCGACCCCTCGGAGAATGGACCTTGTCGGCGTGCAGTCACCCAAGGCGGCGCCTGCAGCCGACCGCGCGGTGCGACCTGCGCCGCCCGAGGGAGGCGCCCCATGATCGTCCGTATCGCCACCTTCAACGCGGAGAACCTCTTCCGCCGACCAAGGGCCTTCAATCTGCCGGATCCGACCCAGCGGAACGAAGTCCTCGCGGACTTCAGCACATTGGTCGCCCTGCTGAACCTGACGACCTACGACGCTGACGACAAGGCTCGGATCTCCGCGCTCATCAAGAAGCACAAGGCCTACGACTTGAACCCCGAGGACCCTCCGCCGATCTACATCAATCAGACTCGCTTCAGCGGCGGCAAGCTCTTCAGGACGGACGGGAAACCGGAGGACCCCGACTTCGAGGTCAGGATCCTCGCCAAGGGCCGTGGGGGATGGGCCGGTTGGGCCGAGCTCGTACGGGACGACATCGACACGGAAGCGGTACGGAACACCGGCCGGGTGGTCGACGAGGTCGACGCGGACATCCTGCTCGTGCTGGAGGTGGAGGACCGGCTCACCCTGGAGCGCTTCAACAAGCAGATCCTGGAGGGAGCGCTCGGCAGGCGGCCGTATCCCTACAGCATGCTGATCGACGGCAACGACAGCCGCGGCATCGACGTCGGCCTCCTCAGCCGCCACCCGATCACGTCCGTACGACCCCACATCTTCGACCCCGCTCCGGAGCGTCCCGGGGAGCACCTGTTCAGCCGCGACTGCCCCGAGTTCGAGATCCAGCTCAACGGCACGCCTCTGGTGCTCCTCGGCAACCATCTCAAGAGCAAGTCCAACGACGACCCGGTGTTGCGCCTGGCCCAGGCCAAGCGGGTCGCGGAGATCTATGAGGCAGCCCGGGAGCGCACCCCGTACGTCGTGGTCGCCGGAGACCTCAACGACCATCCGGAGAGCGAACCGGTCGCGCAACTGCTGGACACCGGTCTGCGCGACGCGATGAGCCACTCCACCTACCGGGGAGTTCCCGGCACCTTCGCCCCCTGCGCCACAGTCGAGAACAAGATCGACTACCTTCTGTTCCCGCCGCCGTTGTGGCACCGGATCCAGCACGTGGGCCTGGAGACGCGCGGGATCTTCTGGGACCGTCCGCCGCCGGAGATCAAGCACTTCGACGAGGTGACTTCCAGGGTCGACGCAGCCTCCGACCACGCAGCCCTCTACGCCGACCTGGACCTCTGAAACGCACGTTCCCCGCGACCCCTTTCAAGGGGCGCGGGGAACTGCGCGACAAGCCACGACGAACCCGCAGCCGACGAATCACACAAGCCAGGCAGACGCCGGCCGTCAGTCAACTAGCACCCGACAAGGCGCCCCGCCAGGTACCCCTCGATCTGGTCCAGCGACACGCGCTCCTGCTTCATGGAGTCCCGCTCACGAACCGTCACCGCGTTGTCGTCCAGAGTGTCGAAGTCCACGGTCACGCAGTACGGCGTACCGATCTCGTCCTGGCGACGGTAACGGCGGCCGATGGCGCCCGCGTCGTCGAACTCGATGTTCCAGTGCTGGCGCAGGGTCTGGGCGAGGCCCTTGGCCTTCGGGGACAGCTCGGCGTTGCGGGACAGCGGAAGCACCGCCACCTTCACCGGGGCCAGACGGTGGTCCAGCCGCAGCACCGTCCGCTTCTCCATCTTGCCCTTGGCGTTCGGCGCCTCGTCCTCGACGTAGGCGTCGAGCAGGAACGCCAGCATCGCGCGCCCGACACCGGCCGCCGGCTCGATGACGTACGGCGTCCAGCGCTCGCCGGCCTCCTGGTCGAAGTAGAAGAGGTCCTGGCCGGAGGCCTTGGAGTGCGCGGTGAGGTCGTAGTCGGTGCGGTTGGCGACGCCCTCCAGCTCGCCCCACTCGTTGCCGCCGAACTGGAAGCGGTACTCGATGTCAGCGGTGCGCTTGGAGTAGTGGGAGAGCTTCTCCTTCGGGTGCTCGTACCACCGCATGTTCTCCTCGCGCAGGCCGAGACCGGTGTACCAGTTCCAGCGCTGCTCCATCCAGTACTCCTGCCACTTCTCGTCCTCGCCCGGCTTGACGAAGAACTCCATCTCCATCTGCTCGAACTCGCGGGTGCGGAAGATGAAGTTGCCGGGCGTGATCTCGTTGCGGAAGGACTTGCCCATCTGCGCGATGCCGAACGGGGGCTTCTTGCGCGACGCGACCTGCACCTGGGCGAAGTTGGTGAAGATGCCCTGGGCGGTCTCGGGGCGCAGGTACGCGATCGAGCCGGAGTCCTGCGTCGGGCCGAGGTGGGTGGAGAGGAGACCCGAGAACTGCTTGGGCTCGGTGAACTGGCCCTTGTTGCCGCAGTTCGGGCAGTTGATGTCGGCCAGGCCGTTCTCCGGGAGGTGCCCCTTCTTGGCCTCGTACGCCTCCTCCAGGTGGTCCGCGCGGAACCGCTTGTGACAGGAGGTGCACTCGGTCAGCGGGTCCGTGAAGGTGGCGACGTGGCCGGAGGCGACCCAGACCTCGGGGGCCAGGATCACGGACGAGTCGATACCGACGACGTCCTCGCGCGACGTCACCATGTACCGCCACCACTGGCGCTTGAGGTTCTCCTTGAGCTCGACACCCAGCGGCCCGTAGTCCCAGGCGGCGCGCTGGCCGCCGTAGATCTCACTGCAGGGGAATACGAAGCCACGGCGCTTGCTCAGGCTGACGATGGTGTCGATCTTGTCGGCGGCCACGGTGCTCTCTTCATTACGACGACGGGCGACGAAGCGAGGCGCTTCACAGCGAATGCTTCAGGGTACCGGCGGGGGATCCCCCTCAACCAAATCGGTGGCCCTCTTCGGTAGCGCTCTGTGGGCGACCGCTCACGCTTGTTGACAATGGTTTCCATCACGGCTGAAAATGACTGTCATGAACGTACGACGACAGCACATATCCGGGATCGCCATCGCGGCCGTCACGGCTCTCGGCCTCGGCACTCTCTCCGCCTGCTCCTCCGACAGCGCCGCCGCGGGCAACTCGGACAAGTTCGACGTCGTCGCGTCGTTCTACCCGATGGCCTTCCTCGCCGAGCAGATCGGCGGCGACCATGTGAAGGTCTCCAGCCTGACCGAGCCCGGCCAGGAGCCGCACGACCTGGAGGTCAGCGCCCAGCAGCGCGCGCAGATCGAGGAGTCCGACGCCGCCCTCTACCTCAAGGGCCTGCAGCCGGCCGTGGACGAGGCCGTCTCGCAGTCCGGCGTCAAGACCAAGATCGACGCCGCCTCGCTCACCACGCTGGAGGACCACGGCAACCTCGAGGACAGCCATGAGCACGAGGGCGAGGAGGCGCACTCCGAAGAGGAGGAGCACGCCCGCGACCCGCACATCTGGCTCGACCCGGTGAAGTACGCCGAGGTCGCCAAGGGCGTCGGCGCGGCCTTCGAGAAGGCGGACCCGGACCACGCGGCCGACTACAAGAAGAACACCGACGCGCTGGTCAAGAAGCTCGACGCCCTCGACACGCAGTTCGCGGACGGCCTGAAGAACACCAAGAGCAAGGTCTTCTTCACCAACCACGCCGCCTTCGGCTACCTCGCCGAGCGCTACGGCCTGACCCAGGAGGCCATCTCCGGCCTCGACCCGGAGAGCGAGCCGAGCCCGGCCCGGATCAAGGAACTCCAGGAGGAGGCCAAGGCCGACGGCGTCACCACGGTGTTCTACGAGACACTGGTCTCCGACAAGACCGCCAAGACCCTCGCCGACGACGCGGGCCTGGAGACGGACGTCCTCGACCCGCTCGAGGGCATCACCGACAAGTCCAAGGGCGACGACTACTTCGGGGTCATGGAGGCCAACCTCACGGCCCTGAAGACGGCCCTGGGAGCCAAGTGACCAATCTACGGAGGACGGCATGACCGAGCCCGTCATATCGCTGCGCGGCGTCCGCGCCGAGCTGGGTTCGCGCCCCGTCCTGCGCGGCATCGACCTCACCGTGGGACGCGGTGAGGTCGTCGCGCTGCTCGGCGCCAACGGCTCGGGCAAGTCGACGGCCGTGCGCAGCATCATCGGCCAGGTCCCGGTCAGCGCGGGCGAGATCGAGCTGTTCGGCACCCCGCGGGGGCGGTTCCGCGACTGGGCGCGGGTGGGTTACGTCCCGCAGCGCACGACGGCCGCGGGCGGTGTGCCCGCCACGGTGACGGAGATCGTCTCGTCCGGCCGCCTGTCCCGCACCCGCTTCGGCGTCTTCCGCAAGGCCGACCACGCGGCCGTACGGCGCGCCCTGGAGCTCGTCGGCATGGCGGACCGGGCCAAGGACTCCGTCAACGCCCTGTCCGGCGGCCAGCACCAGCGCGTGCTGATAGCCCGCGCCCTGGCCTCCGCGCCAGAACTGCTGATCATGGACGAGCCGATGGCGGGCGTGGACCTGGCCAGCCAGGAGGTGCTCGCGCGCACGCTCAGGGAACAGGTCGCGGCGGGCGCGACGGTCCTCCTCGTCCTGCACGAACTCGGCCCACTGGAGCCCCTGATCGACCGGGCGGTCGTCCTGCGCGACGGCTGCGTCCTGCACGACGGCCCGCCCCCGAAGGCCGTCGGCCAGCACGCGCTGCCCGGCCACGACCACGTACACCCGCACGCGGCTCACGACGCCGAACCGATCCGGACGGGACTGCTGAGCTGATGGACTTCCTCAACTACGACTTCATGCAGCGGGCGCTGCTGGCCGCCGTCCTGGTCGGCATCACGGCCCCGGCCGTCGGCATCTACCTCGTCCAGCGCCGCCAGGCGCTGATGGGCGACGGAATCGGCCATGTCGCGATGACGGGCGTAGGCCTCGGCTTCCTCCTCTCCTGGTCCCCGGTGTGGATGGCGACGCTGGTGTCGGTCCTCGGCGCGGTCCTTATGGAGCTGATCCGCTGGTACGGGCGCACCCGCGGCGACATCGCCCTCGCGATGCTCTTCTACGGCGGTATGGCCGGCGGCGTGATGTTCATCAACCTCGCGCCGACGGGGTCGAACGCCAACCTCACCTCGTACCTCTTCGGCTCCCTCTCGACGGTGAGCGAGTCGGACGTGACGGCGATCGTCCTGCTCGCCGCGTTCGTGGTGTTGGTCACCCTCGGCCTGCGCCGCCAGCTGTTCGCGGTGAGTCAGGACGAGGAGTTCGCGAGGGTGACGGGCCTTCCGGTGCGCGCCCTGAACCTGCTCACGGCCATCACCGCGGCGGTGACAGTGACGGTCGCGATGCGGGTGGTCGGCCTGCTGCTGGTCAGCGCGCTGATGGTGGTGCCGGTGGCGGCGGCCCAGCAGCTCAGCCGCAGCTTCGCGGCGACGTTCGCGATCGCCGTGGGCATCGGCGTCGCGGTGACGATCGGCGGCACGGTGACCTCGTACTACCAGGACGTCCCGCCCGGCGCGACCATCGTGCTGCTGACCATCGGCGCGTTCATCGCGCTGACGGCACTGGCGGCCCCGCTGGCCCGCCGCAGGGCCCGCGCCGCGGCCGCCGCACAGCCCGCCGGCGACCCCGCGGAGTGCGCAATTCCGGCCAGCCGGGGAAGCGACGGGAAGGTCGGCGTCTGACTGCCGCCCTGCCGGACTGGCACAATGGCCCGGCAAGTGCAGACGTGAGGAGGCAACCGGTGACGACCGCTGGACCGCCCGTGAAGGGCCGTGCGACTCGGCAGCGGGCCGCCGTGGCGGCGGCCCTTGACGAGGTCGACGAGTTCCGCAGTGCGCAGGAGCTCCACGACATGCTCAAGCACAAGGGCGACTCGGTCGGTCTGACCACGGTGTACCGCACCCTCCAGTCCCTCGCCGACGCCGGCGAGGTCGACGTCCTGCGCACCTCCGACGGCGAGTCGGTGTACCGCCGCTGCTCGACCGGCGAACACCACCACCACCTCGTCTGCCGCGTCTGCGGCAAGGCGGTCGAGGTCGAGGGCCCGGCGGTGGAGAAGTGGGCGGACGCGATCGCAGCGGAGCACGGGTACGTGAATGTTGCCCACACGGTGGAGATCTTCGGAACCTGCGCCGAGTGCGCGGCCGCCGCGGCCGAGAACTGAAGAACCGCGCGCCGAGGGCCGGCGACCGGCACGGCGGCTCATGAGGCACCACTGTCGCCTCGGTTCACACAGGAGTAGGAGCCGTCGTCGTTCCGCCCCACGCTGTCGTACGACCAGCAGTGCAGCATCGGCGTGAGCGTCCACATCCGCAGCGCCATGAGCGCGGTCAGGACGACGACGGCCGCCCACCCTACGTACGACCGCCACCCGGCGAGCGCGAGTCCGCCCGCGGCGAGCAGCGCCGCGAACACCAGCATGTGGACGACCAGCGGCGCGTGGTTCCGCTGCAGCCCCGGGAACGACTCCATTTCGACCGTTCCGCCGAAGCCGAAGAGCACGACGATCCCCGCGAAGGCGAAGACGACCGCCGCCGCGCAGCCACGCGCGACACGGGCTGCGGTCATACGCGGGTGAGATGCCGGTCGAGCAGCGCGCGGAGGCGGTCGGCGCCGGCGGGGTCCTGGATACCGCGCTTGGGCAGGACCGTGACGCCGACGGCCTTGTTGTCGCTGCTGAGCAGAACGAACACGTCGGGTGTCTCCGCGAAGCGGGGCATGGCGGCCCAACTGATCGTCATCGTGGTGGTGTCGGTGGCGACGCTCACCCCGGTGTCCGACACCACCGCACGGAACGTGCCCTGCCGTTGGGCGAAACGGTGTATCTGGCGGGCCTGGAGCCAGGGCGTGGCCGCCACCAGCACCGCCGCGAGGAGCGACCAGAGAACGAGCGCGAACGACCCGCCGCCGCCGGTGGCGATCATGAGCGCCAGCTGCAACGCGGCGAGAACGGCCAGCGCGCCGGGCAGCCACCGCTGCATCCGCCCCGACCGGCTGGCGCGCAGCCGCGCCCGCAGTGCCTGCGTCAAGTCCTGCACTGTCGGCTCGTACTCGAGCTCCACCACGCCGTCCTGTACGGCATCCCGCCCCATGTCCATGACCATGACGCGGGATCGTACCGTCGGCCGGTGACTAGGAGTCGCCCTGCCTGCCCTCCATGGCCAGCAGCTCCTCGTTCGGGATCGCCCCGCCGAACCGCCGGTCACGCGACGCGAACTCGACACACGCGCGCCACAGGTCACGCCGGTCGAAGTCCGGCCACAACACGTCCTGGAAGACCATCTCGGCGTAAGCGCTCTGCCACAGCAGGTAGTTGGAGGTGCGCTGCTCGCCGCTCGGGCGCAGGAACAGGTCGACGTCCGGCATGTCCGGGTAGTACATGTACTTCGCGAAGGTCTTCTCGTTCACCTTCGACGGGTCGAGCCGCCCGGCCTTCACATCCTCCGCCAGCGCCTTCGCCGCGTCCGCGATCTCCGCGCGGCCGCCGTAGTTCATGCAGAAGTACAGGGTCAGCCGGTCGTTGCCCTTGGTCTGCTCCTGGGCGATCTGGAGCTCCTTGGCGACCGACTTCCACAGCTTCGGCATCCGGCCGACCCACCGTACCCGTACCCCCAGCTCGTCGAGCTGGTCGCGGGTCTTGCGGATGAAGTCACGGTTGAAGTTCATCAGGAAGCGCACCTCGTCCGGCGACCGCTTCCAGTTCTCGGTGGAGAAGGCGTAGAGCGAGATCGCCCCCACGCCCATCTCGATCGCCCCCTGCAACACGTCCAGCACCCGCTCGGCACCGACCTTGTGCCCCTCGGTGCGCGGCAGCCCCCGCTCCTTCGCCCAGCGGCCGTTCCCGTCCATGACGATCGCCACATGGTTCGGAACCAGCTCACCGGGGAGCTTCGGCGCGCGGGCGCCGGACGGGTGCGGCTCCGGCGTCCTGTACTCGCGGCGCCGACGCCCCAGGAACCCACTCACGGCCATGTACTTCTCGTCTCCTCTTACGGCTTACTTTTCCACGTACCGAAGCGAGCGCAGCCCCCGCTCCAGATGCCAGTGCAGGTAGGCCGAGACCAACCCGCTGCCCTCCCGGACGTACCGCGGCTCGCAGGCGTCCGCGGTCTCCCAGTCTCCGGTGAGCAGCGCACCGAGCAGTTCCAGGGTCTGCGGCGACGGTACGACGCTACCGGGCACCCGGCAGTCGACACAGACCGAGCCCCCGGAGGCCACCGAGAAGAAGCGGTTCGGTCCCGGCATCCCGCACTTGGCACAGTCGCTGAAACTCGGGGCGTACCCGTTGACGGCGAGCGACCGCAGCAGGAAGGCGTCGAGAACGAGGTGCGGGGCGTGCTCGCCGCGGGCGAGGGTGCGCAGGGCGCCCACGAGGAGCAGGTACTGCTGGACGGCCGGCTCGCCCTCGTGGTCGGTGAACCGCTCGGCGGTCTCCAGCATGGCGGTCCCCGCGGTGTAGCGCGCGTAGTCCGTCACGATCCCACCGCCGTACGGCGCGATGGTCTCGCTCTGCGTGCACAGTGGAAGACCCCGCCCGACGAGCTCGCTCCCGCGCGCGAAGAACTGCACGTCGACATGGGAGAACGGTTCGAGCCGCGCCCCGAACTTCGACTTCGTCCGCCGCACACCCCGCGCCACGGCCCGCACCCGCCCGTGCCCACGAGTGAGCAGCGTGATGATCCGGTCCGCCTCGCCGAGCTTCTGGGTGCGCAAGACGATGCCGTCGTCCCGGAAGAGACTCATCGCACACCCCCGCGGGTTTCCGGCCGGGGGTCCGGGGGTTGCCCCCCGGGGCAGCACAGCATGATCCGGTCCGCCTCGCCCAGCTTCTGGGTGCGCAGCACGATGCCGTCGTCGCGGAAGAGACTCATCGCACACCCCCGCGGGTTTCCGGCCGGGAGTCCGGGGGTTGCCCCCCGGGGCAGCACAGCATGATCCGGTCCGCCTCGCCCAGCTTCTGGGTGCGCAGCACGATGCCGTCGTCGCGGAACAGACTCATGGGTTCATTCTCGCGTACGGCGGGGGTCAGCGGGTGCGGTCGGGGTGGCTTATGGCGTTCCAGGGGGCCATGTTCCACGGGCTGGTGCGGTTCGCCGGGTCAAGAAGACTCTGTAGATGCGCGTCGGCGGCCTCATGCGGTGCCGGGAAACCGGAGTCCGCCGTGCCCCGCAGCCCCTGCCGCCACACCTGCCGCCCGAGCAGATAGTGATCGGCGTACTCCTGCCAGGAGCCGTACGTCCCCGCCACCGCCGGCACGATGTTCTTCAGCGCGGTCCAGGCGTCGGACTCGGTGATCAGCCCGCAGGCGAAGCCACGCCGGGCGATGTCGACGTACAGCGCGGCGTCCCAGGCGAGCGGCGCGGCGCCGGTGAGGCGGTAGGCCCGGGCCCGGTACCCGCTGCGGGACAGCTCGTCGAGCCGGCCGGCCAGCTGCTCACGCGAGGTGATCTCCCACTGCTCGGCCAACCAGCGCCGGGCACCCTCCTCGTCGATCCGTACGAACGGGTACAGCGTGGTGCGCGAGGCGTCCCGGGACCGGCTCACCGGCGCGCTCAGTGACACCATCCACAGCTGGTGCATCGTGAGCGGCACGGGGTAGCGGCGGGCCGCCTTGGCGCCTTTCCTCCTCCATCTCCACAAGCCCATGCCGCCGCACCCTATGCGCCCGCCCTCACGTCAAGGAACCTCACCCCGGCTGCGTGCGTTCGCGTACGCCGTCGCCGCGCGGAGCCGCTCGGCGGGCGTGGCCTGCCGTACGTTGCGCGGCTCGGCGTCCCACTCCTTGCCGCCGCCGTACGGTCTCAGCTGCACGTACGGCCCCTCGTGCCCCATCACGATGCCGATTTTCCCCGAACGGGTGTCGACCACGTACGCCCCGATCGGTGGCTTCATCGCAGCCTCGCCGCGAGGCGCTGCGCGGTCTCGACCGAGCATCGGCCCAATTCGACGAGCGGACATGGAGCTTCACGCGCAAGACTCGCCGGGTCCAGCCGGAGTGTCGGGAGCGTAATTCCTGCCTTCTCCAGTGCCGCCCGCAATTCCTTCACTGCTTCCTCCGCTTCTTCGACGCAGCGCGCCGAGTGTCGTGCCGTCACGTTGCTCCCCTCCCTTTTGGGTTTCACTCATTTCATCTCCATCCTGACCTGCGACGCCTACACTCGGCAGGAGTCTGTGCCCCGAAAGGGCGCTACAAGTGCAGGGCAGGGCAAGGGGGTTGGCCATGGCCAACGGTTCACGTCAGGCGGCCTGGGAGTTCTTCGGGGCCGAGCTGAAACGGCGGCGGGAGGACGCCGGGATCACCCAAGTGGAACTGGGGTCGCGAGTCTTCGTATCCGGCGGCTATATCGGCCAGTTCGAACAGGCAATTCGAAAGCCGCAATTGGATGTCGCCCAGCGGATTGACGAGGCGCTGCAAACCGACGGTATTTTCGAGCGGCTTTGGCGAAAGCTCATCAAGGAGCAGCCGTACACGGAGTACTTCGCGCATGCGGCGGAGCTGGAGCGGCTGGCGACGGAGATCTGCGAGTTCGCACCGGCGGTGGTCCCGGGGCTTCTGCAGACGCGGGAGTACGCGCAGGCGATGTTCCTCGCCAACAAGCCGCTGGCAGGCACTGAGTACATCGAGGAGCTGATCAAGGGCCGAATGGACCGGACGCGGCTCCTCAAGGACGCTACACGGCCCGTGTATTGGGCGGTTCTCCATGAGACAGTCCTGCGCATCCCCGTCGGCGGCCCGGCGGTCATGGCGCAGCAGCTTGACCACATCGCGAAGCTGGTGCGGGAGCGCAAGGTGATGCTGCAGGTGCTGCCGTTCGCAGCGGGAGCGCACCCGGACATGGGTAAGTTGATGTGGCTCATGGAGTTCGAGGACGCCCCACCAACTGTCTATACAGAAGGGGTGCTTTCGGGCAGCCTGCTGGATGAACCGGCTGTGGTGAAGCGGGCACGGGCGTCTTACGATCTGATCAGGGCTGCCGCGTTGTCGCCGGAGGCGTCCCTGGCCCTGATCGACTCGGCGGCGGAGGACTTCAGACGATGCGCGAGTACGACCTGAGCAGCGCTAGCTGGCGCAAGAGCAGCTACAGCGGAGGCAACGGCGGAGAGGCCTGCGTCGAGGTAGCCGACGGAGTCCCCGGCGTCATCCCCGTCCGAGACACCAAACTCGCCTCGGACAGCCCCGTCCTGCTGATCGGCGCCACCGCCTGGACGGAGTTCACCCGCTTCGCTTCAGCCTCCTCGTAGTTCCGGCGGGCCCTCCAGTCGACCCTCTCACCTGGGCAGCGGACTTGGCTCACGCCTAGTCGTTTCCTCACGCCCCCGAAGCAACCGTAGGCTGCGGTTCCGGACCCGCCTGCCGTTCTGCCTCCGCCCACAGGTCGTTGAACTGGGTGATGTGGTCCTCGATATGGTCCGGTTCGGCATTCAGCAACGTGCTGTCCGGGTTGTTCTCCTGGTCCGGCTTGGTCTCGTGGCAGAGTTCGCCGTCGAAGACGATGAAGTCGCTCACCCTGGGGTTGGACTCCATCAGCGACCGCACCGCGATACGCGCGTCGATGCCCCGTCGGCGATGGTCGTCGCACAGTGCCCTGAGCTCCGGCGTGACCTCGTCCTCGGTGCGCACGATGAACAGGCGGCGGATCTCCACGCCCCGCCTCTTGATCGCCTTCTCCTGCGCCGCGAGGTACCGCTCGGCGGGCCCACTGCTCCAGAACTCCCGGTCCACCGAGGTGCTGGTCGCGTCCAGGGTCATCTTGACGCAGTCGGTGATGTCGATCAGCCACTCGTGGTTCTCGCCGGGGCACTCCGCGCTGCCGCTGCCCAGCCCTTCCATCATCTTGGCGAGGCGGCCGAGTTCCTTCTCCGCGAAGGCCTGCATGATGTCGCCGCCCTGCTCACGGACCTTCGTGTACCCGAGGACCAGCCGGGTCACCTCCTCGGAGCGCAGCACCGAGCCGTCCACCCGGCTGAACAACTCCGTCGCGGAGAGGATCTCGGCGAAGCCCCGGTCGACCTTCTCGAACCGCTCCCCGAAGTCCACCAGGTACTGCACGATCAACACCGCGCAGCCGAGGACGATGGACATCGTCCACTCCCACAGGTTGTCGTCCTCCTGGTTCAGCAGACCGCTCAGGAGGAAGGTCACGGCGCCGGCCACGCCCGCGACCACCACTCTGAGCAGGACTTTCGACCTGCGCGGATGCTGAACCTGCGGCACGGCCCGCCCGTTGTTCCCTGCTCCTAATGGTGCTCCGCTCATGTCTCATCCCCCGTCGGGTTTGCGGTTGTGGTGCCGCCCCTCAGCGCGCGTCGCTGAGCGCCTGGTGCGGCATCGCGACGGCCTGGAGGGCCAGTCGGTCTCTGATGCGCCGGCTCAGGTTCTCCCACTGGCGGGAGAACCCCGGTTTGTCTTCCAGTACGTCCCACAGGTGACCCAGCGCGGGGTCCACGTGCGCCCGCGGCATCCACAGATGCAGCAGGTGAACCACGACCGGATGGAGCGCCTCGACGACCGAAGGCCCGTCCACCGCGCCGAGACGGCTGTTGTCCAGCATGTGCTGAACTGTCGTCAAAAGCCAGTCGTGCAGGGCGAGATCCTCGCAGAGGCCGGCTGCCGCCGCGGCGGGGATCCCGTCCGGCAGTCGTAGCTCCATGGTCCGCAGGCCGCCCTCCGCGACCGTGAAGTTCACCAGGGCCGCCCGCTCGCCCTCCGGGACCCGTCGCGCGACCCAACGCAGCCTCGTGGGGCTGGACTTGAAGGGCACCCGGCGATCGAGCAGCGGATGGCGGCGGAGCTGGGCCAGCAGGCCCTCGGCGATCATCCCCAGGTCGAGCTCCCCACGTCCGGCGCCGCGCAGCACGCCCTCGGCGGTCGCCTGTTGGGGCAGCTTGCCGAACGGTTCCACCAGGCCCGGCCGGACGAGGTACTGGCCCCAGGGGCGGCGCATGTCGGGCCCGGCGGCCGGGAGGCTGAAGTACGCCGTCGACTGCACCAGGCGGCCCTCGGTCAGCGCCGCGCGGGCAGCCACCGTACCGACGGCCCTCACCTTGCTGCCGTTGGAGGTGGGCAGCCTGCAGTCCACCCCGGTCAGGATCTCCGGAGACAGGGCGTACATGGTGGGCCGTTCGGAGACCCGGACGTGGACGTCGGCGCGCAGCCTCAGCAGCTGGGCGGCGGCCCGGCCGTCCAGTGCCTGGAAGGACGGGAGCAGACAGGTGCGCACCTCACCGCAGGCGAGGACGGAACGCGCGGGCTGTCCGGGGGCCGCCGTCATCTCAGGACTCCTCGGCCTCGGAGGAGTCGCCGGGCTCCTCGTAGAAGACGTAGGTGGCGCGTTGCGCGACCGCCGCCGGCACCGGCATCGCCTCGTCGGCGGAGCGCTGGGCGACCTGCTGCAGCGCCCCGGCGTCGACGTCTATCTGGTCGAGGATGAGCCGTACGGCGTCCTCGACGGCGAGGAACCGGTTCGGCATGACGGTGCAGGTGCGGTAGGCGCTGAAGGGTGCCTTGGTGTCGGTGAGCTTCAGCAGGGGCGGCAGCCGGTCCCACTCGTGCGGGAAGTCCTCGCCCTGCCACTCCTTCGGCACCAGCACGGGCTCACCGAGGTGCCGTAACAGACCGAGCCGGGCCAGTTGCCATACGGCGGCCAGGAACGGACAGGACCACAGCCGCCGTCCGTCCTTCTCGGACCACAGCTCGACGTCCATGAACACCGAGTGGTTGCGGGCCGCGGTCTCCTGGGGCGGCTCCCAGCCCCGGGCCCTGCCGCCGAGCGCGGGACCCGGCATCGTGGGCGTGCGCTGGCCGTTGGCGAGCCAGCCGGTCTGGCTGACCGGTGGGCGGGAGCCGTAGCTGCCCGGCGGCGGCGACTCCACCAGGCGGTGCATGACAGATTCCGCGAGGTCGACGCGGTCGGCGACCGCGCAGGCCGACTCGCGGGCGAGGTAGTCGATGACCAGGCCGGCCTTCTCGGCCTCCTTCAGCACCATCGGGATCAGCTCGGCCGGAGTGGAGAAGCGGGTGAAGTAGTCGTCGACGAGGAAGCAGGTGCTGATGCGTGGGCGCTTGCTGCGGCGGGCGGCGGAGGCCTGCACCGCGTCCGCCCAGATCCGTACCTCGGCGAAGTGCTCGCCGAGCCGCTTGGGGCCGGCCTCGAAGTCCTCCATGTAGAGGTGTCCCAGCTCCAGGGAGAGGTGGGCCAGCGGCACGGACTGGGTGCGCAGCTCCGCAGTGGTCTCCTGGAACACGGCTTCGCTCACGCCTGCTCCCAGTACTTGTCGTCGGTGAGCCGGCCGGCGAGCCGGTTCAGCGCCGTCCAGGTCTCCTGGTTGGCGATCTGGCTGTCCAGCACGTCCTCGTCGGTGATGAGCTGCTCCCGCCACTGCAGGACCGGCTCCAGGGGCACGGAGCCGAGGACCTGGCTGTAGCCGATGCCGTGGTTGGAGGCGAGCTGCTTGAGGTCGCCGTCGGTCTTGCGCATCCACGCCGACTGGGTGGGCGAGACCTGCGACCACAGCGGCGATTCCGGGTCGGGTACGGCGGCCCGGACGAAGCGGATGGCGTTGCGCAGGGCCTCTTCGTCGTGGCCGCGGTGGACGCCGCCGGCGACGATGCCGCGCTTGCCGAAGACCAGGCTCGCGGCGGCCGCCACATGCTGGCGGGTCCAGCGGTGGAAGACCAGCCAGCGGGCCGTGACCTCGCTCATCTCGGGCCGTGCGGTGGCCTCCAGGGCCATGTCGACGGCGTAGGAGCGGCCGGCGCTGAGGTCGACGATGACCAGGTCGAACTCGTAGTAGAGCGTCATCAGCAGGTCGACGCACCGGCGCAGGTTGTCGTCGCCGGTGGCGAACTCGCCGCCGCTGACGTCGCCGGGCATCAGCACCAGCCGGCCGGAGCCGGGCGGCGGGAAGCGCAGCACCTGGTGCTCGGTCTCGGCCCAGACGTCGATGCGGGCCGGTTCGCTGACCTCTCCTATGAGGTAGGCGTGCAGGCCGCGGTCCTCGGTGGCCTGCCGGGCGTCGGCCACGTCGAAGACGGCCGCGGCGGTGGGCGAGCCGAAGTCGAAGTCCAGGTAGCAGACGTCGTCCCCGGCCAGCGCGCGGTGGTAGGCGAGGTTGGCGCTGGTGACGGAGCGGCCCGTGCCTCCCTTGTCGGAGGCGGCGAAGATCAGCACGGTCACACCCCCCGGTCCGCGGCTTCGCGGGCCCGGGCGAGCGCGTCGAGCTGTCCCAGCACGTCGAGGGTCAACGCGTAGGCCGTGCCCGGCTGTTCGTCCACGAGGCTGCGGGCGCGGCGCAACTTGACCTCGATGTTCCTGAGCTGCATCCCGTGCCGACCGTCGTCCTTGGGCGCGGGTTCCATCTGTTCGTTGCCCAGCAGGTGGGCCGACTCACTGAGCAACGCCCTTGCCAGCTCGGTGAGTTCGAGGCTGCGGATCGGCGGCTGCCGGTACATCTCGTGGGCCTGGACCATCACCTCGGTGACCCGCTCGGTGATGCTCCACGACACCGGTACGCGCCGCTTGTGGATCTCCGCCTCGGGGTAGGCGTGGTGGACGCTGTCCCACAGGCCGACGCCCTCGCCGTCCCGGATGCGGCGGCGCCACATGTGGTCGAAGATGTCCTCGGCGAGTCTGAGCAGCCGGTCGTGTGAGGCGAGGTTGCGCGACAGCGTGCACAGCTGGACGGTCCGCTTCAGCAGCTGCGCCGAGAAGTCGGTGATGGACCACGTCATGGGCGGTCCGATCCGCTCGCTGCCCTGCAACGGCAGCGCGACGCCCACATTGTGCAGCTGGTGGACCAGGGCGTCGTCGCGCACCATCCGGCTGGTGATACGGCCGCGTTCGGCGAGGCGTTCCATGACGCCGACGGTGCGGGTCAGGTCGTCGTCGGTGGCCCTGCGCCGCATCAGGTCGTGCACGAGGATGGCGGCGACGGAGAGGGAGAAGTACTCGGACTCCAGCTTCTGTCCCGTCGTACGCCAGGGCAGGTCCTCCAGGGGCCAGCGGTCGGCGTCGAAGCGGGCGATGCGGGACCAGTACTGCTGGGTGAGTTCCCACCGCAGCCGGAGCGCCTCGGCGAGCTTCTGCTGCTCGGTGTTGAGCAGGCCGAGGGTGAGGGTGCGGTCGGAGAACAGGTCCTGGATACCGTCGAGGGCGACCACGGTGAAGTACAGATACGGCACCGGGTTGGCGATGCCCTGGGGCTGCGGCCCGACGGGTTCGTCGGTCTCGACCGCGGGGGCGTCCTTGACCAGGCTCCACGCCCAGCCGCATTCGAAGAGCTGGTTCTCGTCCTTGAGTCCTTCCTCGACGTCGATGCCGAGGAAGACGCTCTCGACGAGGGCCGCGCGCACCGGGCGGAAGCGGCTCTGGAACTTGTTGAGCACCTGCCGCTGCGACTGCCGTCCCTGGCCGAGGAGTTCGACGAGGGTACGGCCCTGGGAGGAGTCGGTGTCGAAGACGTTGACGGTGAAGGAGCGCAGCAGGCTCACCATGGCCGCGGTGAGGCGGCTGCTGGTGGCCGAGCGCAGTTCGGCGATCGTCTCCTTGATGTCGCTGCGCCGGGTCCTGGTCTCGTAGACCTTGAGGAAGCCGAGGATGGCGAGGCAGAGGGTGATCGACATGGAGAAGGAGTCGGTCACGCCGAGCCGGCGTTGTTCCTCGGTGATTTCCTTGGTCTTGTCGGCGGACCCGAAGTAGTAACCACCGGCGAAGGTGGGCCGCTTGTCCTCGCCGGTGTGCGTCCGCATGAAGTCGGCCGCGGCCATGACGAGGTTGACCGGGATGTCCAGTCGCCCGCCGGCCTTCTTCAGGACCTGCTGGACGTCGTCCTGTGTGGTGTCCGGGTCGTCCAGCCGGAACGCGGGGATTTCGGTGGCCGGGTACAGCAGGCAGAGCAGCCGCTCGGCGTCGGCCACACTGCTCTCTCCGCCCCAGTCGCCCCAGGCCCACTCTCCCCCGTCGAAAGAGTGGCGGGCGATCGCCTGCCAGATGTCCAGCAGATGCTGGCGTGGCTTGATCTGCATCCCATGCCCCTCACACAGGCCGCACTGCCATTATTTGAGGAATAACCCTCTTCTGTTGCGAAGCCGCACTGTGAACATCCACCGATCAGCGAACCGGAATGACCGCATCCGAATTCCGGCGCCAGCCGTAGGCGACGATCATTCCCGAATATCCGTCGCGCACTTCGGCCGCGGATTCGAGTCGCTGCACCTTGAAGTCGCGCGCGAATTCATCAAGGCTCGCACGCACCTCGGATTCTCCCACGTCACAGGCCGGGAAGAAATGCTCGCCCGCGTGATAGCCCTTCGAATGTTCCATGAAGGCGGCTGCGAAGGGGGCGCCGGGGGCCAGGGCGCGCATGAAGCACTCGACGCCGAGCGCGAACTCGTCATGGGATGTGGTCATCGACTCGGCGACGAAGAACATGGTCCCCATGGACCACCGGCCCTCGAACCGCGCCAGGTCGAAGAGGTCGCCCTGCTCGACCCAGACGACCTTGCGGAACCTCTCACGCGGGTCCATGCCCAGGGAGCTGTAGGCCTCGTCCTCGCACAGGGCGCCCCAGAACGGGTCCCAGTTCTCGTCGTAGGAGTCGACCTGGCTCTTCAGATACCCGACGTTCGCGGGCGAGCGCTCGAAGAGGGTGATCTCCTCGCACCACGGCATCATGGCGAGGGCGGGATAGAGATTGGCGCCGGCACCCACGTCGATGCCGGAAACCGGGCCGACGCCCTGCTTCCGGAAATGATCGACGAAATGATCCCGGATCAGGTGCAGGATCTCAGCGTCCTCCGCCTGTAAGACGCTGTAGTTGTGCTGCACGTAGGCGATCGGGTCGAACTCCGCCCAGCGCACCTGCGCGTTCAACTGGACGTCCCCCGACGATCTCTGGGTCATTCACTCACGGTACCAAAAGAAGGCGCACTGGGAGCGCGTCGAGGCACAGGCAACTCGCAGTCTTGAACCGCTGGATATGCGCTGCTCAAGATGGGCGGATCTCCACCTGAGCGCCTGAAACGGCGGGCAACGGGTGCTCACCCACATGAGTGACTCCATTACATCGCATAGGGGGCAGTTGATGGCTGTGCCGGAGGAACGTTTCCCTGTTGTGGGCCGCCGCTCTGACCAGGCGCTCTTCGCCGAAAGCAGTGATCGGCCGCTGACCATGCGAGGCGTCACCGAGGCCGACCTGCCCGAACTCCTCCGCGTGGACAGGGAGGTCTTCCCCGACGATCCGTACCCGTACTTCGTGCTCCGCCAGCACCTGGACGCGCACGGCGACCGCATCCTCGTCCTCGACGACGGGGAGTGCCTGCACGGCTACGTCCTCTTCGTCAGCACCTCGGACGGCTATGTGTGCTGGGTGCTGAGCCTGGCCGTCAGCGCCGACCAGCGGGGCCGGGGGCTGGGCAGGCGGCTGATGCTGGAGGTGCTGCGGCAGGTGCGCCGGGAGCGGGTCCATGAGGTGCGCCTGACCGTGGAGCCGACGAACGCGGCGGCGATCATGCTGTACCGGTCCCTGGGGTTCTCCGCCGAGGGCGGGGTGCGCAGGGACTATCTGGGGCCCGGGGAGGACCGGCTCATCATGGTGCTGGGGCTGGGACTCGGGGGTGGCGCCGTCGGGTAAACCCCCGGGACGGGCTACCGGGTAAACCCCCCGCGTGATACGGGAGTTACCGGGATGTGACGATCCGTCAAGCTCCGCCAGGCTGCTGCACATGAAGCAGATCACGAAGAGTGCCGCCCTGATCGCCTCCGCCTCCGCCGTCGTCTTCGGGCTCGTCACCCCGCTCACCGCGTCCGCCACCGGTGCCGCCTCGCCGCTGAAGTGGACCAAGTGCGAGGGCGAGGGGCTCGATCCGCGCCAGCAGTGCGCCACCGTGTCCGTACCGATGAACTACGCCGACCCCCGCGGCCCGAAGATCGACATCGCCGTCTCCCGCATCCCCAGCGAGAAGCCGTCCGCCCGCCGGGGCGCGCTGCTGCTGATCGCCGGCGGGCCCGGCGGCGACAGCCTCCGCGACCCTTCGGGCAAGGGGCAGAAGCTGCCGCAGGAGGTGCGGGACGCCTACGACCTGATCGGGTTCGCACCGCGCGGCAACGCGCCCTCCACGTCGGTCAGTTGTGATGTCGAGCCCAGTGACCTCGCCCGGACGAAGCTGCTGCCCTGGCCCGCCCCGGACGGTTCCGTCACCGAGAACATGACCTACGCGCGGAGGGTGTCGCAGGCCTGCGCGGCCAACGGCGGCGAGCTGATGAAGCACATCAGCACCAAGAACAACGCCCGCGACATCGACCGCATCCGCGCCGCCCTCGGCGAGCGCAAGCTGTCCGCCTGGGGCGTCTCCTACGGCACGTACATCGGCGCCGCCTTCCTCGAGATGTTCCCGCACCGCACCGACCGCATCGTCCTGGACAGCAACGACCACCCCGACCCCGTACGGGCGGAGCGGGCCTGGCTGGAGGCGTTCGAGGCCGGCGTCGAGGACAACTTCCCCGAGTTCGCCGAGTGGGCGTCCGCGCCCGGCAATCCGCACCGGGTCGCCGAGACGGCGGCGCAGGTACGCCCGCTCTTCCTCAGCCTCGCCGCCCGCCTGGACCGCGAGCCCCTGCCGTGGCCCGGCGCCAAACCCGCGGAGCTGAACGGGAACGTGCTGCGCCAGACCATGCTGGACAGCTTCTACGACCCCGACGACTACCCCGTTCTGGCCAAGCTGATGCTGGCCGCCGGCAAGGGAGAGGTGCCGCCCGCGCCGCCGGCCCCGCCGGAGTCGGCGCTGCAGAACTACACCGCCGTCGGCGCGGCCACCATCTGCAACGACGGTGCCTGGCCGAGGTCGGCGGCGGTGTACGAGAAGGCTGTCGCCGAGAGCCGGGCCAAGCATCCGCTGACCGCGGGGATGCCGAGGAACGCGATGGTGTGCGCGGCGTGGCCGTGGCTGCCGAAGGAGGCGCCGGTGCGGGTCGGTGACCGGGAGCCGTCCAACGTTCTGCTCGTCCAGAACGAGCGGGACGTGGCCACTCCGTTGAGTGGAGCCCTGAAGCTGCGCGAAGCCCTCGGCAGGCGGGCCGTCATGGTGACGGTGAACTCCACGGGCCATGATGCCTATCTCGACAACGGCAACGCGTGCGGTGACGAGACGGTCTCCCGGTTCCTGGCGACAGGGGAGCGCCCGCACGAGGACCTCTACTGCGACTGAGCACACCGGTGATACTGGCGGGCGAGCTCATGGAAGGCCTCCTTCGGTTCCCAGTGCCAGCCTGAGCGTGGGTCGTCGGGGCGGTCCTTGATGGACTTGGTGATGCTGTAGCTCGCCAAGTCCAGGTCGTGGCGTGGGTCGTCGGGGCGGTGCGGTGCGTCCGGGGTGACGAACTCGAAGGCCATTGCCGCGTACAGGCCCATCGACTCGAAGACCTCCAGCAGATCGGCCAAGTAGGCGGCCTGTGTGCGCTCGTTGCGCACCAGGTCGCCTTTGATTTCAGGGGGCTCCTTGGTGTGGTCGACGATGTCCCAGCCCATGCCGGCCGTCTCGGGGGCGCCCAGGTACGCGCACGTACCGAACTCGGTGATGGCCAGGGGCTTTCCCCAGCGCAGGTAGCGCTTCAACTCGCTTACGTAGTCTGCCTGTTCACGGTGATACGAGTAGTAGTCGATGCCGACGACGTCGAAGAGCGTCCAGTCGACCGGCTCGAAGTCCTCCTCCTGGGCGGCGGCATAACTCAGCCGGCCGTGGAAGACGTCGCGGCCGACGGCCGCCGCCTTCGCGGTGAAGCGGGCCAGGCGGCGCCGCATCTTCGCCATGTCGACGGTGCCCTTCTGGAGGTTCTCGACGCGGTCCAGGACCGTCTCCCCCGGCACGATGCCCGGCACGAACAGCCAGAACTCGCAGCCCACGCTGAAGTCGACGCTCGCGCCCTGGCGGCGCAGCCGCTCCGCGAACCGGCCGCACTCGGCGATGCTGTCCAGGATCTCCCGCTGCGGGATGTCCCCGAGGGTCGGCTGGAGCCAGACGTGCAGCCCGCGTTCGACTGCCTCGGCGGCCGTGGCGGTGAGGCGGTCGACGCCGTCGCCGGTGACGTCGAGGGTGTCGGCGTGCAGGACGTCGCGGATGACCCGGACGTCCTTGCGCATCCGGGCGGCGCTCCATGCGGTGCCGGGTGTCTCGCCGGCCCCGACGGTGTAGACGACGCCCCTGTGCTTCAGGCCTCGGGCACGCGTTCCGCTCGCCGCGGCCTGCCCCGCGGGCAGCACCGCCCCCGCCAGTCCGACGGCCGCCGCCCCGGCCAGGAACTGTGCCCGGCTGATCCCCTCGGTCTTCTCCATACGGCCACTGTGGCGAGCACGCGCCCGCCGCGCTGTCCGCCGATGGTCTACGGCGCCGCAACCAAGGGATGAGAGAGTACGTCGGTCATTACGAAGATCGTCGACGCCTCACGAGCGAAGGAGAGCAAGATCTTAGGCTCCGCCACTTCCCCGCTGTCCCGACGCACGTTCCTCACGGCCGGTTCCGCCGCCACCGCGACGGCCCTGCTCACCCGGTCCCCCGCGCATGCCGTCGGCTCCGGCAGCCGTACGACGACCCGGCTGCGCGAGCTGGAGCAGCGGCACGGCGCCCGCCTGGGCGTGTTCGCGCACAACCTCGCCACGAAGCGGACCGTGCGGTACCGCGCCAACGAACTCTTCCCGATCTGCTCGGTGTTCAAGACCCTGGCGTCCGCGGCCGTCCTGCGCGACCTCGACCGCAGCGGCGAGTTCCTGGGCCGCCGTATCCACTACACGGAGGCCGACCTGCCGAAGGCGGGCTCCGACAAGACCCGGGAGCACCTGGCCGAGGGGATGACGGTCGCCGAACTGTGCGAGGTCGCCATCACCCACAGCGACAACGGCGCCGCCAACCTCCTCCTGCGCGAGCTCGGCGGCCCCACCGCCGTCACCCGGTTCGCGCGCTCCCTCGGCGACCCGGTGACCCGCCTCGACCGCTGGGAGACCGAGCTCAACTCGGCGGAGCCGTGGCGCGTCACGGACACCACGAGCCCGCGCGCGATCGGCCGGACGTACGCCCGTCTGGTCCTCGGCGACGCCCTGAACCGCCCGGACGGGCGGCTGCTCACGCACTGGCTGCTGAACAACACGACCAGCGGGAAACGCTTCCGCGCGGGACTGCCCCCGACCTGGGCGATCGCGGACAAGACGGGTTCGGGCGACTACGGCACCACCAACAACGTCGGCATCGCCCGGACCCCCGACGGCACCCCCGTCGTCCTCGCCGTCCTGTCCACGAAGCCCGATCAGGCCGCGGCCTGGGACGACGCACTGGTGGCGGAGGCAGCCGAACTGCTCGCCCACACCCTCATCTGACGCTGCTGGGCGCCCTCGCCCGCCGGGGGCGCCGCACCGGGAACGGCGCCCCCGGCCCGTCACGATGCCTGCGGCTCGCCGGCCGGCGTTTGCGAGCCGGCCGGCCCATGCGGGGCGACCGGTGCCGGGCGGTTCCTGAGTGGTCTGGTCACCTGCTTCGACAGGCACGACGGAATCCCCGCCGTGGTGTCCGTCGCCTCCGTCAAATGGCGCCGGTAGGCGCTCGGGGACATGCCGACCAGCTCCGTGAAGCGCGTGCTGAAGGTGCCCAGCGACGAGCAGCCGACCTCGAAGCACACCTCGGTGACGCTGAGGTCGCCCCGGCGCAGCAGGGCCATCGCGCGCTCGATGCGCCGCGTCATCAGGTAGCCGTACGGCGACTCGCCGTAGGCGGCCTTGAACTCGCGGCTGAGGTGCCCGGCCGACATGTGCACCCCGCGCGCGAGCGCCTCGACGTCCAGCGGCTGTGCGTACTCCCGGTCCATCCGGTCGCGGACGCGGCGCAGCGCCGCGAGGGTCCGCAGACGCTGCTCCTCGGACGTCGAGTTGTGGGATGGCACACCCGCATCATCCCGAACCCCCTCCTGGCCCGTCCACTCCCCTGCCTGTCCCCTCGCCCGCTCCCTCAGCTGCCGGGAGCGGGACACGAGGAAGGACATCACCGGCCCCGTGGTGAGACACATGCGGTCAGCCGCCGACGTAGGCCGCGAGGTGCTCGCCGGTGAGGGTCGAGCGCTGGGCGACGAGGTCGGCGGGGGTGCCCTCGAAGACGATCCGGCCGCCGTCGTGGCCGGCGCCGGGGCCGAGGTCGATGATCCAGTCGGCGTGGGACATGACCGCCTGGTGGTGCTCGATCACGATGACCGACTTGCCGGAGTCGACGAGCCGGTCCAGCAGGCCGAGCAGCTGCTCGACGTCGGCGAGGTGGAGCCCGGTGGTCGGCTCGTCGAGGACGTAGACCCCGCCCTTGTCCCCCATGTGCGTGGCCAGCTTCAGCCGCTGCCGCTCGCCGCCGGAGAGGGTGGTGAGCGGCTGGCCGAGGGTGAGGTAGCCGAGGCCGACGTCCGCCATCCGCTCGAGGATCTTGTGGGCGGCGGGGGTACGCGCCTCACCGGCCCGGAAGAACTCCTCCGCCTCGGTCACCGACATCGCGAGCACCTCGCTGATGTCCCGGCCGCCGAGGTGGTACTCCAGCACGGACGCCTGGAACCGCTTGCCCTCGCAGTCCTCGCAGGGGGTGTCGACGCCGGCCATCATCCCCAGGTCGACGTAGATGACCCCGGCGCCGTTGCAGGTGGGGCAGGCGCCCTCGGAGTTGGCGCTGAACAGGGCCGGCTTCACGCCGTTGACCTTGGCGAAGGCCTTGCGGATCGGGTCGGCCAGTCCGGTGTACGTCGCCGGGTTGCTGCGGCGCGAGCCGCGGATCGGCGTCTGGTCCACCGAGATCACGCCCTCGGGGGCGGGTATGGACCCGTGGATGAGCGAGCTCTTGCCGGAGCCGGCGACACCGGTGACCACACACAGCACGCCGAGCGGGATGTCGACGTCGACGCTCTGCAGGTTGTTGGTCGTCGCGCCGCGGATCTCCAGCGTGCCGGTGGGCTTGCGCACGGTCTCCCGGAGCGTGGCGCGGTCGTCGAGGTGGCGGCCGGTGACGGTGCCGCTCGCGCGCAGCCCCTCGATGGTGCCCTCGAAGCAGACGGTGCCGCCCGCCGTGCCGGCGCCCGGGCCGAGGTCCACGACGTGGTCGGCGATGGCGATCGTCTCCGGCTTGTGCTCCACCACGAGCACCGTGTTGCCCTTGTCCCGCAGCCGCAGCAGCAGGTCGTTCATCCGCTGGATGTCGTGCGGGTGCAGGCCGATGGTGGGCTCGTCGAAGACGTACGTGACGTCCGTGAGCGAGGAGCCGAGGTGGCGGATCATCTTGACGCGCTGGGCCTCGCCGCCGGACAGGGTGCCGGCCGGGCGGTCGAGCGAGAGATATCCGAGGCCGATCTCCGTGAACGAGTCGAGGGTGTGCTGCAGCGCGGTGAGCAGCGGCGCGACGGAGGGTTCCTCGATCCCGCGGACCCATTCGGCGAGGTCGCGGATCTCCATCCGGCAGGCGTCGGCGATGCTGATCCCCTTGATCTTCGACGACCGGGCGCCCTCACTCAGCCGGGTGCCGTCGCACTCGGGACACGTGGTGAAGGTGACCGCCCGCTCCACGAAGGCCCGAATGTGGGGCTGCATCGATTCCTTGTCCTTGGACAGGAACGACTTCTGGATCTTCGGTATCAAGCCCTCATAGGTGAGGTTGATGCCATTGACCTTGATCTTGGTCGGCTCCCCGTAGAGGAAGGCCTGCATCTCCTTCTTGGTGTACTCACGGATCGGCTTGTCCGGGTCGACGAAGCCGGACTGGGCGTAGAGCTGCACGGTCCACGTACTGTCCGACTTCCAGCCGGGGATGGTGAACGCGCCCTCGGCCAGCGACCTGGAGTCGTCGTAGAGCTGGGTGAGGTCGATGTCGGAGACCGAGCCACGCCCCTCGCAGCGGTTGCACATGCCGCCGGTGCGCTCGAAGGTCGCCTTCTGGGCCTTGGTCTTCGCGCCGCGCTCGACGGTGATCGCGCCGCTCGCCCGGACCGAGGCGGTGTTGAAGGAGTACGCGCTCGGCGGGCCGATGTGGGGCGTGCCGAGCCGGCTGAAGAGGATGCGCAGCATCGCGTTGGCGTCGGTGGCGGTGCCGACCGTGGAGCGGGGGTCGCCGCCCATGCGCTGCTGGTCGACGGTGATCGCGGTGGTCAGGCCGTCGAGGACGTCGACCTCGGGGCGGGCCACGTTCGGCATGAAGCCCTGCAGGAAGGCGCTGTAGGTCTCGTTGATCAGGCGCTGCGACTCCGCGGCGATCGTGTCGAACACCAGCGAGCTCTTGCCGGAGCCGGAGACGCCGGTGAAGACCGTCAGGCGGCGCTTGGGGATCTCGATGCTGACGTCCTTGAGGTTGTTCTCGCGTGCGCCGTGCACGCGGATCAGCTCATGGCTGTCGGCGGCGTGCGGGGCGGGCGGCTGCGCGTCCGTGCTCGTGGCCCTGGTCGTCCTGGTCATCGCAGTCAGCTCCGCTCCTGGATACGGATCAGGTTGCCCGCGGGGTCGCGGAAGGCGCAGTCGCGGATGCCGTACGGCTGGTCGGTCGGCTCCTGGACCACCTCGGCGCCGGTCGCCTGGACCTTCTCGAAGGTGTCGTCGACGTTCGGGGTGGCCAGGAGGATCCAGCCGTAGGTGCCCTTGGCCATCATCTCGAGGATGGTGCGGCGCTCGTCCTCGGTGATGCCGGGGTCGGCGGCCGGGGGTGCCAGGAGGATCGACGTTTCCGGCCGGCCGGGCGGGCCGACCGTGATCCAGCGCATCTTGCCCTGTCCGACGTCGGTACGGACCTCGAAGCCGAGGGCGTCGCGGTAGAAGGCGAGGGAGGCCTCGGGGTCGTCGTGCGGAAGAAAGCTGGCGTGAATCGAGATGTCCATGCCCGTCACGCTAGCGGGGGGTCGGGGGCGACGCTTCTTGATTCCTGACCGGTCTTCGCCGGTGGGATTTCGCCCCCGCCGCCCCTACCCGTCCCATCCCTGGGGGCTGCAGCCCCCATACCCCCGCTTCGGCCCTGAACGGGCCTCGTCCTCAAACGCCGGACGGGCTGGTTGTTGCCGACCGGCACTGAGGGGTTCGAGTCCAGCAACCCGCCCGAGCCCGAGCCGCGGTCGTCAGCCCACCCCCCGCGACCCCTGCCCCGCCCACCCCGCGATCCCCCGGAAATGGACGGCCATCGCCCGCTGCGCCCCCTCGACGTCCCGGCTCCGCAGCGCGGTCACGATGTCGCGGTGCCACCGGGCGGTCAGGTCGGGAGAGGGATCGTCGGGGCGGCCGCGGGCGCCGGAGACGCGGCGGAAGACCGTCCAGAAGGCGGCGAGAAGCTGCGGCACGAGGTCGTTGCCGAGCGAGGCGTAGAGCAGTTCGTGGAACTCGCGGTCCAGGTCGGGAAAGGGCCGCCCCACCCGCCCCGCCGCCTCCATCCGGGACACCACCGCGTCCAGCCGGTCCAGCTCCCCCTCGGTGACCGTCGCCGCCACCCGCCGGATCAGCCCCTCCTCCAGCACCTCCCGCACCTGAAGGATCTCGGCGAGCGCCCCGGGGTCGTCGTGGTCGTGCCGGGCGAGCGTACGGAAGGTCAGCCCGTCGATCAGTGGAGTGAGCGAGGCCTGGCCGACGTACGTCCCGTAGCCGTGCCGGATCTCCACGATGTCCAGCGCCTGGAGCGCCTTGAGCGCCTCACGGACGGAGTTGCGGCTGACGCCGAGGTCCTCCATGAGCTCGGCCTCGGTGGGCAGGAGGGCGCCGGCCCGGAGCCTGCGGTCGATGATCAGCTGCATGACCTGGCGCTGGATCCGGCTGTTCCTGGACTCCTCGGACGCATGGGAGGTACGGGACGTACGGCTGTTCCTCGGCTGCCCCGGCATGCGGCGCATGGTACGCGCACCCGGACGTCCCACGTCCCATGTCTGCCGGATACGACCCTGACGAGGGGTCAACTCACGCCATTTCACAGCGCCATTGGTCCGACCTGTGGCAGATGCGCCATTCGTGTGAGATCCCTTGACCGCCCCCATCCCCCCACCTATGGTCGCGCTGACCGTCAGGACGTAGGACGTCGTATCTCCTCAGCCCTCCGAGATCTTCCCGAGCTTCCTTCCGAGATCCTTCCGAGCCCTTTCCCGAGCTCATACCGAGCTCATTTCCGAGCTCTTCTCCGCAGGAGGAACCGTGCGCGACGTGACCCACGACGTGCCGGCGCTGCACCGCCGGTCGTTCCTGAAGCACACCGGCGCGCTGGGCGCGGCCGCCGCCGTCTCCGCGTCGCTGTCGGCCTGTTCGTCGGGGCCGGAGTCCACGAACGAGACCGGCTCGGGCGGCGGCCGGGACCGGACGCTCACCGCGGTCATCGGCTACGGCAACGACGGCAGCTGGGATCCGACCCAGACGGCGTCCGCCTTCTGCATGGCCGCCAACAACCACATCTACGAGGGCCTCCTCGACACCGACCCGATCTCCCGCGAGCCGTACGCCGCGCTCGCCACCCAGGTCCCGGCGGATCCGAACAGCACGTCGTGGAAGTTCACCCTGCGGGCAGGGGCCAAGTTCCATGACGGAAAGCCCGTCACGGCCGACGACGTCGTCTTCGTCTTCGAGCGGATCCTCGGCCCGGACACCCAGACCCTCGCCAAGGGGTTCTTCGCCGGCTGGCTGAAGGAAGTCCGCAAGATCGACGCGCAGAACGTCGAGCTGGTGCTCAAGTTCCCCTTCCCGGACGGGATTTCACGGCTCACCCTCGCCAAGATCATGCCGAAGCACGTCTTCTCCCGGCCGGGCGCCTGGGAGGAGGCCATCAAGGGCAAGGCGATCGGTTCAGGGCCGTACCGGCAGACCGCGCACCACCCGAAGTCCAACACCACCTTCGAGGCGTATCCCGACTACAACGGCCCGCGCAAGCCCGCCTTCAAGAAGATGAACTGGCTGACGATCGTGGACGCGGCGCCGCGCGTGGCCAGGATCTCGGGCGCGAGCGCCGGAGCGCAGATCGCGGACAACATCCCGTACGCCAACATCCAGCAGCTGGAGAGCGGCGGGCTGACGGTCGCGGGCGGCGCCGGGATGAACAACCTGTTCCTGATGTTCAACACCCAGCACAAGCCCTTCGACGACGTCCGCGTCCGCCAGGCCCTGCACTACGCCATCGACACCGAGAAGATGGTCGAGGTGGCGTTGAAGGGGCACGGGAAACCGTCGAGCTCCTTCCTCAACGAGTCCAACCCCAGCTACCGGCGCGCCAAGACCGTCTACGACTACGACCCCGACAAGGCGAAGGCGCTGCTGAAGGAGGCCGGGGTCAGCGGGCTGAAGATCGAGATCCTCGCCGTCAACGTGAGCTGGATCGTGGACTGCCTGCCGACCATCAAGGCGTCCTGGGACGCAATCGGCGTCAAGACCACCCTCTCCCCGCAGGAGACGACGGCCGTCTTCACCAAGATGGACCAGAAGCAGGACTACCAGGTCGTCGCCGCCGCCTCGAACCCCAACCAGTTCGGCCTCGACGCCGACCTGATCATGCATTACAACTACGGCCCCGAGAACCTGTGGATGCAGTACACGCGGTGGGCCGGCAACTCTGTGGCCAAGGCTCTCTTCAAGGACATGGACCGGGCGACCCAGGAGCCGGACCCCGACAAGAAGAAGACGATGATCCAGGACTACATCGACGTCGTCGCCGAGCAGGCCGTGCTCTACCCGGTCGTCCACAACGAGCTGATGACGGCCTGGAACCCGAAGCAGCTCACCGGCATAAGGGCACAGCCGTATCCCGGCATCAACCTCCTCCAGGCCAAGTGGGCCTAGCCACGACGGGAGTCCGGCCGTGATCACCGTCGTCAGGATCCTGGCCCGTCGGGTCGCGCTGCTCGTGCCGCTGATGCTCGGCATCGTGCTGTTCGTGTTCCTGGTCATGCGGTTCTCGGACGTCGACCCGGCGTCCGCGTTCTTCCAGGGCGCCAACCCGACGCCCCAGCAGCTGCACGACTTCCGCGAGGAGAACGGCCTGCTGGATCCCCTCCCGGTCCGCTACGTCGCCTTCGTCGGCGACCTGCTCCACGGCGACATGGGCACCAGCGCCCTCACCAGGGCGCCGGTCGTCGACCAGGTCATGACCGCGCTGCCGCTCACCCTCCAGCTCACCTTCCTGGGCCTGGGCATCGCGGTCGTGCTGTCGCTGCTCGGCGGGGTGACGGCCGCCATCTACCGCGACCGCCTGCCCGACCAGATCATCCGGGTCGTGTCCCTGACCGGGGTGGCCGCGCCCGGCTTCTGGCTGGCGCTGCTGATGATCCAGTACCTCGCGGTCGATCTCGGCTGGTTCCCGACCGGCGGCTACATCAACCCGGCGGACTCCTTCACCGGCTGGCTGAAGACCATGACCCTCCCCGCCTTCGCGCTGTCGCTGCCGGTGGCGGCGCAGCTGACGCGGATCGTGCGGACGGCGGTGGTGGAGGAACTGGACAAGGACTACGTACGGACGGCGATCGGGAGCGGGCTGCCGCCGCGGGTGGTCGTGGGACGCAATGTCCTCCGCAACGCGCTCATCAACCCGCTGACCGTCCTCGGCCTGCGCGTCGGATATCTCCTCGGCGGCGCGGTCGTCATCGAGACGATCTTCTCCCTTCCCGGGATGGGGAAGCTGATGATCGACGCCGTGAAGAACGGTGACCCGGCGGTGGTCCAGGGCGTCGTCCTGACGACGGCCACCGGTTTCGTCGTCGTCAACCTCGTCATCGACATCCTGTATCTGCTGGTCAACCCGCGCCTGCGGGAGGCGACGTGACGTTCAACCGCAAGCGCCTGACCGAGGCGCTGTCCCGGCCCGGCATCCGGATGCGCGGCTGGCGCAGGCTGCCGCTGCTGTCGAAGGTGGCGGTCTGCTTCCTGGCCGTGGTGGTCCTGATGGCGGTGCTCGCCCCGGTCCTCGCCCCGCACGACCCGCTCGACCAGCAGCCGCCCGTCGACGGCACCGGGCATCCGTCCGCCGACCACTGGATGGGCCAGGACAGCCTCGGCCGGGACATCCTCAGCCGGCTGATGTACGGCGCCCGCTGGTCGCTGGCCATCGGGCTCGGCGCGACGGGGCTCGCGCTCGTCGTCGGCGCCCTGATCGGCGCGATCGCGGCGACCTCCCGCAAGGCGGTCGACGAGACGCTGATGCGCTGCCTGGACGTCGTGATGGCGTTCCCGGGCATCGCGCTGGCCGCCGTACTGGTCGCGGTCTTCGGCGGCGGCATCACCGTCCTGATCTGCGCGATCGCCTTCCTGTTCACGCCGCCCGTGGCCCGGGTCGTCCGGGCGAACGTCCTCGACCAGTACGGCGAGGACTATGTGACGGCGGAACGCGTCATCGGCGCCCGGACACCGCACATCGTCCTCCGGCACGTGGCGATCAACTGCGCCGCCCCGGTGCTGGTGTTCTGCACGGTCCAGGTGGCGGAGGCGATCGTCTTCGAGGCGTCGCTGTCCTTCATCGGCGCGGGTGTCCGGCCGCCCGACCCCTCCTGGGGAAGTGTCATCGCGGACGGCAAGAACATGGTGCTGACCGGTGGCTGGTGGGCGACCGTCTTCCCCGGGCTGCTGATGCTGGTGACGGTGCTCTCGCTCAACATCCTCTCCGAGGGCGTGTCGGACGCGTGGGCGGCGCCCTCGGCACGCGAGGTCGACGTACGGGACGACGACCGGCTGGAGGCGCCGGAACCGGGCAGCGGCGAGGTGCTGCAACTGCCCGGGCTGACGGAGGCGGCGGCGCGGCTGCGGGCCCGGGCGCGGCCGTTGCCGCAGGGGCGGCAGCCGGTGCTGGCGGTGGAGAACCTCGCGATCGGCTTCGAGGGCCGTCATGCCGGCGTCGACATCGTCGACGGCATCAGCTTCGAGGTGCAGCCCGGTGAGGTGCTGGGGCTGGTCGGCGAGTCGGGCTGCGGGAAGTCGCTCACCGCCCTCGCGGTGATGGGGCTGGAGCCGAAGGGCGCCCGGGTGCGCGGCCATGTCCGCTTCAACCAGCGGCAGGTGGTGGGCGAACCGATGCGCGTACGGCGACGACTGCTGGGCCACGAGATGGCGATGATCTACCAGGACGCTCTGTCCTCGCTGAACCCGGCGATGACGATCCGCGCCCAGCTGAAGCAGGTCGTACGCCGCGGAGGCCGCCGTACCCCCCACGAACTGCTGACGCTGGTCGGCCTGGACCCGGAACGCACCCTGCGCAGCTACCCGCACGAACTCTCCGGCGGCCAGCGCCAACGCGTCCTGATCGCCATGGCCCTGTCCCGCGACCCGAAGCTGATCGTCGCCGACGAGCCGACGACCGCGCTGGACGTCACCGTGCAGGCGCAGATCATAGAGCTGCTGCTGAGGCTGCGGGAGGAGCTCGGCTTCGCGCTGATCCTGGTCTCGCACGACCTGGCGCTGGTCGCGGACGTGACGGACCGCGTGGTCGTCATGTACGGCGGCCAGATCGTCGAGACGGGCGTGACCGCGGACCTGGTGGAGGCACCGGCACACCACTACACCCGCGGGCTGCTGGGCAGCGTGCTCTCCCTTGAGTCCGCCCAGGAGCGAATGACACAGATCAAGGGCGTCGTCCCCTCCCCCGCCGACTTCCCGGCGGGCTGCCGCTTCGCGGACCGGTGTCCGATGGCGAGCGGGATCTGCCGGACGACCGCACCGCATCTGCTGGGGACGCGGACGCACACGGCGGCATGCCATCACCCGGCGGTCGACCTGGTGACGGCGGAGAGCGAGGTCATCCCGTGAACGCGCTGGTGGAACTGTCCGACGCGCATGTGGTGCACAAGGCGCGCAGCGGCGGCCTGTTCACCCGGGACAAGGTGTACGCCCTGACCGGCGCCGATCTCGTCATCGCGCCCGGCGAGACGGTCGGCGTGGTCGGTGAGTCGGGGTGCGGCAAGTCGACGCTGGCGAAGGTGCTGGTGGGGGTGCAGCGGCCGACGTCGGGGACCGTGGCGTTCCGGGGGCGTGACCTGTGGGCGATGTCGCCGGCCGAGCGCAGGACGACGGTCGGCGCCGGCACCGGGATGATCTTCCAGGATCCGTCGACGGCGCTGAACCGGCGACTGCCGGTCCGGCAGATACTGCGGGACCCGCTGGACGTGCACGACCGGGGAACCAGGAAGCAACGGGAGGAGCGCGTACGGGAGTTGATGTCCCTGGTGGGCCTCCCGCGCGCCCTCACCGACGCCCTGCCCGGCCAGCTGTCCGGCGGTCAGCGCCAACGTGTCGCGATCGCCCGGGCGTTGGCGCTGGACCCCGACCTGGTGGTGGCGGACGAGCCGACGAGCGCGCTGGACGTGTCGGTGCGCGCCCAGATCCTGAACCTGTTGCTGGACCTGAAGGAACGGCTGGGCCTGGCCCTGGTCTTCGTCTCGCACGACATCCAGACGGTACGGCGGATGAGTGACCGTGTGATCACGATGTACCTGGGCCGGATCGTCGAGGAGTCCCCGGCGGCCGAGGTCACGGACGGCTCCCGGCACCCGTACACCCGCGCCCTCTTCTCCGCGACACCCGGTCTGCTGGACCCCATCGAGCCGATCCCGCTGGTCGGTCCGGTCCCGTCGGCGACGCGCCCGCCGAGCGGGTGCCCGTTCCGGACGAGATGCTGGAAGGCCGACGGGTTGTGCGCGGACGTGATGCCGGGCTTCTCGGCCGCGTCGCGCCCGGAGCATCGTTACAGGTGTCACCATCCAGTGGAGGAGGGCGAGGCAACCCGCGACCTCGTACGACAGAGCCACGATCCCAAGGAGCCTTGATGCCGTTCCCCACCCCGCTCACCGGTGTCGTCCCGCCCGTCTGCACGCCCTTGACACCGGACCGCGAGGTGGACGTCCCGTCACTGCTCAGGCTGGTCGACCATCTGATCGGAGGCGGGGTGCACGGTCTGTTCGTGCTCGGCTCGACGTCGGAGGCGGCGTATCTGACGGACCGGCAGCGCAGGCTGGTGGTGGAGGCCGTGTCGGGGCACGTGGGGGGCCGGCTCCCGGTCCTGGCGGGCGTGATCGACATGACCACGCCCAGGGTGCTGGACCACGTACGGGAGGTCACGGCTGCGGGTGCGGACGCGGTGGTGGCGACGGCGCCCTTCTACGCCCGCACCCACCCGGCCGAGATCGCCCGCCACTACCGCCTGATCGCTGCGGCCTGCCCCGTCCCGGTGGTGGCCTACGACATCCCGTCCTCCGTCCACACCAAACTCCCCGCCGACGTGCTCCTGGACCTCGCCGCCGAAGGTGTCCTGGCGGGGCTGAAGGACTCCAGCGGCGACCTGGCCGGGTTCCGCGAGGTCGTGGTCGGCGCCCGGACCCGCTCCGACGTCCACGGCTTCACCGTCCTGACGGGCTCGGAGCTCTTCGTCGACGCGGCGCTCGCGGTCGGCGCCGACGGGGCCGTGCCGGGGCTCGCCAACGTCGACCCCCACGGGTACGTCCGCCTCGACCGCCTGTGCCGGGCCGGCGACTGGGAGTCGGCCCGGGCCGAACAGGAACGCCTGTGCGCCCTGTTCGGCATGGTGACCGTCGGGGATCCCGGGCGGATGGGGGGTGGCTCGTCTGCGCTGGGCGCTTTCAAGGCGGCGCTGCATCTGCGGGGGGTCATCGACTGCCCGGCGACGGCGGAGCCTCAGGTGCCGCTGTCGGCGGAGGAGGTGGAGGGGGTGGGGAAGTTCCTGGCCGGAGCCGGGCTGTTGTAGACGAGCGGTAGGGCCATGAGCCGTTCTGCCAGATTCACGGTCCGGGCGGTGGCCGCTGGGGAATGATGCCGCCATGACGGAGATCGCCAGCTCGCTGTGGAACGATGATGTCGCCGGACCCGACGACCGTGAGGCGCACGCTCCTTACCAGGCAGCGGTGTTCGAGCAATACCGGCTGTGCGTGGAGATGGCCGACCGGGTCAGCGGGCGCCGCAACCTGGCCAACACGTTCTTCCTGACCCTCAACAGCGGTGTCGTCACCTTCCTCGCCGCCTGGCTGTCCCGGCCTCGCCCCGGTGACTTCTCGGTACTGCTGCTCCTGGCCGGACTGCTGGTGCTGCTGTCGATCTGCACGGCCTGGTGGATCACCGTCCGTTCGTACCGGCAGCTGAACGAGGGCAAGTTCAAGGTGATCGCGGCACTGGAGCAGCGGCTTCCGGCTCGCGCCTTCTCCACTGCCGAGTGGACGGCCCTGGACGAGGGGCGGAACTGGCGGGTCTATCTTCCGCTGACCTACGTCGAGCAGTGGACCCCCCTCACCTTCGCGGCCACGTACGTCCTGGGATTCGCCGCGCTGGCCGTCTGACTCCGTCGGCTCGGTGTGAGAAGTGCAAAGAACAGTTGCAGAAGCAGGGATCGGCCGCTCGTACGGCATGTCGGTACGCATACTGCGGGCAGGGACGTGCGCGGCATCCGCGGCGGTGGAAACGGCCAGGGGCACATTCTGGCCATATTCCTCCCTCAGAGTTTGAACTCGCCAGTAACCACGGATGGTTGACTTACTCGCTTCTATAGTCAGCACCATGCGAACGGCATTCCACTGCCGTGCCGCATCGCCGGAGTACCGCGGCGCCCCAGGGCGACAGCAGGCTCCAGTGCGTCGCGTTCGTGAACGGGGGATCTTGTCATGCCCGGTGTCGACAAGGACGGCGGGGCGCTCTTCGGGCTGCCGCTGGTCGTACCCCGGTCGACGGAGTACAGCCGTCTCGGCGTGCCGCCGGAGGCGACGGCCGACGAGATCCGCGCGGCCGCCGCCCGTTACGACGCCCTGCTCCAGGCACGGGGCGCGAGCGACGACGAGATCACCGCCGCGCACGCCGTCAACCTGGAGAACGCCGAGGCCCGCGCCGCGCACGACGCCCGGCATCCGCCGCTCCCCCTGCTGCGCCTCGAACCGACCTGGGAGCCCGTACTCGACGACAGGGCCATCGGACTGACCGTCCTGCGCCGGGAGATCGAGGCCTTCCTCAGGACCGCCGGCGAAGAGGTGCACCATCCGACGGACATCACCCGGACCGATTTCACCGGCGACTTCACCCGCACCCACCTGCTCGACGGCTTCGCCGACGAGTGAATCCCGGAGGAGCTCCCATGGATGACCAGCTGCACCGGGTCGTCGGCATCGACCTCGGCACGACGTACTCGGCCGTGGCCGCCTACCACCCCGACGACTTCGCCCCCAAGATCCTCGCCGACCCCGAACGTGAGGGGAACAGCGCCGTCGCCACCCCGTCGGTCGTAAGGATCGACCCGGCCACCGGCGCGCTCGTCGTCGGGCACGACGCGAAGGACGCCATCACTGCGGGCGGCCCGGGCTCCGACGACACGATCATCGAAATCAAGCGGGAGATGGGGGCCGTCTTCACCGGTGACCTGCTGGAGCACTTCGGCGCGACGGGCGTCTACCAGGAGGGCGACCCGGTACGGGCCCGGCTCGGCGGCGACTGGCTGCGCCCGCAGGAGATCAGCGCCCTGGTGCTGATGCGGATGAAGCGGATCGCCGAGCAGTCGCTGGGCGGCGAGATCCACGACGCGGTGGTGACCGTACCGGCGTACTTCATGGAACGGCAGAAGAAGGCCACCGAGGAGGCGGCTCTGCTGGCCGGTCTCTACCCCCGCCAGCTGATCCCGGAGCCCACCGCCGCGGCCATCGCGTACGGGGTCGACCGCGCCGAATCGGAACGGCAGGTCTACCTGGTCTTCGACCTCGGCGGCGGCACCTTCGACGTGTCGATCATCGAGACCCGGGACGACGAGATCGAGGTCATCGCCACCGCCGGTGACCAGCGCCTCGGCGGCGGCGACTTCGACGACGCCATCGCGGAGTGGATCGAACGGGAACTCGGCGACGCCCTGCCCAAGAACACCGAACGCCTGCGGATCAAGGCGGCTGCCGAGGCCGCCAAACGCGAACTGTCCCTGCGCTCCACCACCACCGTCGACCTCGGCGGCGGCATCCCTGCCCTTGAGCTGGACCGCGCCACCTTCGAACGCGAAATCCAGCCGATCCTGGAACGCTCCCTGCACCAGGTCGACGAAGCCCTGCGGTTCGCCCGGGAAGCCAAGGGGGTTCAGCGCGAGGGCATCAACGCGGTCCTGCTGGTGGGCGGTTCGACCCGTATCCCGCGGGTGCGGCAGATGCTGCTCGACCACTTCGACCAGGACGAGGGCTTCGTCCGCGGTGACGCCAACCCCGACACTCTGGTCGCCCGGGGTGCGGCCATCGTGGCCAACCGCTTCGAACCATCTCCCGCCTTCGACCTCGCGACCCGGCCCACCGCCGAACGCTCCACCGACGACCAGGACTTCACCGTCACGCTCATCACCGAGCACACCCTGGGCGTGGGCGTCCAGCAGGGTCTGTTCAACGCGCTGATCCCGCGTGGCACGAAGATCCCGGCCCGCCAGGTCAAGACATACACGAACCCGGAACAGGCCCACCGTATCGAGGCGGCGATCTACCAGGGCGAGGGCGAGTACATCTACGACAACACCCTCATCGGCACGATCCACCTCGATGACATCGAGCCCCGGCCCGAGGGGTACCACCAGTTCGAGGTCGAATTCTCCCTCGATGTGAACGGGCTGCTCGGGGTACAGGTGACCCATACCAACACGGGGCGGGAGTACAAGGCGACCTTCGACCAGATCGTGACCATCGGGAAGGCCGACGAGTTGGAGGAGCGGCGGTTGGCGTTGGTGCGGTTGTTCACCAACGAGCTGAAGTCGATGGCCGGTCAACCCGAGGCCGAGACTCCGGAGTTCACCGTTCCTGGGCCGGTCACCGCCGCTGTGCCCGACCCCGTCACGATCCCGGCTCCCACGTCGGCGCCCCTCCCGGAGATCGACCCCGCCGACATCCCCGCCGAATACCGCCGCCTGATCAAGAAGGCTGTCCGCGCGGCACGCGACGGTCAGGCACCGCCCGCCCTCACCGAGGCCCTGCGCGCTTTCGTGGACGCCGTCGGCAGGAGCGCCGATGAAGACACCCTCGACGACCTCGCCGACGACCTCGAAGACGCATATGACAACAGCCGTCGATGAGCGGAAGAAGGCCGTCGAGGAAGAGCTCGACGCCAAGTACGCAGGGGTCGGATGGTGGGGCACGCTCTACCGTGCGCCCGGGCGGCGCCGCTGGTACCGGCTGATCCCGGCAGAGGCGATCAGCGGGGAGCAGCGGCATGAGCTGGTCGCCTGGCAGACCCGGCCGCGCCGCCGCGACCTGGTCCCGGTGGTGCCCGGCGAACAGGGCGAGCAGCGGCAGTTCGGCGGCCGCTGGTTCCAGATCGTCAGCTATGAGACCGACGCGGGGCACAGCCTCGCCGACGCCCTCGACGGACAGGAACCGCCGGAGCGGATCACGGCCCTGCTGGGCGCGCTGCAGGCGTATCCCGGCTGGCGCGAGTCGATCGGTACGGGGCTGGTGCCGCTGCCCGCCGACATCGTGCTGGCCGGACATCGCGGCCCACTGCTGCTGCCCCTGCCGCCCTGGGGCGCCCCGCCTCTCGATCAGCTGGTCGGCGAGCCGACTCGGATGGCCCACCTCACCCCCGAGACGGCCCGCGGCCTCCCGGTCGGCGACCGGGACCCCGGTCTGTACGCCCTGATCATCGCCGCCCGCCGCTGCTTCGAGAACCTGCCCGCCGCAGCCCCCGAACGGCTCCTCCAACGTGCCGCGTGCGCCGCCGTGTTCACCGACGAGGAGCGGCTGCCGTCGTGGATGCGGCGGGTGGAACCGGTACGGACGGTGCGCGAGCGCCTGCGTGACCTCACCGGCCCGCGCACGACCCGACTCGGCGACGAAGATCTCCACCACCTCGGCGACGCCCTCGACGAGGCCCGCCGGGCGATGGACCCGGTCACTGCCGTGCGATCCCTGCGCACCGCCGGCCACCCCCGCAGGGCCGTCGGCCTCGCCCAATCCGCCCTGGTCGACCGCCCCAGCTACGAACTCCTGCTCCTCGCCGCCGAGATCGCCCGCCAGGACCTGGGCGAACCCCTGGAGGCGCTGTCCCTCCTGGAGCGCGCGGTCCAGGCGGCACCACGACGCCCCGAGGCATACGCCGCACAGCTGTCGATCATCGGCGGCCTCTGGTCGGTCGTCCAGGGAGGACTCTCCGAGGCCACGGACGGCTCCTTCACCCAGCGCCTCAACGACACGGCGCGCACGGCCTTCCAGCGGCTCCCCGAGGACCAGCAACGCGCACACGCCCACGAGATGGCGCGTTGCCTCATCGGCCAGGGCGCCTACGCCGAGGCCAACGTCCACGCGCACACGTGGCTGCACGACGGCAACAAGAGGCTGATGTGGTGGCGCTTCGACCTCATGCTCGACTACGCCGAGTCCTTCCTGCTGCTCGGCCGTCGCGACGCCGCCGCCCAGGTCGCCGAGCAGGTGAGGGCCGGACTGCGCAGGCTGCGGCAGAACCGTGGGATGAGCGCGCGCGAGATCCACGAACACGGCATGCGCCTGGCCACGTTCGACCGACGCCTTCTGGAGGACGACGCATGACCACGATTCTGCTGGCGGTCGTCCTGCCCCTGCTGTTCCTGACGACGGTGGCGAGCGGGGCGTACTTCCTCGTCGTGCTGCCAGGACGCTGGCGCAGGCCGTACCAGGAGGCTCTCACGCTGCTCGACAGCGACGACCGCGACGAACTGGAGCGGGCCGAGGCGCTGCTCGGGCAGGCGGTGAACGCCGGGCCCCGGGGCCGGGCACTGAAACGGACCCGGTTCGCGCAGGCGTACGCGCGGGCGATGCTGGGGTCGTACGACCCCTCCCGCTACGGCGCCGCCGCGACCGTCCTCGACGAACTGATCGCCTCCGCGGGCCGCCGCACCGTGCACACCGCCTATCTGGAACTGTGGCTCCACGCCCGCCTGGGAAACCACGGGCGTGTCACCGACCTCTACGCCGAGCACCGCGCGCTGCTCGACACTCACCCGGACAGCCGTCGTATCGCCGCCATCTCCCACCTCCAACTGGCCGCGAGTCACTGGAGACGCCAGGAGACCGACGGGGCACTGCACCACTTCGACCGGGTCCGCGAACTCGGCGAGCTGACGGACCGCATCCCGGCGGAGCTGAACGACCTCCAGCTCGCCAAGGGCATCCATGCCGTGTTCGACGGGCGGACGGACGAGGCCCGCGAGGCGTTCGCGGCGGCGCGGAAGCGTGCCGAGGACCTGCACCTGTCCGCCGTGGAAGCCGATCTGGGTCTACTGACCTGTGACTGGCAGGACGGCGACCCCATGGAGCTGGGCGAGCGGCTGGCCGAACTGGCTGATCAGCTCGACCGGCGTCCCCTCGCGGACCACGACACGGAGGCCCGCCTGCGCACGGGCATCGCCCTGTTGCGGCTGCTCGCCCTGCTGCGGGAATGGCGGCGCAGGCCGGCGCTGTCCGGGGCTCCTTCGCAGTACGACTTCGGGGAGCTCCAGCGGCGCGTCGACGCCGTACGGGAGGCCGACCCCGAGCTCGGGGACGCCGATCTCGTCGAGGGGCTGGTCCGTTACTACTTCGCCCTGAACCAGCCCGAGCGCGAACAGGCCCTGGCCGTCCTGGACTCGGGCCGGCGCAAGGCCAAGGGAATCATGCTGCCCGAGGTGCTGGACCTCATGGAACGCGAGCGCGAGTTCGGCGGTGAGGGCAACGCCATCTCCCGCTACCTCGTCCTGCTCGGAGAGTTTCTGGAGGATCCCGGACGGCCTGCCGAGGATCGGGCGCAACTCCTGCGCCTGAAGGAGAAGTTCCAGCGGTACGCGCCGGCGGACGACCTCGACGAGCAAGTCGTACCGCACCAGCGGGCCCCACTGGACGACGTCAAACGGCAGGCGGAGGCCCTGCGCCGCCGGATCGAGCTGATCGTCTGGCCGAGGATCCGCGACCTTCCCGACGAAGCCCCGGCGAAGGAAGTCCTGCGCGACCTGCTCGCCGAACTCGACCAGGCCGCCGACGCGGCCGCCGAGGGTGCCGAGGTCCTGCACCGCGCCGAGATCGCCCTCGTCACCAGGACCGCCCAGACACTCCTGCCGGAGGAGAGCCCCCGTGACGACCAGTGACCTCTCGGCCCGCGATCCCCGCGGCACACGACGTCGTACAGCGGACCACGCGGCGCTCCTCGACCGCCTCCCGCCCGTGGAGTACAAGCCCGCACCCGACGAGGACCAGCTCCTCGAACAGGCCTCGCTCGCCCGCACTCTGCTGCTCATGGTGCGGGCCGACCAGGAGACCGAGTACCAGCTCTGCCGCGACCTGGCCGAACACGCCCTGGGAAGCGTGCCCGAACCGGGCGAGTCGGGCTGAGGCCCACGCCGTACGTGTCCTGACCAGCCCACGCACCCGGAAGGGGCCCCCGTGACCGGCACCGGCCGCGACCACACGTTCCACGAGATCCGCCCCGTACAGGCGCTGCGCACCCCGTCCTTCGAGCTCAAGGAGGTCAGGAACCACCAGGACCTCGCCGACCACGACCGGCGCCTGGACGAGCTGGCACGCGAGGCCGCGGCCGCCCAGACGTCTCGTGCCGCGCAGCTCCTGGCACCCCCCGTCGCCACCCTCACCGAGATGACGCTGCACCTCGGCGACGACGGCGAGGACCTGCTGGAGGACGCTCGCGCCAACGTGGGAAACGGCGATCACCAAACCGCCCTGGAGCTGCTGGAGGAGTATCTCCACACCGCCCCCGACCACCAGGAGGCGCGCTACCTGCGGGCGTTCTGCCTGTTCCACCTGGGTGAGGGGAACCGGATCCAGGCGATGCGCATCCTGCGCCCGCTGCGCGACGAGCCGCTCCCGGCCGACCTGCGCGAGCGCGTCCAGGAGCTGCGACGCGAACTGCGACGCCTGCTGACCCCGCTGGAGATCACCGCGTACGCCGAGACCTCCAGGTCCGATCCCGAGGGCGCCCTGGAACGCGTCGAGGCGTTCCTCGAGATGGCCCCGGAAGAGGGCACCCTGTCTTATCTCCTCGCTCTGGGCCAGGCCCGCGCCGGGGACCTGGAGCGGGCCCTGGAGACCGCCGAACGCGGCGCCGAGGAGGCCGACACCGACAAGGAACGGGTCGCGGCCTACGCCCGCCGACTGCAACTCATCGTGCTGACCCCGCACGCCGCGCCGGCCGTCGCCGCGTTCAAGGACCGCGACCCCCAGCGGGCCCTAGGGGAACTGGCCGCGATGGATCCACGTCGGCGCCACGACATCGTCCTGGACGACTTCGAAGCCCACCTGCGTCTTGTGATCCGGCAGGGCAACCGCACCCCGTACCCGGAACCGCGGCTGCCCGACGGCCGTGCCGAGGACCTCTACACGCTGATCGCCGAGTCCGACGCCCAGCACGCCGCCGGTCTGATGGAGATCGGCCGCCTGGAGGACGCCGAGTGGCTGATGGCCCGTCTCCTCGCCGTGGTCCCGGGCTTCAGCTGGCTCAACTTCCTCTACGCCGTCTGTCTCCTGCGCCTGGGACGCGATCCCGACCGCGCCGCCGCCTGCGCCGAGGTCGCCCGGCGCGACCCCACCGTTTCCCAGGCCTCGGAACTGCTCCAGGTGATCCGGGAGTGGCAGGAGGCCGCGGCCATCAACCCTGTGATCAAGGCGTACGTCGCCGCCATGGAGTCCGTACGCGACGACGTCTCCACCGCCCGCCTGACCACCCTGCGCACCCAGCTCACCGGTCTCCAGCGAGGGCTCCCGGACCTGCGGGGCAGGACCCGGACAGAGGCGGGTGCTCAGGTCGTACACGAACTCGGGGAGGCCATCGCGGCGCGGCTGACGGAGATCGACCAGGCCCTGACGTCCGACGCGGTCTCCGATCTCGTACGGCGTTTCAACGATCTGGCGAGTCAGGCGGGCCCGGCCGACCGGTACACGATGCGCTCGCGGCTCAACGCGATTCTCCAGGACGCCCGGCAGCTGCGCCGGGAGAGCCGCCGCACCCTGACCTCGCAGGCCCGGGCGCGGCTCGACGAGTTGATCGGGACGATCGCGAGGTTGCTGGGATGACGACGGACCGGGCCACCGAAAAGTGGGATGTGTTCATCAGTTACGCCCGCGAGGACCACATCCAGGCCAGGGACCTGCGCGACGCCCTCCTGGAGTATGTGACAGCACGCGGCGCGACGCCGCGCATCTACCTGGACGTCTCCCGCACGGGCACACCCGTCGGCGCGAACTGGCAGCAATTCCTCGAGGAGGCGCTGCGCAACACCCGCCACGTCGTGGCGCTCTATTCGAAGACGTATTTCGAGAAGGACGTCTGCCAGTGGGAGCTCCATGAGGCGGTCCTCAAGCTGCGGCTGAGCGAAGACGGCCGGTTCATCCCGGTGCTGATCGATCCCGGCGCCGTCAAGAAAGTGCCGTATGTCGTGAACCGGATCAACTGGATCCCGACGACACGGCCACGCTGGATCGAGGAGGTGCGGGAAGCCCTGGGCCTGAGCACCGCGGCCGCGCGCCCGGCCCTGCGCTTCGACACCCCGGTCGGCGACGCGGTCGCGGGCCACACACTGGCGCCGCTGACGGTGACGGCCGTCGCGGAGGGCTCCGCGTTCCGGGCCGCCGGAGGCACGGTGACCCTCTCCGCCCAGCCGTCGGACACCCAACTCACCGGCACGCTCACCGTGCCGCTCACCCAGGGCCAGGCCGTCTTCGGCGATCTCGCGTTCCCCAAGGCGCCGGCGGAGGTGCGGCTCGTCGCGACCGCCCCCGGCTGCGAACCGGCCACGACGGCTCCCTTCCAGGTGCGGGCTCCTCAGGAGCAGCGGTCCTGGGACGCCGTCGACCGGCCGGTCGTCCCGGTGGCCGGGCGGCCGGTGTTCTTTCCCGACGGGCGCGCGCTGGCCGTCCTGGACGGTCGGAGGCTGGCGGTGCACACCTGGACGGGATCGTCGTACCGGGCCGGCGGCACCGCGGAGTTGAGGGAACGGCCTCGGTTGTGGGCGTTCGGGCGGCGCTGTCTGGCCGTGGCCGACTCGTCGGGGCGGGTGGTGCTGGCGGCGCCGGACGGCACGGTGACGGTCCGGGACCTCCCGGCGCCGCAGGGGGCGCGGCTGAATGTGCCGGGGGCGTTGGCCTTCGACGAGGATGTGTTGTATGTCGGCATGTGGTCGGGATCCGTGTGGTCCTTCGGCGAACCCGAGCAGGTGCTGAACCATCCGGCCGGTGTCCAGGTGCTGGCGGCCGACGGCGAGCGGCTGGTGGTCGGCGGGCTCGACGGGCGGCTCACCGAGTACGTGGAGCGCCGGGTCGTGGGGGAACACACGGTGGAGCCCGTGCTGCTCTGTATGGCGCGGGTGCGGGACTTCGCCCTGGCCGTCGGCGAACGACGCGTCCACCGACTCGACCTGGACCGACATCAACTGGTGCAGGTCGACCAGCCGGTCACCGCGATCACCGGCGCGCTGCCGGGCGGGGATCTGACCGCGATCGTGGACGCCACCGGGCAAGGGGTCTGTTTCGACGCGGAGCTGGCGGTCCGGGTGGGTTTCCACACGGTCCCGGGTGCCGAGCCGGTGGGCTCCGCGCTGGGTGGGCGGCTGCTGGTCGTGGCGCATCCCGACGGCACCCACGCCCTGGTCCGTGACGGCCGTACCACCTACGTCTCCGCGCACCCCCTGGCCGTCTCCCCGGACGGCAGCCGCGCGGCGCTCTCGGACGGCCGGCGGCTGCTGATCCTGCCCGTGGAGGAGCTCGGCGGAGAGGGGGCACAGGCATGACCCCCCACAGGGCGCTGGAGACCCAGCCCGACGTGCTGTGGCGCAGGGCCGAGCAGTGGTGGTCCGACATCGAACAGGGGATGGCTGTCACCCAGGGCCAGCTGGACGCGGTCGTCGAGGCCTGCTTCCGGATCGGTGTCCATCCCGGCACCGACCCGGCGACCGCCCTGACCCTGCTGGCCCGTGCCCACCGCCTGGACCCCGCCAATCCCAAGCACCCGTACCACGTCGGCCTGCTCCACCTCCGGCACGGGCGTCCCGAGCCCGCAGTCCGCTGGCTGACGGCCGCCGCTTCCCTGTCCCCCGTCAACCACCGCATCTGGGCCCACCTCGGCCTGGCGTACCGGATCCTCGACGAGCAGCAGTCGGGCACCCCCGGCTACACCGGCGAGCACCGCGCGCGAGCGGACGAGATCACCGGCACGATCCGTGAGGGCCGCGACGACTTCGACCCGGAGGGGGAGGAGCCCGCGCTGCCGCTGCTGCGGCCCGGAGAGTGCCGGTGGAGCGGCGTTCAGGACATGACGGCCGACAGCAGGCTGCGGGGCCGCACCGCGGAGCGGACGAGGGACGCGCTCCACACCGAGCTCGAGGCGATCGCGGCCCTGGCGGGCCGACGCCGGGGCGGGACGGCCTCGTTCACCGTCCTCGCCGTGCAGTGGATGACGTACGGCTACCCGCCCGCGACGGTACGCCGCCTGGCGAAGCGTCTGCCGCCCGACGACGGCCCGTCGACTCGCCTTCTGTTCCAGGTCTGCGAACTGTTCGAGACCGACCGTGCCGAGCTGCCCGCCCGGCTCGCGGCCTGCGTCGCCGAGCGCTCCCTCCCCGACGTCCTGGTCGCCCTGATTCACCGGCGGCGACTCTTCTGGCGTCCGCTGCGCTTCCCCGACCTCGGGGCCCACGCGGCGGCCAGGGCGTTCACCGATGGTGACCCGACCCGGCACGAGAAGGCCCTGACGGCCGCCTGGCGGGCGCTCGCCGAAGGCCCGCCGAGCCCCATGCCGGACGTCCCGGTCCAGGACGGCGCCGAGGAGGGACGGACCGCCGGTCCGGACCAGCGGCTGGCGGTGTTCACGGACATGGCCGCCGTACTGAAGGAGCTGCGTGAGGACGCGCTCGCCCACGCGAAGGAGCTGGCCCGGGCGACCGTGGCGGACGGGGCGGCCTACGCGCGGGCCTGCGGGGACCACGGGATCCTGACGGCGTTGACGGACCGTCTGGAGGCCGTACGGGCGTCTTGGCTGGAGGAGGTGCACCGCTTCAAGGCCGCCGAACCCACCGGCCTGATCATGCCGTTCGAGGAGTTCCAGCGCCGGCTGGAGGCGTGCGAGGCGGAATTCCAGGAGCCTTTGGGCAGCGTGCGGAACATCCTCAAGAAGAAGGTCGAGCGGAAACTCGCAAAGGTGCGCGACGAGTTCGCCTCGGCCGATCCTGCGCCGTCGGACGAGGCGCTGGCTCTCGACGCCCGCCTGACCGAGGTGGAGGGCCGGGATCCGTCGGCCCTGCCGGTGAGCCCCCCGGAGGCGGCCGGCCCCGACGGGCAGCTCACGGCGTTCGAGGAGGCGGCGGCACTTCTGACCAGCCTCCTGGACGACGCGGTCGGTCATGCGAAGGGGTTGCTGAAGGAGGCGGTGAAGGACGCGGCCGGGTTCGCCCGGGCCCTGGGCGACCAGGGCAGCCTGACGGAGCTGGCCGACCGCTGGGAAAGCGTACGCCTGGCCCGCCTGGAGGATCTGCGGCACTTCAAGGCCGCCGAGCCGGCCGGGCTGGTTATGCCGTTCGAGGACTTCCAGCAGCGACTGGAGGATTGCGAGGCACGGCTTCAGCAGTCGCCGGGCAGTCTGCGGAACATCCTGAACAAGCGGGTGGGACGCGCACTCAGGGCGCGGGAGCGCGAGTTTCCGGCGACGAAGCCGGTGCCCTCGGAAGGGGTGCGGGCACTTCAGGCACGGCTGACCGAGCTGGAAGGGCGATCCGAGGAGTCGCCGGCCTCCGAAGCCTCCCATCCTGCCGCTCCGGCCCCCACGAAGACCCCCACCACGCCTCCCCCGCCACCCGCCGGCGCCGGTCCCCGGGAACGGGTCGCCCACGCCCTCGCCGTGGCCGAGGACCGCCTGGACGCCAACTTCGCCGAGGCCTGGTCCACGCTGGACGCGTACGCGCCGGAGCTGCGGCGCCGGGAGGCGGTCACCCTCCTGCGCACCTACCTGGGCGGCCGACAGGCCGAGGCCGACCTCCGCCTCGGCCGCACGAGCTCCGCCCGGCGCCACTGGAACGCCATGCTCACCGACGACCCGCTGCACCCCGCCGTCCTGCGCAACCTCGCGGTGGCACACACCTCGGCAGGAGACCTCGCCCACGCCGCCCTGGCCTGGCGCCGCCACCTGGAAGCCCTGTACCTGCGGGACCTGCTCCACGGCGACATCCGCCGCGGCGCTGCCGAACGCGCCGAGATCCACCGCGTGCTGGCGGGCTCCTTCGGTACGGCGCCGCTCCTACAGGGCTTGACGCCACGCAGCGAGCTGGAGGAGGACCCGCGCCGGATCCCGCCCGTCCTCGCCGGCACCGGCAAGCTGGAAACGGCCACCGCCCACTTGCGTCTGGAGGAGCTCAACCACATCCTCACCCACCGCAGTCCGACCCTGCTGCTCGGTGTCGGCCGCTTGGTGGGGGAGGCGGATCTCGCCGCCGCACGGGACCGCCGTACGGCCGCTGTCGCCTCAGCCGTGCGAGCCCTGCCCGCCCGGGTCCGGGAGCCCTTCGCGCGCCGGTGCGTCCAGCTGATCGAGGAGGCGTACGTGGAGGCGTCCCGGACGCGGGGCCGCACCCGCAGACCGGGCGACGAGGCTGAGGAGCAGAGGCACTTGGAGTGGGCGCGGAGCCGGGTGCTGTGGAAGCTGGCGATCAACAAGGCGGTCGTACAGGACGCGGAGGCGGACTGGGCGCTCGCCGAGTACTCCGGTGATGTACTCGCCAACCTGCGCCTCATCGACGCGCTGCCCCTGGACCCCGCGGACGCCATGGTGCTGACCAGCGTCCGGCAACTGGGCTACCAGGGCGATCCCGTGGCGTTCGTGGAGCAGAACAACAAACTCTCCGAACTCGCTTGCGAGCGTGCGCTGGGCCGGATCTTCGAGGCGGCCGAGGAGGCCGCGTCCGGTGCTGCTTCCGACCGTTTCTCCGACCGGTTCCGGCGCGTCGGCCGCTCCTGGGGCCGCAACCCCGTGCCCGACCGGTACGTCGACCACCTCGACGATCCGCAGGGGCTCTACTACCCCTCCACCAGGTCGGCGTTCGACATCCTGAACAAGTCCGGTACCCCCACCGACCAACGGGAGCGGGATGTCGTCGCGGCCGCCGTGACCGCGCTGGAACGGTGGGTGGCCCGCCTGCCCGGAGCCACCGGCCCCGCCATCGTGCTGGCCCGGCTGCTCGGCAGCCTCGACCGTCACGACGAGGTCGAGGCGTTGCTGACCCGGGCCCGGCAGGAGGCGTTCAGCGAGCGCGGGCGGCAGAGGCTGACGACGGCGTTCATCCGCCTCGACATCGACCGTGGACACTACACGGAGGCCGTGCGGCAGGTGCGTGCGCTGCTGGAGGCCGACCCCGACGACGAGCGGCTGCGCGGTCTCATGACCGACGCGTACATCCGCTGGATCAACTCCGGCGAGAACGTCCCGTCGGCGCAGACCGTGACCGAGGACTTCGCCAGGTGGACGGACGACGAGACCGTCGCACTGCGCCGGAGGCTGGTCGTGAGCACCACGGTGACCGCGCACCGCTCCCGCCCCGAGGCTGACGGATTCGGCCCGCTCGTCGCCGGCCTGCGTGAGGTGTGCGTCCAGGATGCCGGCAACTCAGAAGCCCGGTACCAGTTGGTCAACGCGCTGTACCGGCATGCCTGGGAGCTGCGCAAGAGGATCCAGGGCACCGCCGGCGAGCTGCGCAGGACCATGCGTGCGGAGTTCGAGAAGGTCATGACGGAGTGCGCGGACGAAGCAGGCGAGGTCCTTCGCGGCGATGGGCTCGACGAGGAACAGCGCGCCGGAATCTCGGAGATCCTCCGTAACGTACGTCCACAGTGACATCAGCACCTAAAGTCCGCTGACCGGCAGCTGCCGGAACTCGATCGTCTCGTACGTCCCCGTCACACCGGTCTCGTACAGGATCCCGACCGTGTTCCGGTCGAGCTGTACGAGGTCGGAGTACGCCGCCCTCCGCTCGGACAGCGTCAGCGCCTTCGTGAAGGTTGCCCCGCCGTCCGTACTGCGCCACACGGCCATGGACTGACGGGCGGTGGGGACGGAGGGAGCGGAGAACAACAACGGAGCGCCACGACCGGCGAGTTGGAGGACGCTTCCCTCCACCACCGGCGCCTCGTTCAGCGTCGGCTGGATGGTGTACGGGCGGTCCAGGGTCACCCCGCCGTCGCTGGAGTGGCTGTCGAGCCGGTTGCCGGTGCTCGTGCCGAGCTGGTCACGGGCATTGAAGTACAGGCGCCCGTCGGGGAGTTCGGCGGCCGTGGACTCGTTGGCGTTGCCGAAACCGTCGTACGTGTCGTCCACGAAGCCGATCCGCCAGGTGAGGCCGGCGTCGTCGCTGTAGATGGCGTGCGCGCCGTAGTACTTGGGCTCCTGGCCGGTGTCGGCGGAGCCGGGCGCGGGAGCGGCCGAGTGGTTGGACGGGATGACCAGTCGCCCGGCGTGCGGGCCCCGCCGGAGGGCGATCGCGTGGCCCGGCCCCGTCGCGTACCAGCGCCAGTTCGCCGGCTTCACCTGCCGGGTGATGTCCCGGGGAGAGGAGAAGTGGCGGCCGTCGTCCGCACTGCGCTGCACGAACACCCGGCGGCTCTCCTCCCCCGTCACCTCCCCCCGCATGATCTCCGCCTCCGTCACAGCACCGCTGTTGTAGGAGGTGACCAGCACGATCGTGCCGGTGCGCGGATCCACCACCGGCGCCGGATTGCCCCGCGTGTCCCCGTCCCCGGCGGCGACCACCGTCAGCGGCCCCCAGCTGCAGCCGCCGTCGGTGGAGCGTCTGAGGACGACATCGATGTCCCCGGTGTCCCCCGCACCGTCGTGCCGGCCCTCGGCGAAGGCGAGGACCGTGCCGCGGTGGGTCGTGATCGTCGCCGGGATGCGGTACGTGTCGTAGCCGCCCTCGCCCGAGACATACGGGACGGAGGACGTACAGCCGGTGTCCGCCGAGGCGTTGCCGGCCGCTGTCACAGGTGTGGTCAGGAGTGCTGCGGTGACCAGGAACGTACGACTGAGTGTGCGGCTCAGGATGGTCATCGGTTCCCTTGGGTTCCCTTGACGAAGTGTCAGCATTGACCTGTCCGTCACAGGCTCCCCGGTGTCACCATGCCCGACTCATACGCCACGATGACCAACTGCGCCCGGTCCCGCGCCCCCAGCTTCCCCATGATGCGGCTGACGTGGGTCTTCGCCGTCAGCGGGCTCAGCCCCAACGCCTCGGCGATTTCCGTGTTGTTGAGGCCGCGCGCGACCAGCGTCAGCACTTCGCGTTCACGGTCGGACAGGCATTCGGGTCCGCCGGCCGTGGGTGCGGAGGGGCTGCGCAGGAACCGCTCGATCAGCCGTGCCGTCGGGCCCGGGGAGAGGAGTGCCTCCCCTGCCGCCACCGTGCGGATGGCGTCGAGGAGTTCGGCCGGGCGGGTGTCCTTCACCAGGAAGCCGGAGGCGCCCGCGCGCAGGGCGTCCACGATGTTCTCGTCGGTGTCGTAGGTGGTGAGGACCAGGACCCGCACCCCGGCCAGGTCCTCGTCGGCCGCGATGAGGCGGGTCGCCTCGATGCCGTCGAGGTCGGGCATGCGGATGTCCATCACGACGAGGTCGGCGCGTGCGCTGCGGGCCAGTTCGGCGGCCTCGCGGCCGGTGGCCGCCTGGCCGACGACCTCCATGTCCGGGGCGGACTCCACCAGCATGGCGAACGCCTCACGTACGAGGTTCTGGTCGTCGGCGAGCAGTACGCGGATCATCGGTCTCCCTCCCGGCCGGCTGCGATCGGGAGGACGGCACACACCTCGAACCCGCCCCTCGTACGCGGTCCGGCGTCGAGTGTGCCACCCACGCTGCGAGCCCGCTCCCGCATTCCGACGAGGCCGTAGCCGCAGGCCCCACCGCCGCCGGACCCGGCCCCCGTGCCGTCGTCGGTGACCGACACCCGCAGGGCGCCCTGCTCCTCGTACAGTTCGACGCGTACGGCCGGTTCGGGCCCCGCGTGCCGGACGACGTTCGTCAGCGCCTCCTGCACGATCCGGTACGCGGCCGCGCCCACGGCGGGCGGCACCTCCCGCACCCGTACCGCCGGCTCCACCCGCGCCCCGGCGAGGCGCGCCGCCTCCACCAGGTCCGGCACTCCGTCGAGCCCGGGCAGCGGGCCGCGCGCCTCGCCGGTGACGCCCTGCTCGCGCAGCACCTCCAGCGTCGTACGGAGTTCACCGCGTGCCGTGCGGCAGGTGTCGGCGATGTCGTCGAGGGACTTCGCGATCGTCTCGCGGTCCAGCCGCTCGGGGTCGGCGGCCAGCACGTGCGCGGCCACCGACGTCTGCACGCCGATGAGCGTGATGCTGTGGGCGAGCAGGTCGTGCAGGTCGCGGGCGATGCGCAGGCGTTCCTCGGCGACGCGGCGGCGGGCTTCCTCCTCGCGGGTGCGTTCGGCGCGTTCGGCACGTTCGACGATGGCGGCGACGTACTGGCGGTAGTAGCGGACGTCGATGCCGACGAAGACGACGGCGAGGACCCAGCCGTAGATGCGCAGCAGGTCGACGGCCTGCTTGTCCTCGCCGAAGGTGAGCATCACGGTCAGGGAGATGCCGAGGCCCGCGGCGCCGACCAGGACCGTGCGGAGGGGGCGTTGGGTGACGGTGACCGTGTAGAGCGCGATGAACGAGGCGGGAATGGGGGCGCCGTGGTTGTTGTCGAGGGCGTGGTAAGGCACGACGAGCGCCACCACCGCGGCGATCACGAGCAGCGGTCTGCGCCGCCGCCACACGAGCGGCGCATGGGCGGCGATCAGGAGCGTCCAGCCGAGGGCGTCGGGCCGGCGGCCGTCGTCGGTGAACAGCGCCATGCACACGGCCACGACGGCTGCCGCCACCGCGAGCAGTGCGTCGTTGCGGGTGCCGTGCGGGGCGGTGCGGGGGTCACGGGTGATCGCGGCCATGATCCGCTCGCCGATACGGGGGCGCGCCGATGGGGTGGTTGCCTGCACGGGGTCATCTTCCGCTGAGAGGGCGCCCCTCCGGGAGGGAGGGGCGCCGGTCGGTCAGTGGGCGGCGGCGGTCACCCGCTCCGGTTCCTTCGGCGGTACGGGCCGCTCGGGCTCGCGGGACAGGGCGCCCGGCCACCACACCTTGCGGCGCAGGGCGACGCTCGCGCTGGTCACCAGGTAGGTGCGGACGAGGAAGGTGTCCAGGAGCACGCCGACCGCGATGACGAAGCCCAGCTCGACGAGCTGCACCAGCGGCATGTTGGTGAGCACCGCGAAGGTCGCCGCGAGGACGAGTCCGGCGGAGGCGATGACCCCGCCCGTGGTGCGCAGTGCGGTGAGCGCGGCCGACGCGGGGTCGGCGCCGCCGAGGCACTCCTCGCGCATGCGGTGCATCAGGAAGATGCCGTAGTCGACGCCCAGCGCGACGAGGAACACGAACGACAGCAGGCCGAGTCCGGGGTCGGTGCCCTCGAAGCCGAAGACCGGCCCGAAGACGAGTCCGCCGATGCCGAGCGCCGCGCCCCACACCGCGACGACGGCCGCCACCAGCAACAGCGGCGCGACGAGCGACCGCAGCAGGGCGACCAGGATCAGCAGCACGGACAGCAGCACGAGCGGTACGACGACCAGCCGGTCCCGGGCGCTGGTGTCCTTCAGGTCGAGCTGTTCGGCACTGGTCCCGCCGACGTAGGAGCCGTCGAGCCGGTCCCGCAGGCCCTCGATGGTGGCGGTCTCCCCGGCGGACTGGGGCGGTGCGGAGGCGAAGACGGCGATCTCGGTCCAGCCGTTTCCGGTACGTCCTTCCCGCGCGCTGTCGACGCCCCGCGTGCCGCGGATCGACGCGAGCGTGTCATCGGCGCGGGCCTCCGGCGTGATGACGGTGAGGGGTTGCGTGCCGCGCTCGGGGTAGGCCGCGGCGAGGGTCTCCATGGCGGCGACCGAGTCGGGCGTGCTGGTGAAGGAGTCCTGCTGCTTCAGGCTGCCGGGCAGGTTCAGGGTGCCGAGGGCCAGCGCGCCCAGCAGGACGACGCCGCCCGCGAGCACCGCCAGCGGCCGGCGTCCGGCGGAGCTGCCCATGGCGGTGAACAGGGACCGGCGGGCCTTGGGCGTGCTGCCGTAGCGGGGCACGAGCGGCCAGAACACGCGCCGGCCGAGCAGCACCAGGATCGCGGGCAGCAGGGCCAGCATGGCGGCCAGCGCGCACAGCACGCCGACGGTGCCGAGCGGGCCCATGCCCCGGCTGGAGTTGAGGTCGGCGGCGAGCAGGCAGAGCAGACCGGCGGCGACGGTGCCGGAGGAGGCGAGCACGGCCGGACCGCAGCCCCTGAGCGCGGCGACCATGGCGTCGTACGGCCGCTCGATGCGGCGCAGTTCCTCGCGGTACCGGGAGACGAGCAGCAATGCGTAGTCGGTGCCGGCGCCGAAGACGAGGATCGTCATGATCCCGGAGCTCGCGCCCGAGACCGGGGTGTCGAACCACCGGTTCAGGCCGTAGGCGACTGCCATCGACAGGTAGTTGGCCACGCCCGCGACGGCGAGCGGCACCAGCCACAGGAAGGGGCTGCGGTAGATGATGATCAGCAGGAGGGCGACGACGCCGACGGTGGTGTAGAGCAGCGGGCCGTCGAGCGACTGGTAGACCTCGCGGGAGTCGGTGACGACTGCCGCCTCGCCGCCGACGTCGACGCTCAGTCCGTCGCCGCCCTTCGCCACGTCCCGTACGTCGCCCACGAGTGCGTCGCGGGCGTCCTCGTCCTGGCCGGGCTCGGTGCTGGCCACCGGGTACATCAGGGTGGTGCCGTCCCGGGACGGGATGCCCTGCGGTTCGGCGGTGAGCCGGTGGGCGCTCGCGATCCGGTCGATCTGGTCGGCGGCGGTGGCCTTGTCGGCGGCGGTCAGGCCGCCGTCGCGGTGGTAGACGACGACCATCTCGGTGGCCTCGCCACCGGGCAGCCGGTCCTGGATCTTCGCGACCTGGGTGGAGTCGGCGCTCGCCGGCAGGTAGTCGATGGCACGGTCGCGCTGGACGTCCGCCAGCTTCGACGCGAACGGCGAGGCGAGCGCGAGCACGACGATCCACAGCCCCAGCACGAGCCAGGGCACGGCCCGCCGTCGCCGCGCAGCTGTCCTTACGGCCCCCATCTGACGGCCTCCCTCCGGTCCGGGTGTCTGGGTCGGTTCCAGACTCCCGGCGCGGAGGGGGCGGATCGTCGGGCGCGAGGGCGAGTTCGGGGGTACTGCCAGGGGCGGCTGAACGGGGGCTTTACTCCCCGGGGAGTAGTCCAGGGGTTCTCTGCCGGCGCCCGGTTGACGTCCGCACCACGCGCCGGGTCCTGAGTACGCGTACTCAGGACCACGCCCTGTCTTCGGGGAAAGCTTGTGCCCATGACCGTCCCCGGCTCTCGCCCCTGCGGCCTCCCGCAGTTCCGCGGTGAGAACGTGCCGCCCCCACGCACCGGGCGCCGAGGGCTGCCCGTCGCCGGGGACGTCGCCCTGGCCGTCGGGCTGCTCGTCCTCGATGCCGTCGGGGCCGTCGTGGCCTTCCTGGCCGGCGTCGACTACAGCGGCTGGAAGCCGTTCGACCCCGCCGCGGACAACTCCGGCATCAATCTCACGCCCAACTGGGTCTACGTGGGGGTCGTCGGCGGCGTCGTGCTGCTGACCGCCGCACTGCTGTACCGGCTCCGCGCCGTCGTCAGCACCGGTCTGCAGGTGCTCGTCGGCATCGCCGCCCTGGTCATCGCCGTGAGCGGCACACAGTTCGACGAGGAGCGGGGCGCCCGGGCCTACGACGGCGTGCGCGCCGCCGCGGCCAGTAGCCGGGTCACGTCCTCGGCGCAGATGGTGAGGGCGGCGCCGACCGTCGACAGGACGTCGCGTTCGGCGGGCGTGTAGGGGCCGTCGGCCAGGGCGATCCGGGCGCCCTGGAGAAGGATGGACTCGCGGCCGACCGGGGCGAGGTGAGGGGCGAGGGGGTCCAGGGCCTCGTGGAGCTCTATGGCCAGCCCGGCCCCGCAGGGCTCGGAGAAGACCCGCCCGGTGTCCGCCGCCAGCGCCTCGACCAGGGCGTTCAGCTGTTCCTCCGTGCAGTCGTCGAAGCCGGCCGCACGCACCGTGGCCGCCGCGGCCTCCAGCGCCGGACGGGCACAGATGCCGCCCGCGGCCAGCACCGCCAGGGCGACGGTGTGGACGGCGTCGCGGAGCATCGCCGAGAAGCGGGTGGTCGTCGGATGGTCGAGGACGTCGGTACCGAAGTGCCGACGACAGGCCGCGCACTCCACGACGGGCCCGGTCTCACCACGCGGCAGCACGGGCACCCCGAGGAGGGTGAAGCGACGATGTCCGCTCAGCCGCTGATAGTTGCGGTCACCCCCGCACCCGGGGCAGAAGAACTCGCCGTCCCCGACGGCCGACCACGCGATACGGGTGCCCAGGATGCGCGCAAGCCTGGCGGCACGGCCGTCTCGTCCCCGTCCTGGCAGCACGTCGCACCTCCGTAATGCCGCGGCAACATCGCCGCGCTTGCGTGATGTTAGCCACATCCTGGACGCGGAGTCAGCACCCCGGACGAGACCTTTCCGTGACCTGCACAGGCCGATGGCCGGAAATGAGCGAAGCCCGCCCACCGAAACACGGCGGACGGGGCCTCTCAACGCCGGGGCGCAGCAACGCCCTAAAGGGGCGCGGGGAACTGCGCGACCAGCCACGACGGTGCAGCAGACGACCGACAACCCAACGCGGCAAATCCGTAGTCGCACCGCTCCCTCACAGAGCGAACCGTCAACGAGCAGCCCGGTTGACGGCCGAGACGACCGCCTTCAGCGACGCCCGCGTCGTGTTCGCATCGATCCCGATCCCCCACAGCACCTTGCCGTCGATCGCACACTCGATGTACGAGGCGGCCTGCGCGGAGGCGCCCTCGCTCATCGTGTGCTCCTGGTAGTCCAGCAGCCGGGCATCGACGTCGATCTTCGCCAGCGCGTCGAAGAAGGCCGAGATCGGACCGTTGCCGGTACCGGACAGCACGGTGTCGACGCCATCTACCGTGGCCTCCACCTTCAGCGTGTCCACACCATCGGTGTCGGTCGTCGACTGCCCGTTCTTGACCTGGATGCGACCCCACGGGTTCTCGGGGTTCGGCAGGTACTCGTCCTGGAAGACCGCCCAGATGTCGCCGCCGGTGACCTCGCCGCCCTCGGCGTCCGTCTTCGCCTGGATGATCTTCGAGAACTCGATCTGCATCCGGCGCGGCAGGTCCAGCTTGTGGTCGTTCTTCAGGACGTACGCGATACCGCCCTTGCCGGACTGCGAGTTGACGCGAATGACCGCCTCGTAGGACCGCCCGACGTCCTTCGGGTCGATCGGCAGGTACGGCACGGCCCACTCGATGTCGTCGACGGTGACGCCCTTGGCGGCCGCGTCGGCCTCCATCGCGTCGAATCCCTTCTTGATGGCGTCCTGGTGGGAGCCGGAGAAGGACGTGTAGACCAGGTCGCCCACGTACGGGTGGCGCGGGTGGACCTCCATCTGGTTGCAGTACTCCCACACGCGACGGATCTCGTCGATGTCGGAGAAGTCGATCTGCGGGTCGACGCCCTGCGAGAACAGGTTCATGCCCAGGGTGACCAGGTCGACGTTGCCGGTGCGCTCGCCCTGCCCGAACAGGCAGCCCTCGACCCGGTCGGCGCCGGCCATCAGCGCCAGCTCGGCGGCGGCGACGGCCGTACCGCGGTCGTTGTGCGGGTGGATGGACAGGCAGACGTGCTCGCGGCGGGACAGGTTGCGGCCCATCCACTCGAAGCGGTCCGCGTGCGTCGACGGCGTCGAACGCTCCACCGTGGCGGGCAGGTTGAGGATGATCTCGCGGCCCGGACCGGGCTGCCAGACGTCCATGACCGCCTCGCAGACCTCCAGCGCGAAGTCCAGCTCGGTGTCGGTGAAGATCTCCGGGCTGTACTGGTACCCGAACTCGGTCTCCGGGCCCAGCAGCTTCTCGGCGTACTCCATGACCAGCCGCGTGCCGTCGACGGCGATCTGCTTGATGTCGTCCTTGGAGCCGCGGAAGACGACCCGGCGGAAGACCGGCGCGGTGGCGTTGTACAGGTGCACGGTCGCGCGCTTGGCGCCCTTCAGCGACTCGACCGTCCGCTCGATCAGGTCCTCGCGGGCCTGGGTCAGCACGGAGATGGTGACGTCGTCGGGGATGGCGCCCGGCTCCTCGATGATGGAGCGTACGAAGTCGAAGTCGGTCTGGCCCGAGGCCGGGAAGCCGACCTCGATCTCCTTGTAGCCCATCTTGACCAGCTGGTCGAACATCCGGCGCTTGCGCTCGGGCGACATGGGGTCGATCAGGGCCTGGTTGCCGTCGCGCAGGTCGGTCGACAGCCAACGGGGGGCCTGGGTGATCCGCTTCTCCGGCCAGGTGCGGTCCGGGATGTCGACCTGCTCGTAGCGGCCGTACTTGTGGATCGGCATGGAACTGGGCTGCTGGCGGTTCGCCATGATGCTTCGGGCTCCTCAGGGTGTCCGGAAGGACGGCCGACGACGCAACGCGAAGCTCCGCGGGGAGGGAGTCGACCTGGACTACAGGCCCTCGCCGCGGCAGCTAAGAAGAAGCAGCCCGAAACGCATGATGCGCAGCATGCTAGCCGAGCTCCTTCGGATGCGAGGCGTCGTATCAGTATGCGGGACCCGGGGGAGCAATAGGACAAAAAGTGCGCCATACCACTTCGTCACGGAGCGTGCCGCTCCCTGTCCGCATATTTCACCAATCATGGTTGCGGGTAGTGACACCATCATGACCCAGTGCAAGGGTGCCGGGCATGACGACGAACGGGGGCTTCGAGCCCGTCTTCTGCACCGTCGTACCGCCGCACGTCCTCGACAAGCTGGCACGGAACGACGACCCCGCACTCTCCGGTCCCGCCCAGCGGACCCTGATGCGCGACAGCGAGCTGCGCGGCCGCCGCCGCGTCACGACCGAGTTCGCCCTCGCGGCCGCCCCGACGGCGAAGGCACCGTCGGACCAGCCGCTGCGCAGCATCCACGACGCCGAGCACGGCACCGCCCTGCCCGGCACCAAGGTCCGCGGCGAGGGCGAGGAGCCCGGCCAGGACGCCACGGTCAACCGCGCCTACTCCGGCCTCGGCGCCACCTTCGAGCTCTTCCTCAAGGCCTACGCCCGCCACTCCATCGACGGCGACGGCCTGCCGCTGGACGCCACCGTCCACTACGACGAGAACTACAACAACGCCTTCTGGAACGGCGAGCAGATGGTGTTCGGCGACGGTGACGGCGAGATCTTCCTCGACTTCACCATCCCGATCGACGTCATCGGCCACGAGCTCACCCACGGCGTCACCCAGTACACGGCGAACCTCACCTACTACGGCCAGCCGGGCGCCCTGAACGAGTCGATGTCGGACGTCTTCGGCTCGCTGATCAAGCAGTACACGCTCGGCCAGACCGCCGCCGAGGCCGACTGGCTGATCGGCGCCGGCCTGCTCGCCCCGAGCGTCTCCGGCAAGGCCCTGCGCTCCATGAAGGAGCCCGGCACCGCCTACGACGACGACGTCCTCGGCAAGGACCCGCAGCCCGCGACCATGGACGACTACGTCCGCACCGGCCGCGACAACGGCGGCGTCCACATCAACTCCGGCATCCCCAACCACGCCTTCTACCTGGCCGCCACCGCGCTCGGCGGCCACGCCTGGGAGAAGGCGGGACAGATCTGGTACGACGTCCTGACCGGCGGCGAGCTGTCGGACCGGGCCCTGTTCACCGACTTCGCGGGGCTGACCGTCAAGGCCGCCCGCGAGCGCTTCGGCGACGGCGGCGAGGAGCTCCAGGCCGTACAGAAGGCATGGGAGCAGGTCGGGGTGCGGATCCTCTGACTCCGTACTAGACAGGGACCCATGCGTATTCAGGTACGGCGCACGGGCGGATTCGCGGGCATCGAGCGGCACGCCGAGGTGGACACCTCGGGGCGGCCCGACGCCCAGGAGTGGCAGGCCCTGGCCGAACGCGCGGTCGCGGACGGCCGGGGCACGCCCCCGATCGGGGTCCCGGACGGCTTCAGCTACCAGATCACCGTGGACGGCAAGACGGTGTACTGCTCCGATCCCCGGCTCACGGACGAGCAGCGCAAGCTGATCTCCCGGGTGCTGAAGGAGGGAGCGTAAGGGCGCGTAACGGGCAGTTCACGCCGGGGCGTTGACTTCCGTTACCGCCGGTACGGATGATCCGGCGCATGGCGATCGATGAGCGCGGTGCGACGACACCGATACCTCAGTTCCCGGCCGGCTTCCTGTGGGGCGTCTCGACGTCCGCCCACCAGATCGAGGGTGCGGCGGACGAGCGCGAGCGGTCCGTGTGGGACGCCTTCACGGCCGAGCCGGGAAAGGTGAAGGACGGCTCCACGGCCGCGGTGGCCTGCGACCACTACCACCGCTACTCCGAGGACGTGGCGCTCCTCGCCGGCCTGGGCGTGGACGCGTACCGCTTCTCGATCTCCTGGCCGCGGGTGAACGCGCCGAAGGGCCTGGACTTCTACGACCGCCTGGTGGACGAGCTGTGCGCGGCGGGCGTTCGGCCGGTGCCGACCCTCTTCCACTGGGATCTGCCGGTCGCGCTGGACTGGCTCGACCGGGACACGGCCGCCCGTTTCGCCGAGTACGTGTCGGTGGTCGCCGAGCGCCTGGGCGACCGCGTCAAGAAGTGGATCACCGTCAACGAACCCGCCGAGCACACCCTCCTCGGCCACGCCCTCGGCACCCACGCCCCCGGCAAGCAGCTCCTCTTCGACGCCCTCCCCGTAGCCCACCACCAGCTGCTGGCCCACGGTCTCGCCGTACGGGCCCTGCGCGCGGCCGGCGCCACGGACATCGGCATCGCCAACTCGCACGGGCCGACCTGGCCGGCGACGCGGGAACAGGCGGATCTGGAGGCGGCGGACTTCTACGACGTCCTGCTCAACCGTCTCTTCGCCGACCCCCTGCTGCTGGGCGAATACCCGGCCGGGCTCGGCGAGTTGATGCCGGGCGATGTCGCGTCGGACCTGAAGGTCATCGCGGAGCCGCTGGACTTCTACGGCATCAACTACTACGCGCCGACCCGCGTGGGCGCCCCGCAGGGCACCGAGATCGAGTTCGGCGGGGTGACCATGCCGGCCGAACTGCCCTTCTCGGTCAGGGAGATCGAGGACGTACCGACGACGGACTTCGGCTGGCCGGTGGTCCCCGAGGGCCTGACGGAGCTGCTCACCGGCTTCCGCGAGCGCTACGGCGACCGGCTGCCGCCCGTCGTCATCACCGAGAACGGCTGCAGTTACGAGGGCATCGACGACCAGGAGCGGATCGCCTACCTGGACGGCCACATCCGCGCACTGCACCGGGCGGTGGAGGCGGGCGTGGACGTGCGCGGGTACTTCGTCTGGTCGCTGCTGGACAACTTCGAGTGGGCGGAGGGATACGCGCGACGGTTCGGGCTCGTCCATGTGGACTACGAGACCCTCGCCAGGACGCCGAAGGCGTCCTACGCCTGGCTGCGGGACGCGCTCCGGGCGCAGAGATGACGGTGGACGCCCTCGCCGAGCCGGTCGACCGGGTCGGCCGGGGCTGGACGGCGGCGCTGTCGCTGGCCAACGTGGCGATCTGGGTGGGCTGGTACGGCCCGCTGCAGATCCTGCTCGCCCAGCAGGCGGAGGACTTCGCACCCGGCACGGGGATGTCGAAGGAGACGCTGCTGGCCTGGGTGACCGGAGTGGGCGCGGCCGTCTCGCTGGCGGCCAACCCGTTCTTCGGCGCCCTGTCGGACCGCACCACGGCCCGCTGGGGCCGCCGTACGCCGTGGATCGTGGCCGGTTCGGCGGGCGGCGCGCTGTCGCTGCTGCTGCTCGCCGGGGCGGGTGGGCTGTGGACCATGGCGGTCGGCTGGTGCCTGGTCCAGCTGACGCTGAACGCCGCCTTCGCGGCGGTGACGGCGGCGGTGCCGGACCGGGTGCCGCGACGGCAACGGGGCGCGGTCGGCGGCTGGTTGGGGGCGGCGCAGATCCTCGGGGCCGTCGCCGGGACGGGGCTGGCGACGGCGGCGGGCGGGATCGCGGCGGGGTATGCGGCGTGTGCGGTGTTCGCGGTGGCGGGGGTGCTGCCGTATGTGCTCCGGCACCGGGATCTCAGGCTGGGGGTCGCGGACCGGCCGGTGTGGTCGTCGAAGGCCTTCTTCAGCGGTTTCTGGCTGAGCCCCCGCCGCTACCCGGACTTCGCCTGGGCCTGGCTGACCCGCTTCCTGATCAACCTCAGCAACGCGCTGGTGCTTCTGTATCTGCTGTATTACCTGCGGGACCGCCTCCACCACGACGACCCCGAGCAGGGCGTACTGATCCTGACCGCGGTGGACAGCGTGGCACTGCTGGCCACGGTCGTGGTGGGCGGCGTGTGGTCGGACCGGGTGGGGCGTCGCAAACCGTTCGTGATGTGGTCCGGGGTGCTGATGGCGGCGGCCACCGCCCTGCTGGCCGCCTGGCAGACGTGGGCGGGCGCGATCGTCGTGGCGGCGTTGCTGGGCGTGGCCCTGGGGGTGTTCATGTCGGTCGACTTCGCCCTGATGACCGACGTGCTGCCCAAGGCCCTCGACCGGGGCAAGGACCTCGGGGTGATCAACGTGGCGAATGCCTTGCCCCAGGTGGCGGCACCGGCCCTGGCCGCGCCGATCGTGACGTATTTGGGCGGCTACCGGGTGTTGTACGGGGTGGCGGCCGTGATCGGCTTGGCGGGGGCGGTGTTGGTGGGCCGGATCAGGGGCGTGGACTGATCAGGGCCGGTTGGGCAGCGCGCCCAAGGGGCGCGGGGAACTGCGCGACAAGCCACAACGAAACCCGCAGCCGCCCGACGACCGATCACTGCACCCCCTTAGAGCGCTCCCGCGTCCCGAGCCGCATAGACAGACGGATAAACCGGCCGATACCCCAGCTCCCGCCGAATCCGCTCCGTGGAGGTGATCGCCAGCCACGGATCAGAATCAGTACGGCCGTACAACTCCTCCGGTACCTCAACCCCGTTGAGCTGGTGCAACTCCACCGCCGTCACAGGCGCATCGTCGGCGATGTTGTAGATCCGACCCGCAATCCCCGGCGCATGAAGGATCCGCAGCAGCCCCTGGGCGACATCCGCGTGATGCCCCATGTGCAGCCGCTGCGTCGCCGCCCAGTTCCCGGCCCACATCAGCGACTGGGCAAGATGCGGATCACCCTCCCCGTAGACGAAGGGAAGCCGGCCGACGCGCACATCCAGCCCCTCCAACGCGAGCAGCTCCCGCTCGGCGTGCCCCTTGGACTCGGGATAGGCGCCCCACATCGCCCCGCCCGGCCGGGACTCGTCGTCCTCGGTCAGCGGCCAGCCCCGTCCGACGCCGTACACCAGCCCCGTACTGACCTGAACGAACCTCTGCACGCCGGAGGCCACCGCGGCGCGCCCCAGCTCCACGGCCGCGTCACGGTTGACGGCCCACGCCTCCTCGTCCGACACGCCCCGGAAGGAGGCCGCGACGTTCACGACCGCGTCGACCCCGGCGACCGCCTTGCCGAGCGCCTCCGTGTCCCGCAGATCACCGACCACGACCTCGGCGCCCAGCTCGGCGAACGGCTCACCCCGCGTCGCGTCCCGCACCAGCACCCGTACCCGCTCCCCCGGCCGGGCCTGCGCCAGCAGCCTCGGCACGAAGCGCCGGCCGACCTGCCCCGTCGTACCTGTCACCAACGTCAGCATGTTCTGCTCCTCTCGTCGCTCTTCAGCCTCGGCCGGAGCCGGAAGCGGCGGGAGAGACCCGTTGATCAGGGGATCGGCAGTCCCTGGATAAGCCGCGCGGCGTCCCGCACGCTGGAGAGGTGGACCGAGCCGAACTCGCCGACTTCCTGCGCCGTGGCCGTGCCCGGCTGACCCCGCCGGACGTGGGCCTGGCCCCGGGCCCCCGGCGTCGTACCCCGGGCCTGCGCCGCGAGGAGGTGGCGCAGCTGGCGGGCATGTCGGTGGACTACTACACCCGCCTCGAACAGTCCCGGGGCCCGCGCCCGTCCCGCCAGATGCTGACGGCCCTGGCCCGCGCGCTGCGCCTGACCGACGTCGAGCAGGACCACCTCTTCCACCTGGCCGGCGAGGAACCCCCGCGCCGCGAGACGGCGTCGGCGCATGTGCGTCCCGGGCTGCTGCTGATCCTGGACCGGCTGCACGACACCCCGGCACAGGTGGTGAACGACTGCGGCGAGGTGCTGGCCCAGAACGCGATGGCCAGGGCGCTGGTCGGCGACGTGATGTCCCGCCCGCGGCGCGAGCGCAACCTGACCCGCCTCTTCTTCCTGGACCCGGCCGCGCGCGCCCTCTTCCCCGAGGAGGACCTCGCGGGCCACGCGCGCGCCCACGTGGCCACCCTGCGCGCGGTGGCCGCGGCCCGCCCCGACGACCCGGAACCGGCCGCGCTGGTCGCCGAACTCCGGGCGGCGAGCGAGGAGTTCGCGCGCCTGTGGGACGAGCACGAGGTGTCGCAGCGCAACCGGGCGACGAAGCGCTTCGTGCACCCGCTGGTCGGCCTCCTGGACCTGGACTGCGAGGTCATGGTCAGCCACGAGCACCACCACCTCCTGGTCGTCCACACCGCCCGTCCGGGCACGGAGGCGTACGAGCGCCTTCAGCTCCTGCGGGTGGTGGGCCTGCAGGACATGTCACCCAGCAAGACCTGAACGTACGGACTCGGCGGCCCGCTCGGGATCGTCCCCGGCCGCGACGGCGAAGTCCCGCAGCAGACCGGCGAGAACATCGTCCGGCCCGCGGACTCCGATGATGTAACCGGCGCGGTCGAGCTGGGCGAGTCCGTGCATCTGGACGAACAGCTGCCGTACGAGGAGATCGGCGTCGGCGTCGTTACGGAACCGCCCGGCCGCGGCGCACCGCCGGATGGCGTCCCGCGGATAGCGCAGCAGCCGTACGCCCATCTGGCGGTCCTCATCGGTGAGTTCGAACCCGGCGATGGCCGAGCCGCCGAACATGACGGCGTACACGTCGGGTTCGGCACGGGCGAACTCCTGGTAGATCCGGCAGAGTTCGGCGACCTCGCGCACGGGGTCGTCGCCCTCCCCCACCGAGCCCACCCGGCTTTCGAAACGGGCGATGCCCTCCCGCATCACCTCGCGCACCAGCCCCGGCATGGACCCGAAGTGCGTGTACACGGCCATGGTGGAGGCCCCGACGGCCTTGACCAGGCGTCGGGCGCTGAGGGCGGCCGGACCCTCCTCGGCGAGCACGCGGGCGGCTTCGTCGAGGAGAAGGCGGCGGGTATCCGCTGTTGACACGGGGCGAGGATAACGCTGTTATGACGCCGTTATGGCGCCGACGGACGGGGGATCGACGTGTTCACGAAAGGCATGCGGGGCCGGTTGGTACGGCTGCCCGAGGCGGCGGGGGCCGACACCGGCACGACCGACGGCAAGGAGCCTGTGCTGCGGATGGCCGTGATCGGGGACTCGGTGGCGGCGGGCGTGGGGGCCTCCGAGCACCGGGAGGCGATGGCGGGGCAGCTGGCGGAGGCGGTGTCGGCCATGACCGGGAGGGCGGTGTCCTGGCGGGTGGCGGCGAAGGCGGGGGGCGACGCCGGCGAGGGTTCGGCAGGGACTGCTGCCCGGCCTCACGGACCCTGCGACCCGCTGGCGGCCGGACGTGGTCGTCGTCGTGGCCGGCACGAACGACGCGATGCGCCTGCGCCGGCCGCGCACCTTCCGCCGGGACGCCGAACGCCTGATCCGGGACGTCCGGCTGCGCCTCGGCGAGGACGTGCCGATGGTGTTCGCGGGGCTGCCGTCGGTCGACCGTCTGGCGGCGCTGCCGCGCCGGGTGCGCCTGCCGCTGGCCCTGTACATCCGCGTGCTCGACCATCAGCTGAAGACGGCGGCCACGAGGGGAGCCGCCGTCTTCCACCTTCCCTCAGGGGGCCCGCCGGAGCACGCGGGCGACTGGCTGGCCGCGGATCGCTTCCACCCCTCGGCGCAGGGGTACCGGGCTTGGGCGCGGGTGCTGGGGGCGCGGCTGGCGACGCTGACCGAGGCGGCGGTGCAGGTCAAGGGGCTTGGGACGGCCGGTAGTTGACCCGTGGGTAGTTGAGGCCGGAAATCACCCTTGCCGACCCTCGCCCCACGCGCATCAATGGGAACGACGGATCCGACGGACCGTCAGATTCAGTTCGACGCTCTCCACGCAGTGTGTCCGCACCCACCTGCCGAGCAGCTCCCACCCCCACACGCAGGAATTCCCCCACCTCGAAAGGGAGCGGATCCCCATGAGACGCATGCGCATCGGAGCAGGCGCGGCACTGGCGGCCGGGGCCCTCGCGGTCACCGGACTGGCCTTCGCGCCCGCCGCCCTCGCCGTCACCCCCGACACCGCGACGATCACCGCCGACTGCGGCAGCTTCGGCGGCGGCGAGGCCACCCTCACGGCCACACAGGACGGCACCGCCGCCACCGTCACCGTCAACTCCTCCGCGATCACCGCGCCGATCGCGCTGTCGGAGGACTCGATCGCCTCGACGCTCACCTTGGTGAAGGCGAGCGGCGGCACCGTCGCCTTCACCGGCACGGAGAACCCGGCGATGGCCGCCGGCGACCCCGTCCAGGTCGGCCCCCTCAGCGGTGCCGTCGCCTCCGGGGACAGCCTGGAGGCCTTCGGCGGCTCGCTGCAGATGACCGTCTTCGGCATCACCATCACGTGCACGGCGACCGGGCCGCAGTCGCCGGGCCCGTTCGTGTTCGACTGAGGCGCGTGACGCGGTGAAGGGGCGCGGTCCCGGCGCCGTACGCTCTACGGCTCTACGGCGCCCTACGTTCTACGGCGCTGTACGGCTCACAGCGCGTCGGGGCCGCGCTCGCCCGTCCGTACCCGTACGACCGTCTCGACCGGCAGCGCCCAGACCTTGCCGTCGCCGATCTTGCCGGTCTGGGCGGCCTTGACGATGGCGTCGATGACGTCGTCGGACGCCGCGTCCTCCACGACGACCTCGATCCGGACCTTCGGCACCAGGTCGACCTGGTACTCCGCGCCCCGGTACACCTCCGTGTGGCCGCGCTGCCGGCCGTAGCCGCTCGCCTCGGTCACGGTCAGACCGTGCACGCCGAGTTCCTGGAGGGCGGTCTTGACCTCGTCGAGCCGGTACGGCTTGACGATCGCGGTGATGAGCTTCATGCCTGCTTCTTGACCTTCTGCGGGGCGGGGACGGAGGAGGGGACGGACGCGGTGACCGGGGCGCCGTGGCCCAGGACGCCGTGATCGTATGCCGTCTCGGCGTGCACCGTAAGGTCCAGGCCGGTGTGCTCCTGCTCCTCGCTCGCGCGAAAGCCCATCGCCTTGTCGATGACCTTGCCGATGCCGTACGTGGCGAGGAACGCGTACGCCGCCACGACGACCACGGCCACCAGCTGCTTGCCGAGCTGGGCGAGCCCGCCGCCGTAGAGGAGGCCCTCGGCGCCGCCGGTCATCGACTCCACGGCGAAGACGCCGATGAGGAGCGTGCCGATGACGCCGCCCACGAGGTGGACGCCGACGACGTCGAGCGAGTCGTCGTAGTTCAGCTTGAACTTCCAGCTCACGGCGTAGGAGCAGACGACACCGGCGGCGAGGCCCACGACGAGCGCGCCGAGGAGCGAGACGGAGCCGCAGGACGGCGTGATCGCGACGAGACCCGCGACCGCGCCGGACGCCGCGCCCAGCGTCGTCGGGTGGCCGTCGCGCCTCTGCTCGACGAAGAGCCAGCCGAGCAGGCCGGTGCAGCCGGCGGCGAGGGTGTTGAGGAAGGCGGCGGCAGCGAGACCGTTGGCGCCGAGGGCCGAGCCGGCGTTGAACCCGAACCAGCCGAACCAGAGCAGCCCGGCACCCAGCACGACCATGGGCAGGTTGTGCGGCCGCATGGCGTCCTTCCTGAACCCGAGGCGCGGGCCGAGGACGAGACAGAGGGCGAGTCCGGAGGCGCCGGAGGTGATCTCGACGGGGAGACCGCCGGCGAAGTCGAGGGCGCCGAGGCGGTCGAGGATCCAGCCGCCGGGACCCCAGGTCCAGTGGGCGACGGGAACGTATACGAGCAGCGCCCACACGGGCACGAACACGACCCAGGCGCCGAACTTCGCCCGGTCCGCGACCGCGCCGCTGATCAGCGCGGCCGTGATGATCGCGAAGGTGAGCTGGAAGGTGGCGAACAGGACGGTGGGGACGGTGCCCTGCACGCTCTCCGGCCCGAGCCCCGCCATCCCGGCGTGCTCGAGGCCGCCGACGATCCCGCCGCCGATGTCGTCGCCGAAGGCGAGCGAGTAGCCGCAGGCCAGCCACACGACGGTGACCAGGGCGATGGACACGAAGCTCATCATCAGCATGTTGAGGACGCTCTTCGTGCGGACCATGCCGCCGTAGAACAGGGCCAGGCCCGGGGTCATCAGCAGGACGAGGGCGGTGGCGGCGAGCAGCCAGGCGGTGTCGCCGGTGTCGATCTCTGCGGCTTGTGCGGCAGCAAGGGTCACGGTTGTCTCCAACGGTGCGGTGGCTCGTCAGAGGGTCACCGGGATGCGTTTCCGGTTGCGTACGGGTGTGTTTCCGTGAGGTTTCGTTGCGCGCGGGTTTCCGGAATCTCACAGTGCGGGCGGCGCTCGGTCGGGTGTACGGCGGGGCTCTGTGGATCAGGGAGAATGGGCGCCATGAGCGTTCGCAGTCAGTCATCCGAGCCGTCCGAGGCCCCCCACCGCGCCGGCTTCGCCTGCTTCGTGGGCCGCCCCAACGCGGGCAAGTCCACGCTTACGAACGCTCTGGTCGGCCAGAAGGTGGCGATCACGGCGAACCAGCCGCAGACGACGCGGCACACGGTACGGGGCATCGTGCACCGGCCCGACGCCCAGCTGATCCTGGTGGACACCCCCGGCCTGCACAAACCGCGCACGCTCCTGGGTGAGCGCCTCAACGACGTCGTACGCACCACCTGGGCCGAGGTCGACGTGATCGGCTTCTGCCTGCCCGCGAACGAGAAGCTCGGGCCCGGTGACCGCTTCATCGCGAAGGAACTGGCCTCGATCAAGAAGACGCCGAAGATCGCGATCGTCACCAAGACCGATCTGGTGGACTCGAAGACCCTGGCCGAGCAGCTGATCGCGATCGACCGGCTCGGCAAGGAACTCGGCTTCGAGTGGGCGCAGATCGTGCCGGTGTCGGCGGTCGGGAACAAGCAGGTGGACCTGCTGGCCGACCTGATCGTCCCGCTCCTGCCGGAGGGGCCGGCCCTGTATCCCGACGGTGACCTCACCGACGAGCCGGAGCAGGTCATGATCGCGGAGCTGATCCGCGAGGCGGCGCTGGAGGGAGTGCGCGACGAGCTCCCCCACTCCATCGCCGTGGTCGTGGAGGAGATGCTCCCCCGCGAGGACCGCCCCGCCGACAAGCCCCTCCTGGACATCCACGCCTTCGTCTACATCGAACGCCCCAGCCAGAAGGGCATCGTCATCGGCCCCAAGGGCAAGCGCCTGAAGGAGGTCGGCATCAAGTCCCGCAAGCAGATCGAGGCGCTGCTGGGGACGCCGGTGTTCCTGGACCTGCACGTGAAGGTCGCGAAGGACTGGCAGCGGGACCCGAAGCAGCTGCGACGCCTGGGCTTCTGACCCCGAGAGGCTGGACTCGCACCCTTCAGTGCCGGTCGGCAACGACCAGCCCGTCCGGCGTTTGAGGACGAGACCGCAACCGTCCCTGGCCCCCACCCACCCGCGAGTGGCGGCACCTCTCGACGCCGGTGACCGCATTCAGCCCGTCCGGCGTTTGAGGACAAGGCCCCTTCAGGGCCGAAGCGCGGGGGTCTGGGGGCGGCAGCCCAGGGGCCGGGGTCGAAGGGGCGGAGCCCCTGGAGGATGGGAATGGGTAGGGGCGGCGGGGGCGAGGAAGCCGACCTCGTGTGACGGGGGGCGCACCCTGCGTGAAGACCCTCCGCACCACGGTGAAACCTCCCCGGCGAAAAGTCCTACGGCGTTGTCAGTCGCCCGGCGTACCCTTGAAATCGCCAGGCCGCCCCCGTGGCGGACGAGTCGTTTCGAGGAGGACGAGCAAGGCCTACAGAGCCGGCCCATGACTCAGACACCCACAGCTCACACACCCGCGCAGGGGCAGGCGAGAGCACAGTTCACCGTCCCCGCCCAGCACCCCATGGTGACCGTGCTGGGGTCCGGCGACTCCCTGCTGCGCGTGATCGAGAAGGCCTTCCCGGCGGCCGACATCCACGTCCGGGGCAACGAGATCAGCGCGGTCGGCGACGCCGCTGAAGTCGCCCTCATCCAGCGCCTGTTCGACGAGATGATGCTGGTGCTCCGCACCGGACAGCCGATGACGGAGGACGCAGTGGAACGCTCGATCGCCATGCTCCGGGCGAGTGAGAACGGCGAGATGGACGGCCAGGAGACCCCGGCCGAGGTACTCACCCAGAACATCCTCTCCTCGCGCGGCCGCACGATCCGCCCCAAGACGCTGAACCAGAAGCGGTACGTCGACGCGATCGACAAGCACACGATCGTCTTCGGAATCGGTCCCGCCGGTACCGGCAAGACCTACCTCGCCATGGCCAAGGCGGTGCAGGCCCTGCAGTCCAAGCAGGTCAACCGCATCATCCTGACCCGGCCGGCGGTGGAGGCGGGCGAGCGGCTGGGCTTCCTGCCCGGCACGCTGTACGAGAAGATCGACCCCTACCTGCGCCCGCTGTACGACGCGCTGCACGACATGCTCGACCCCGACTCCATCCCGAGGCTGATGGCCGCGGGCACGATCGAGGTCGCGCCGCTCGCCTACATGCGTGGCCGTACGCTCAACGACGCCTTCATCATCCTGGACGAGGCCCAGAACACCAGCCCCGAACAGATGAAGATGTTCCTCACCCGCCTCGGCTTCGACTCGAAGATAGTCATCACCGGTGACGTGACCCAGGTCGATCTCCCGGACGGCACCAAGTCCGGTCTGCGGCAGGTGCAGGACATCCTGGAGGGCGTCGAGGACGTCCACTTCTCCCGGCTGTCGTCGCACGATGTCGTCCGGCACAAGCTGGTCGGCCGTATCGTCGACGCGTACGAGAAGTACGACACCAAGCACGGCACCCAGAACGGCGGCCACAAGGGGCAGAGCCGGAGCAAGTCCGGGCACAAGGGGAAGTAGAGACCGAGCAGCACCATGTCGATCGACGTCAACAACGAGTCCGGAACCGAGGTCGACGAGCAGGCGATCCTCGACATCGCCCGCTACGCACTCGCGCGGATGCGCATCCACCCGCTCTCCGAGCTCTCGGTGATCGTCGTGGACGCCGACGCCATGGAGCAGCTCCACATCCAGTGGATGGACCTGCCGGGGCCGACGGATGTCATGTCCTTCCCGATGGATGAGCTCCGGCCGCCGTCGAAGGACGACGACGAGCCGCCGCAGGGGCTCCTCGGGGACATCGTGCTGTGCCCGGAGGTCGCCGCCAAGCAGGGGGCCGAGGCGCCCACCCAGCACTCCATGGACGAGGAGCTCCAACTGCTCACCGTCCATGGGGTGCTGCATCTGCTCGGGTACGACCATGAGGAGCCCGACGAGAAGGCCGAGATGTTCGGTCTGCAGGCCGCCATCGTGGACGGCTGGCGTTCGGAGAAGGGCCTGACGGGTCCGTCGCCGGCCCCGACCGTGTCATGAGCCTCCCCCTCGTCTCCGGTGCGATCGCCCTGGTGGTCGTGGCCTGGCTCGCCGCCTGCGCGGAGGCGGGCCTGGCGCGCGTCTCCAGCTTCCGCGCGGAGGAAGCCGTACGCAGCGGCCGCCGCGGCAGTGACAAGCTCGCGCTCGTCGCCGCCGACCCGACCCGCTATCTGAACGTGGCGCTGCTGGTGCGCGTGGCCTGCGAGATGGCCGCCGCCGCGCTGGTGACGTACGCGTGCCTGATAGCGATCGACGGCACCACACAGGCGCTGCTCGCCGCGATCGGCGTCATGGTCCTGGTGTCGTACGTCGCCGTCGGCGTCTCCCCGCGCACCATCGGCCGCCAGCATCCGCTGAACACGGCGACGGCGGCGGCGTATGTGCTGCTGCCGCTCGCGCGGATCATGGGCCCGATCCCGTCGCTGCTGATCCTCATCGGCAACGCGCTCACCCCCGGCAAGGGCTTCCGCCGCGGCCCCTTCGCCTCCGAGGCGGAGCTGCGCGCGCTGGTCGACCTCGCCGAGCAGGAGCAGCTGATCGAGGACGACGAGCGCCGGATGGTGCACTCGGTCTTCGAGCTGGGCGACACGCTGGTGCGCGAGGTCATGGTTCCGCGCACCGACCTGGTCGTCATCGAGCGCTACAAGACGATCCGCCAGGCGCTCACGCTCGCGCTGCGCTCCGGGTTCTCCCGTATCCCGGTCGTCGGGGAGAGCGAGGACGACGTCGTCGGGATCGTGTATCTGAAGGATCTGGCCCGCAAGACGCACATCAGCCGGGACGCGGAGAGCGAGCTGGTGTCGACGGCGATGCGGCCCGCGTTCTTCGTGCCCGACACCAAGAACGCCGGTGACCTGCTGCGCGAGATGCAGAAGGAGCGCAATCACGTCGCCGTCGTCATCGACGAGTACGGCGGCACCGCGGGCATCGTCACCATCGAGGACATCCTCGAGGAGATCGTCGGCGAGATCACCGACGAGTACGACCGTGAGCTGCCGCCGGTGGAGGACCTCGGCGAGGACCGCTACCGGGTCACCGCCCGTCTGGACATCACCGACCTGGGCGAGCTGTACGGGCTCGACGAGTACGACGACGAGGACGTGGAGACGGTCGGCGGGCTGCTGGCGAAGGCGCTGGGCCGGGTGCCGATCGCCGGGGCGTCGTCCGTGGTCGACCTGCCCGACGGCCGTGCGCTGCGGCTGACGGCGGAGGCGGCGGCCGGCCGCCGGAACAAGATCGTGACGGTCCTCGTCGAGCCGTTGGTCCCGGCGGTGGCGCCGGACGAGGAGGAGGCGAAGGCGGAGTGAGCCCCGAGGAACTGCGCGACTTCTGCCTGTCCTTCAACGCCGCGGTCGAGGACTTCCCGTTCAGCCCGGAGATCTCCGTCTTCAAGGTCCAGGGCAAGATGTTCGCCCTGAGCTGGATCGACGCCCGGCCCCTGAAGGTCAACCTCAAGTGCGATCCGGAGGACGCGATCCGGCTGCGCGGCGAGCATCCCGGCCTGATCGCGCCCGGCTACCACATGAACAAGCGGCACTGGAACACGGTGACGGTCGACGGCGAGCTCCCGGACCGCGTTGTCCGGGAGCTCATCGAGGACTCGTACGACCTGGTCGTGGCCGGTCTGCCGAGAGCCGACCGGCTTCGCCTCGACCGCGCCTGACTCTCCCGGTTCGACAGGCCCTGCACCCCACCCCGGATCGCAGTCGGCGCCGCGCACGGGTGGGGCGTCCCGCACGAACCGACCGGCGTGATGAGCCGTCGTCGGTCGCGCGGGACGCCCCTCGGGCCCACCCCCGTCAGGCCCGGGTCCTGTTCCCGCGGCGGGACGCCGTGCCGAGCCCCACCGCCACCAGTGCGGCCGTGGCCAGGACGATCGCCGCGTCGATGCCCATCACCGTGCGGGTGCCGGTCAGCAGGTTGTCGGAGGTTGTCGCGAGGACGCCCAGCAGGGGGATGCCGATCGTGATGCCGACCTGCTGGGTCGAGGTGACCAGGCCGGTGGCCAGGCCCTGTTCCTCGTCGGGGACGCCGGAGGTGACCGTCAGGCCGTAGGAGATGATCGCGCCCAGGTGGAACATGCTCGCCAGCGAGACGGCGGCGGTGGCGAGCCAGACGGACCAGGTGTGGGCGTTCAGGAAGAGCAGGGCGACGATGAAGGCGCCCTGACCGGTGAGCGAGACGACCAGGGTGCGGCGGGCGCCCAGCCGGCTGATGAACCGGGGGGTCAGCGAGCCCGCGATCACCGACATCACGCCCTGGAAGCCGAAGACCAGGCCCGTCTCCCAGGCCGACAGACGCAGGATCTCCTGCAGGTACAGGGTGAGGACGAAGACCACCGTCGACATCATCGAGAAGGTGACCAGCCCGCCCAGGTTGCCCCACGCCACCGTGCGGCGGCGCAGCATGGGCAGGGAGACCAAGGGTGCCTCGGTGCGGGACTCGACGACCGCGAAGGCCGTGAGGAGCGCGAGGCCCGCGACGAGGGTCGTGATGACGTCGGCGCGGGCGAAGCCGTGGTCGGCGGCCGTCGTCAGGGCGTAGATCAGGGAGAGCAGACCGCCGGTGACGGTGATCGCGCCGGGTACGTCCAGGTGCGGGCGCTGCGGGGTGCGGGACTCGGGCAGCAGGGCGGGCGCGAGCGGCAGGACCACCAGGGCGCAGACCGTGAGCAGGCCCATCGTGGAGCGCCAGCCGAACGCGTCGGTCAGGACACCGCCCGCGACCATGCCGATGGTGAAGCCGAGGGACATCAGCGTCCCGGAGATGCCGAGGGCGCGGTCCCGGGCGGGGCCCTCGGTGAAGGTGGTGGTCAGCAGGGACATGCCCGTCGGGACGATGACCGCCGCGCCGAGGCCCTGCAGGGCGCGTCCGGCGAGGAACGACGCCGGGTCCCAGGCGAACGTCGCGAGCGCCGAGGCCGCGGCGAACAGGGCGAGGCCGGTGAGGAACAGCTTGCGGCGGCCGTAGAGGTCGCCGATGCGGCCGAAGAGGAGCAGGAAGCCACCGGACGGCAGCGCGAACGCCGTGACCGCCCACTGCAGCGCCGACTGGCTCATGCCCAGGTCCGCGCCGAGGACAGGGAGGGCGACGTTCAGGACGGAGAAGTCGAGCGCGACCATGAACTGGGCGGCGCACAGGACGAACAGGACGAGCTTGTCGCGCGTCGACAGCCGGGGGGTCCGGGGGGTGTCGAGCGGTGGGGACGCGGGGTGGGTGAGGTCGGTGTCGATCGCCATGGGCAAGAGAGTGCTGGCTTCGGAATAGCCGTGGGGAGCGGGAAGTTGTCCTGGTGGTGGCACCACCAGCCAGAGGACGAGGGGGATTTGTACGTGTCCGAGGGCACGCTGAAGAGCGGACGGCGGCAGGAGCTGCGCGAGTTCCTGAGGAGCAGACGGGCCCGGGTGACACCGGCGCAGGCGGGTCTGCCGGACGGCGGAGCGCGGCGCCGTACGCCGGGGTTGCGGCGGGAGGAGGTCGCCGTGCTCGCCGGGGTGGGCGCGTCCTGGTACCAGTGGCTGGAGCAGGGGCGGGACATCTCGGTGTCGCCGCAGGTGCTGGACTCGGTGGCCCGGGTGCTGCGGCTGAGCAACGCCGAGCGCCGGCATCTGTACCTGCTGGCCGGGATGAATCCGCCGGCGCCCGAAGTGGCGCCCGAGAAGCGGGACATGTGCGACGGGCTGCGGCGGCTGATCGACGCGTGGATGCCGTATCCGGCGCACATCATGGACAAGTACTACAACGGCGTGCTGTACAACGACGCCGCCGCGACGGTGCTCGGGATGCGGCCCGGCAAGAGGTGGAACTGCCTGATCGACTTCTTCACGGATCCGATGTACCGGTCGCGGTCGCAGACCTGGGACGACAACGCCCGTACGGTCGTGGCCCAGTTCCGTGCCGTGTGCTCGGCCTCGCCCGACGACGAGGGGTTCCAGGCCGTGCTGGCCGAGGCGAAGGCGTCCAGCCCGGAGTTCACCGAGCTGTGGGAGCGGCGGGACATCGAGGATGCCGGGCAGATCCGCAAGGAGCTGGATCATCCGCTGGTCGGACTGCTGCGTCTGGAGTCGAGCGTGATGCAGATGCCGGCGCGGCCGGATCTGTCGATCGTGCTGCACACGCCGCTGGACGAGGCGAACACGGCGGCGAAGCTTCAGTGGCTCGCGTCGCCCGAGGGGCGGCGGGGGGCGATGTACCCCGTGGCCGGGTAGGGCGGGCTCCGGTTCGTATGCTCAGGTCATGACCGACAACAGTGCGCTTGACCCCGAGGACCGCAAGATCGTCACCCTGGCCCGTTCCGCGCGGGCCCGCAACGGTGTGCCCGAGGGGGCGGCCGTGCGGGACGAGACCGGCCGTACGTATGTCGCCGGGACCGTCGCCCTGGAGTCCCTGAAGCTGAGCGCGCTGCAGACGGCTGTGGCGATGGCGGTGGCGTCCGGGGCCACGTCGCTGGAGGCGGCGGCGGTGGTGACGGAGGCGGAGTCGGCGTCGGCGGAGGACCGGGCGGCGGTGCGGGATCTGGGCGGGCCGGGAACGCCGGTGCTGGTGGCGGGGCCGGACGGCGCGGTGCGTACGACGGTGACGGCGGGCTGACGCGCCCTCCCCGGGAGCCGGGAGCATCCGACAGGCGAGTGTCGGTGGCCGGTGTCACGCTGAGGTCGTACAGGATCTGCGGAAGGGCATCGTCATGATCACCACCGACCTCTCCCCCGGCTCCCCCTGTTGGCTCGACCTCGGTGCTCCCGACGTCCGGGCCGCCGCGGCCTTCTACGGCGCGGTGCTCGGCTGGGAGTACGAGTCCATGGGTGAGGCGGAGGACTTCGAAGGCGGGATGTTCAAGAAGGACGGCAAGACCGTCGCCGGGCTGGGCAAACTCACCGAGGAGGGGGCGCGCTCGGCGTGGATGATCTACTTCACCGTCACCGACGCGGACGCCACGACCCAGGCGGTGGAGCGTGCCGGCGGCACGGTGCGGGTGGCGCCGCGGGATCTCGACGACTGGGGTCGGATGGCGCAGTACAACGACCCGCTGGGCGGCCAGTTCGCCGTGTGGCAGCCGGGGAAGAACTCGGGCTTCGAGCTGGCGGACGCGCCGGGGTCGCTGTCGTGGACCGAGCTGTACACGAGCGACGCCGCAGCCGCGAAGGAGTTCTACGGCGGTGTCTTCGGCTGGCAGTACAGCGACATGGAGCTGCCGGGTGGCGGGGGCGCGTACACCCTCATCACGCCTGAGGGGCTTCCCGAGGAGCGTATGCAGGGCGGGCTCATGGAGCTGCCGAAGGAGAACCTCGCGCTGGCGAACGGGCGGCCGTACTGGCATCCCGTCTTCAACGTCCCCGACTGCGACGCCGCGGTCGCCAAGGTCACCGAGAACGGCGGCAGCGTGCAGATGGGGCCGGAGGACGCCGAGGGGGTCGGGCGGCTGGCCGTCTGTCTCGACCCGGCGAACGCGGACTTCGTGGTGCTGACGCCGGCCACACCCAGCTGACACAGGCGGTCACGGCCGGCTGACACCGGCGATCACGCCGCCCAGCTGACACCGGCTGCCACACCCGGCTGACACCGGCGGTCACGTCACGCCGACCGCCGGAACCCGATCGTCGGGACCGCCCGCCGCAGCGGCCACGGTCTCGTGTCCTCCTCCGGCACCAGGTCCGCCAGGAACGCGTACCGGCGCAGGGCCTCCGGGTCCTGTGCCTGAAGCGACTGCACCTTGCGCCACCACCCGCCGATCTCCGACCAGCCGGGCGCCGACAGCGACCCCCCGAACTCCTGGACGGAGAGCGCCGCCGTCAGGCCCGCGAAGGCGAGGCGGTCCGCCAGGGGCCAGTCGGCGAGGGTGCCCGCGACGAAGCCGGCGACGAAGACGTCCCCGGCGCCGGTCGGGTCGAGGGCCTCCACCGCGATCGCGGGGACCACGGCCGTCTCGCCGGTCCGGCCGTCCACGGCGTACGCCCCCTCCGCGCCGAGGGTGACCACCGCGACCGGGACGTGTGCGGTGAGGGCGTGGGCCGCCTCCCGGGGGCACTCGGTGCCCGTGTACCGCATGGCCTCCGCCGCGTTCGGCAGGAACGCCTCGCAGTGCTCCAGGTCGGCCAGCCCCGCCAGGTCCCACGCCCCCGTGTCGTCCCAGCCGACGTCGGCGAAGATGCGGGTGCCCTTGCTCGCGGCCTGCGCGATCCAGGGGGCCCGCTTGCCCGGCACCAGGGAGGCGACGGCGGCACGCGCGCGTGGGGGGCAGTCCGGCGCCGGCTCCTCCGGGGGCGGCTCGTGACCGTGGGAGACCATCGTGCGCTCGCCCTCGTACGCCATCGACACCGTCACCGGCGAGTGCCAGCCCGGCACCCGGCGCGACGGCGAGAGGTCGATGCCCTCGCCCTGCTCCAGCGCGTCCCAGCAGTAGTCGCCGTAGTGGTCGTCGCCGAAGGCCGCCGCGAGCGACGTCCTCAGGCCGAGGCGGGCCAGTGCGGTGGCCATGTTCGCCACACCGCCGGGGCTCGACCCCATCCCGCGCGCCCAGGACTCGGTCCCGCGCACCGGGGCCGAGTCGAGGCCGGTGAAGATGATGTCGAGGAACACCGTGCCCGTGAGGTACACGTCCCAGGGCGGGTCGCCGGGCGTGCGCAGGCCGGCGAGGGGGTCGACCTGGGCCCGGCGGTACGGTCCCCCTGTCATGGACGACGTCCCCTGGGGCGAGGGTCCCTTTCCGTCGGTCACGGTGGGCGTGGTCACGGTGCGCTCCCTGACGTGGTACTGATCTGGCCAGTGTGCACCACGCCACCGACAACGCCACCGGATCAGCGACTACGCCCCGCGATCCTGCCCGGGCCCCCTGCGCCGGTCACCGGCGAGGCACCGGTACCCGTGGCTACCAGCGAGGCACCGAGGGCGTCACCCACCCCGGGTCGGCGATCCGCATCGCCGCCGCGTCGTCGCGGTCCCGCAGCGAGCCGTCGTCATCCAGCCACCGCCGGTGCAGCTCCGCCAGCCGGTCGCGGTCCAGCTCGACACCGAGGCCGGGTGCGTCCGGTACGGCGACCTTGCCGCCGTCGAAGGTGAGGCGCTCGGTCAGGACGTCCTCGGACTGCCAGGGGTAGTGGGAGTCGCAGGCGTGGTGGAGGTTCGGGACGGTCGACGCCACGTGGGTCATCGCGGCCAGGGAGATGCCCAGATGGGTGTTGGAGTGCATGGACACCCCGACGCCGAAGGTCCGGCAGATCGCCGCCAGCTGCAGGGTGTTGCGCAGCCCACCCCAGTAGTGGTGGTCGGAGAGGACGACCTGGACGGCGTCCTCGGTGAACGCCTCCTTGATCTCGGCGAACGTCGTCACGCACATGTTGGTCGCCAGCGGCACCCCGGTCCGCGCGGCGACCTCGGCCATCGCGGCCGTACCGAGCGTCGGGTCCTCCAGGTACTCGAGGACGTCCCCGAGCTCCCGCGCCACCTTCAGCGAGGTCTCCACGGACCACGCCCCGTTGGGGTCGAGCCGCAGCGGGTGCCCGGGAAAGGCCTCCGCGAGTGCCCGTACGGCCGCGATCTCCTCGTCCGGCGCGAAGACGCCGCCCTTGAGCTTGAACGAGGTGAACCCGTACCGCTCGGTGAACTTCCGCGCCTGCTCGACGACTCCGGCCGGGTCGAGGGCGGCGCCCCAGTCGTCCTTCTCCGCGCGGACGCCCTCCGGGTGGTCGGCCCACTTGTAGAACAGGTACGCGCTGTACTCGACCGCGTCCCGCACCTTGCCGCCGAGCAGCGCGTGCACCGGCAGCCCGAGCGCCTTGCCGAGCGCGTCGAGGCAGGCCACCTCGAAGCCGGAGACGACGGACAGCCGCAGCTTGTCGGCGGTCTGGACGCCACGCAGCCCGCCGACGTCGACCTGCCCGGACACCCGGGACCGATCGACGGTCACCTCGTCCGCGAGGACGAACAGGCCGTTGAGATCCCCGACTTGACGCCCGATCAGCTTCTCCGCGAACGGCCGGGCGAGTTCCAGGTACTTGGTGTCCCCGTATGTCTCGCCGACGCCGGTGATCCCGTCGGCCGTCACGACCTCCACGATCAGCCGGGGCGTGTACGGCTGATGCACCCCCTGGGTGTTCAGCAGCGGCGGGTCGGCGACCAGGATCGGCGTCAGGCGGACATCGGTGATCGTGAGGTTCACCGGCGACTCCTCTCATCTCCCGATGTAGACGTCATCCACATATGGGAATAGAGGCTAGGTACGCGAACCGTGACCGTCAATGGCACGGTCCCGCCGATTACGATCGGCCCATGTCGGAGAAAGGCGGCGTCCGTGAGGTGAAGTCCGCGGCGCGGACGGTCGAGTTGCTGGAGCTCCTCGCCGCGCGCGGCGACCGCCCGGCACGCCTCCAGGAGCTGGCCGACGCGCTGGAGGTGCCGCGCAGCTCCATGTACGCGCTGCTGCAGACCCTGATCTCCCGCGGCTGGGTCCGCACGGACGTCACCGGCTCGCTCTACGGCATCGGCATCCACGCCCTGCTCACCGGCACCGGCTACCTCGACCCCGACCCGCGCGTGCGCGTCGTACGCCCGTATCTCGACGAGGCGTCCGAGGCGCTGGGCGAGACGATCCACATGGGGCGGCTGGACGGCCGGGACGTGGCCTATCTGGCGACGCGCGAGTCGCACGAATACCTCAGGACGATCAGCCGCGTCGGCCGCCGCCTCCCGGCCCACGTGGGCGCCCTCGGCAAGGCGCTGCTGGCCGAACGCCCCGACGACGACCTCCCCGAGGGCCCGTACCAGGCCCTCACCCCCAACTCCCACACCACCCGGGACTCCCTCGCGGCGGACCTCGCCGAAGTGCGGGCGCGCGGCTATGCGGTCGACCGCGAGGAGGGCGTCCTCGGCATCGTCGGCTTCGGCTTCGCCCTGCGCTACGACGCCCCCGCCCAGGACGCGATCAGTTGCTCGGTGCCGGTGGCCCGGCTGTCGGCGGGGCACGAGGAGCGGATCGTCGCGGTGATGCGGGAGATCAGGGCGAAGATCGAGACGACGTCGCATGCGGCGGGCGGAGCGGTGCACTGGCGTTAGCGTCCGTCGCCTTGGCGCCCGGCGTTCGACGCGAGCCTGCTGAGGGCCGCGGCTACGTGAACTCGTACGCCTCCACCTCGGCCAGATACCGCGCCCGCCGCTCCTCGTCGTCCTCCAGGAACGAGGCGAGGAACGAGTTGCGGGCGAGTTCGCGGAGCCGTTCGTCGGGCAGGCCGAGGGTCTGTCGTACGGCGTCGAAGTTGTCGCCGGCGTACCCGCCGAAGTAGGCGGGGTCGTCGGAGTTGACGGTGCACAGGAGCCCGGCGTCGAGCATGGCGGGCAGGGGGTGGTCGGCGAGGGTGTCGACGGTGCGCAGCCGGACGTTCGAGAGGGGACACAGCGTCAGCGGCATCCGCTCCCGCACCAGCCGCTCGACCAGCGCCGGGTCCTCCATGCACCGCAGCCCGTGGTCGACGCGCTCGACACCGAGGATGTCGAGGGCCTCGGTGATGTAGGCGGGCGGCCCCTCCTCGCCGGCGTGCGCGACGCGGCGCAGGCCGAGCGCGGCGGCGGCCTCGTAGACCTCGCGGAACTTCACCGGCGGGTGCCCGACCTCGGCCGAGTCGAGGCCGACGCCGGTGATCCGGTCGAGATACGGCTCGGCGGCGCGGAGTGTCTCCATGGCCGACTCGGCGGAGTCGTCGCGCAGGAAGCACATGATGAGCCGGGTGGAGACGCCGTGGTTCGCCTCGCTGCTGCCCAGCGCCCGCCACAGCCCCTCGACGACCGTGCCCAGCTCCAGCCCGCGCTTGGTGTGCGCCTGCGGGTCGAAGAAGATCTCCGCGTGCCGCACGCCCTGGGCGGCGGCGCGGGCGAGGTAGGCGTTCGCGAGGTCGGTGAAGTCCTGCTCGGTGCGCAGGACGGCCATGAGCTCGTAGTACAGGTTCAGAAAGGACTGGAGATCCTCGAACTGGTACGCCTTGCGCAGCTCGTCCGTGTCGGCGTACGGCAGCTCGACGCCGTTGCGCGCGGCGAGCTCGAACGCCGGCTCCGGCTCCAGCGTGCCTTCGATATGGAGGTGCAGTTCTGCTTTGGGGAGGGGCATCAAAGCATCGTACGGCCGTTTCACCGACGCTTCGGAAGCGGCACCCGCAGCAGATCGTGCGCGACCGTCAGCTCCCCGTCGAAACCGGCGGCCCGCGCCTGCCGTTCGAACTCGTCCGGCTCGGTGTAGCGCTGGCTGAAGTGGGTGAGCACGAGATGCCGTACGCCGCAGTCGCGGGCGACGCGGGCGGCCTGAGCGGCGGTCAGGTGGCCGTGCTCGACGGCGAGTTCGATGTCCTCGTCCAGGAAGGTGGACTCGATGACGAGCATGTCGCAGCCCTCGGCGAGGGTGTACACCCCGTCGCACAGCCGGGTGTCCATGACGAACGCGAACCGCTGCCCGCGCCGCACCTCGCTGACGTCCTGGAGGGTGACACCTTCGAGCTCCCCTTCCCGCTGGAGCCGCCCGACGTCCGGCCCCTTGATGCCGTGCGCTGCGAGCCGTTCGGGCAGCATGCGGCGCCCGTCTGGCTCGACGAGGCGATAGCCGTACGACTCGACGGGGTGCGACAGCCGGGCGGCGTGGAGCGTGTAGGCGCCGGTGTCGGCGATGACGCCGTCCTCGCTGACCGGCACCTGCGCGATGTCGACGGTTTCGCGGTAGGCGGTGGCGTAGCGCAGGCGGTCGAAGAAGCGCCGGCCGGATCGCGGGTAGTGGGCGGTGACCGGGTGCGGAACCTTGTCGAGATTTATCCGCTGGATGACCCCGGCGAGGCCCAGCGAGTGATCCCCGTGGAAGTGGGTGATGCAGATCCGGTTCAGGTCGTGAGCCGCGACCCCGGCCCGCAGCATCTGCCGCTGCGTACCCTCGCCCGGGTCGAAGAGGATGCCCTCGCCGTCCCAGCGCAGCAGATACCCGTTGTGGTTGCGGTGCCGGGTCGGGACCTGGCTCGCCGTCCCGAGGACGACCAATTCACGTACGGACACGGCTGGTTACCCGGGGGGCCACTGCAGGCCACGGCCGCCGAGGATGTGGGCGTGGGCGTGCCAGACGGTCTGCCCGGCGCCGGCGCCGGTGTTGAAGACGATCCGGTAGCTCTCCAGCTTGTCCTCGTCGGCGACGGCCTGGGCCTCCCGCAGGACGTCCGCGGCGAGGGTCGGTTCGGCGGCGGCGAGGGCGGCGGCATCCCGGTAGTGCGCCTTGGGAATGACCAGGACGTGGGTGGGCGCCTGGGGGTTGATGTCCCGGAACGCGACGGTCGTGTCCGTCTCCCGCACGATGGTCGCCGGAACATGCCCCTCGACGATCTTGCAGAACAAGCAGTCGTCCTGCGGCTCCCCTGCCATGTTCCCTCCGGGGGTTGAGCGGGTGGCATTACGGGGGGCATCGTATCGTCGTCGGGTGCTAGTGCGTGGGGGTTGATCGCGCAGTTCCCCGCGCCCCTAGGTGGGCAGACCAGGCGGCGTTTTAGCGGGCCGTTCCTCCAGCGCCTCCAACGCGATCCGCACCGCCTCGTCCAGCTGCGTGTCCCGCCCCGCCACCCAGTCCTGCGGCCGCTGCACTACCTCCACGTCCGGGTCCACGCCGTGGTTCTCCACGTCCCAGCCGTAGCCGTCCAGCCAGATGGCGTACTTCGGCTGGGTGATCAGGGTGCCGTCGACCAGGTGATAGCGGCTGTCGATGCCGATCACGCCGCCCCAGGTCCGCGTCCCCACCACCGGGCCGAGGCCCAGCGCCTTGATCGCCGCGTTGACGATGTCCCCGTCGGACCCGGAGAACTCGTTCGCCACGGCCACCACGGGGCCGCGCGGCGCGTCCACCGGATAGCTGTACGGGCGCATGCCGCGCGGCAGTTCCCAGCCCACGATCCGCCGTGCCAGCTTCTCCACGACGAGCTGCGAGGTGTGCCCGCCGCCGTTCTCGCGGACGTCCACGACGAGGCCTTCACGCGCCACCTCGACCCGCAGGTCACGGTGGATCTGGGCCCACCCGGGCGCCTGCATGTCCGGCACGTGCAGATAGCCGAGCCGGCCGCCGGACTTCTCGTGGACGTACGCCCGCCGGTCCGCCACCCACGCGTGGTACCGCAGCGGCTGCTCGTCCGCGATCGGGATCACCACCGCGTGCCGTACGTCCCCGCCGCCCGCCGGCGAGATCGTCAGCTCCACCGCCTTGCCCGCCGTACCGACGAGCAGCGGCCCGGGTCCGGTCACCGGATCCACCGGCACTCCGGCCACGGCCACGATCGCGTCCCCGGCCCGCACCGCGACCCCGGGTGCGGCCAGCGGCGCGCGTGCCTCGGGGTCGGAGGTCTCCGAGGGGAGGATGCGGTCGATGCGCCAACTTCCGTCCGGGTGGCGGGAGATGTCCGCGCCGAGCAGGCCCTGCCGGGCCCCGCCGCCGTACCCGCCGCGCGGTGCGACGTACGCGTGGGAGGTGCCCAGCTCGCCCTGCACCTCCCACAGCAGGTCGATCAGGTCGTCGTGGGTCGCCACCCGGTCGAGGAGGGGGCGGTAGCGGTCCAGCACGCCCGGCCAGTCCACGCCGTTCATGTCCGGCCGCCAGAAGTGGTCCCGCATGATGCGGCCCATCTCCTCGAACATCTGCCGCCACTCGGCCGACGGGTCGACCCGCTGCCGTACGCGGGTCAGGTCCACGGTGATGTTCGTGTCGCTGTCCTCGTCGCCCGAGGCACGCCGGTCGCTCGGGACGACCTTGAGCCTGCTGTCCGTCCACAGCAGCACCCGCTTGCCGTCGCCGCTGACCTCGAAGTGGTCGGCGTCGTCGGCGAGATGCTCGACGCGCCGCTGGAGAAGGTCGTAGCGCTCCAGCTCGGTCTTGGGCTCGGGGTCGTCGGGCGTGGCCCGGGAGGCGCCGAGCGCGCCGCGCACCGGGTGCCGCAGCCACAGCACGCCGTCCTTCGCGGCCCGCAGGTTGGTGTAGCGGGCGGCCTCGACCGGGAACGGCACGATCCGGTCGGCGAGTCCTTCGAGGTCGATGCGGGTGGTCGGGGTGCCTTCGCTGTCGGGTGTCTCGTCCTTGTCGGGCGCGTCGAAGGGACGGCCGTGACGCTGCGGGCCGAAGGGGGACGGGGTGGTCGCGGCGAGGGTGATCAGGTGTGGGCGCGAGCCGACCACGAAGGCCAGGTCGAAGACGTGCTCGTCGTAGACCGGGTCGAAGGCCCGCGTCGACAGGAAGACGAGGTGCTTGCCGTCCTGCGTGAACGCCGGCGCGTAGTCCTGGAAGCGCAGCGGGGTCGCCTCGGACACCGACAGGTCGGTGGTGTTGGCGAGCTTGAGCTGGCACAGGGGGCGCGGGCCGGGGTGCGACCAGGCCAGCCAGGCCGAGTCGGGTGAGAAGACGAGCCCGGAGACGTCCCCGTCCTCGCTGCGGTCGACCTCGCGCACCTCGCCGGTCTCCCGTTCGACGAGCAGCAGCCGCCCGTCGTGCGCGGCGACTGCCGCCCGGCTCCCGTCGGGTGCCATGGCGAGCTCCAGGACGCGGCCCAGCTGCCCGGCGGCGAGCCTGCGCGGAGTGGCCCCGGGGGCGAGGCCGGTCGCCGGCGCGAACTCCAGCGCGTCGTCGCCCTCGGCGTCCGTCACCCATACGACCCAGTCCTCGCCCTCCGTACGGAAGGCGCGCGGCAGTCGGGCCCGTACGCCGGGCTCGGCGGCGAGCGCACGGGCGGGACCGGAGCGGTGGGTGACCCAGTGCACGGCGCCCCGGACGGCGACCGCGCTGCCGCGCGCGGTGTGGTCGGGCGCCGCTTCCCCGAAGGCGCGCGCGGCGTTCAGCGGGTACGGCTGCCGGTCGGTGCGCTGCCCGCCGAGCCGGATGTCGAGCCGGCGCGGCTCGGCCCCGTCGAGGTCGTCGAGGAGCCACAGTTCACCGGCACAGGAGTAGACGACGCGGGTGCCGTCGCCGGCCGCGTGCCGGGCGTAGAAGCCGTCGACAGGAGTGTGCCGCCGTAGCTCGGAGCCATCGGCGAGGGACGAGTACACGGCCCCCACGCCCTCGTGGTCGGAGAGAAAGGCGATCCGCTCGCCCACCCACACGGGGTACTCGAGGTTCCCGTCCAGCTCCTCGTGCAGCCGTACGAAGTCACCCTCCCCCTGGGTATCGATCCACAACTTGCCCGCCGTGCCGCCCCGGTACCGCTTCCAGCGCGCCGCCTCCAGCCCCATGGGCGCGGACGCGAGCACGAGGTGCGGCCCGTGCACGACATCGGCGACGGGGCCGTACGGCAGCGTGGTGGCCGGTCCGCCGTCGAGCGGGACCGTGTGGGCCCAGGTGCGGCGGCCGCCCGCCTGGCCCTGGGCGCTGATCGCGAGGACCTGGCCGTCGGGGGTCCAGCCGCGCACCCGGGTCTGCCAACTGCCCCAGTGCGTGAGGCGCTTGGAGGGCCCGCCGTCGACCGGCGCGATGTGCACCTCGGGGGCGCCGTCGCGGGTGGAGGTCCAGGCGACGGTCGTACCGTCGGGCGAGATGCGCGGCAGGCTGACCGGCACGTTGTCGGCGCTGACCCGCCAGGCCCGGCCGCCGTCGAGCGGGGCGAGCCACACGTCGTCCTCGGCGGTGAAGGCGACCAGATCGCCGTGCAGATGCGGATACCGGAGATACGAAGACGATCCGGGCGTCGCGGACTGAGTCACCCGATCACCATAAGCAGGGGCGGCGTCGAGGGACAGGCCTTTGGATCACTTGCCCAACTCCCCTCCGGATACGCTCACTTGCCCTCCGGCCAGCAGTTCGGGTGTTGCTGGCAGTAGACGGTCTTGGTGACGGTGACCGTGACGGTGGGCCCCGGTTGCTGTCCTCCGCCGCCCGGGTTGACGGGCGAGGGCGTGGCGTTGCAGTTGCCCAGCCCGTTCACGTGGAACCACTCCTTGCCGCCGACCTTGGCGACGAGGTCGCCGCGCACACAGGAGCCGCTGACGGCCCGGGTGATCCTGCCGGTGACGGTGATGTCCTTGCCGTCCTTGGTCTCGCCCTCGCAGTCGACCTTGACCACGGTGTTCTCGCTCGCCGTCGGGGCGGCGGAGCCGCCCTTGGCGTCCTCGTACGAGCCCGTGCAGTTGAGCCACTGCACGTCGGCCTTCTGCCGCTCCAGCTCCTTGGTCACCGTCTGGTCGGTCGTGAACGCCACGGTCGCACTGCTCAACCCGCCCGGATCACAGGCGACCGCCCCGCCGACCGCGACCACGGCGAGACCCACCACGCCTGCCGCACGCGCCGCTCGCGGGCGACCCCAAATCCTCCTGAATGCCCCCATGGAGGGCAGCCTGCCACTGTCCCGGCCGACGCGGTAGAGCGCATACGGCCACTCCCGCAACCGGATCAGGCGCGCAGCTGCAGCCACTCCTGCAGTTCCACCAGGTTCCCCTCCGGATCCTTGAGGTGGGCGACCCGCATCCGGTCGGTCATGGGGGCCGGGCCGTGCAGGAGGGTCCCGCCGCGGGAGGTGACCTGCTCGCAGTAGGCGTCCAGGTCGTCGACGCGCAGCACCACCAGCGAGCGGTGTCCGCTGGCCGCGTCTCCCAGCTCGCCCAGGACCTCGGCCATCATCGCCCGGTCCTGGAGGGCGATGCCGGCCGAGCCGGCGGTGGGGCTGAACTTCTCGTACGGCCCCTCCGCCGCGCCCGACTGCGGCTTGAGGCCGAGGACGTCGGCGTAGAAGCGGTAGCAGGCGGCGAAGTCGCTGACGAGCAGCCGGACTTGTGCGAGTTCCAAGGCGTCCCCTCCGGGGTCAGGACCAGCGCCCGGTGCGGGCGAGGAGCACGGCGGCCGCGGCGGTCCCGGCGGTCGACGTACGCAGCACGGTACGGCCGAGGACGTACGCCTTCGCCCCCGCCTCCTCGAACAACGCCAACTCCTCGGGCGACACGCCCCCTTCGGGCCCGACGACGAGCACGATCTCACCCTCGGCGGGGAGTTCGACGGTGGCCAGCGGCTCGCCACCGCTCTCGTGGAGTACGGCGGCGAAGTCGGCCTTGGCGAGAAGTGCCGCAACCTGCTTGGTCGTGGCGGCGTCCGCGACCTCCGGGAAGCGCACGCGCCGGGACTGCTTGCCGGCCTCGCGGGCGGTGGCCCGCCACTTTCCGAGGGCCTTCGCGCCCCGCTCGCCCTTCCACTGCGTGATGCACCGGGCCGCCGCCCAGGGCACGATCGCGTCGACGCCGGTCTCGGTCATGGTCTCGACGGCCAGCTCGCCGCGGTCGCCCTTGGGGAGGGCCTGGACGACGGTGATCCGGGGCGACTCCGGGGGTTCCTCGGCCACCGGCCCCAGGTGCACGACGAGCCGGTCCTTGCCCTCGGTGTCGACGACCTCGCACTCGGCCCAGCGGCCCTTGCCGTCGGTGAGGACGACGGCCTCCCCGGGCCGCAGCCGTTTGACGGAGACGGCGTGCCGTCCCTCGGGCCCGTCGAGGACGTACCGTCCGCCGCCGGCGGCGTCGAAGTGCTCGACCAGGAAAACGGGAGCCGTCATCGCCCCGCACCCCCTCGGGGAAAGGCAGACAACGCTGTCGCCGCCGCGTCCAGCTCTGCGGCCAGCACCTCCACCAGCTGCCCGGCGGGCAGTTCGCGGGCCATCCGGTGCCCCTGCCCGGCCCACAGCGCCATGCCCTGCGCGTCGCCGGACGCGGCGGCCTTCTTGCGCAGGGGCGAGGTGAGGTGGTGGACCTCGGGGTAGGCGGCGGGGGCGTAGGGCCCGTGCTCGCGCATGAAGCGGTTGACGAGGCCACGGGCCGGCCGCCCGGAGAACGCGCGCGTCAGCTCGGTCCGTACGAACAGGGGGTTGGTCAGCGCCTGCTTGTGCAGGGCGTTGGCGCCGGACTCCGGGGTGGCGAGGAAGGCGGTCCCGAGCTGGGCGGCACTGGCGCCGGCGGCGAGGGCGGCGGCGATCTGGCTGCCGCGCATGATGCCGCCGGCGGCGACCAGGGGGAGGCTCACGGTCTCCCGGACCTGGGCGACGAGCGACAGCAGCCCGATGCCGGTGCCGTCGGTCTCGGGGGTGTCGCGGTGCGTCCCCTGATGGCCGCCCGCCTCGACGCCCTGCACGATCACCGCGTCGGCACCGGCCCGCTCCACGGCGAGGGCCTCGTCCGGGGTGGTGGCGGTGACGAGAGTGAAGGTTCCGGCGCGCCGGAGGGACGCCAGCACGTCACTGCTGGGCACACCGAAGTGGAAGGAGACGACCGGCACCGGGTTGTCGAGCAGCACGGCCAGCTTGGCCTCGTACCCGTCGTCCCGGCCGCTGTCCGGGTCGCCGAGCTCGGTGTCGTACCAGGCGGCCTCGCCGGCCAGCTGATGGGCGTACACGTCCACGGCGGCGGGGTCGGCATACTCGGGCTGCGGCATGAACAGATTGACGCCGAAGGGCCGGCCGGTCAGCCCCCGCAGCTGCTTGATCTCCTGGTACATCCCGTCGGCCGTCTTGTACCCGGCGGCGAGAAACCCCAGCCCACCGGCCTCGGACACGGCGGCAGCGAGCTGCGGCACGGAGACGCCGCCTGCCATGGGGGCCTGCACGATCGGGTGGGGAAAGAGATCGGTCAGTGCGGAGGACATGACGGCATGTTGTCACGTCCCCCGAACAAGTCCGAATCGGCCCTTCCCCTTGGCACGGGCCAGTGTTTTACCGCCCCCGCCGCCACTTACTCAGCCCGTCCGGCGTTTGAGGACGAGGCCCCTTCAGGGCCGAAGCGGGGGTCTGGGGGCGGCAGCCCCCAGGGACGGGACGGGTAGGGGCGGCGGGGGCGAGGAACTGCCCGCCGCAGCCACCCACTCAGCGACCGTTGAACGCATCCTTCAGCCGCGAGAACAACCCCTGCTGCCCCGGCTGGAACTGCCCCTGCGGCCGCTCCTCACCCCGCAGCTTGGCCAGCTCCCGCAGCAACCGCTCCTGCTCGGGGTCGAGCTTCGTCGGCGTCGTGACCTCGACGTGCACGACGAGGTCACCGCGCCCGCCACCCCGCAGATGCGTGACACCCCGCCCGTGCAGCGGAATCGACTGCCCGGACTGCGTACCCGGCCGGATGTCGACCTCCTCCAGCCCGTCCAGCGTCTCCAGCGGCACCTTCGTACCGAGAGCCGCCGCGGTCATCGGGATCGTCACCGTGCAGTGCAGATCGTCGCCGCGCCGCTGGAACATGGGGTGCGCGACTTCATGGATCTCGACGTACAGGTCACCGGCCGGACCACCACCGGGTCCGACCTCGCCCTCACCGGCGAGCTGGATCCGCGTGCCGTTGTCGACACCGGCCGGGATCTTGACCGTGAGCGTCCGGCGCGACCGCACCCGCCCGTCACCCGCGCACTCGGGGCACGGCGTCGGCACGACCGTCCCGAAGCCCTGGCACTGCGGACACGGCCGGGACGTCATGACCTGGCCCAGGAAGGACCGCGTCACCTGCGACACCTCACCGCGCCCGCGGCACATGTCACAGGTCTGCGCGGAGGTGCCGGGGGCAGCCCCCTCACCGTTGCAGGTGTTGCAGACGACCGCCGTGTCGACCTGGATGTCCTTCGTCGTACCGAAGGCCGCCTCGTCGAGCTCGATCTCCAGCCGGATCATCGCGTCCTGGCCCCGCCGCGTACGCGACCGCGGACCCCGCTGGGACGCCGTACCGAAGAAGGCGTCCATGATGTCCGAGAAGTTCCCGAAGCCGCCCGCCCCGAAGCCGCCCGCGCCCGCGCCGCCCGCCTGGGACAGCGGGTCGCCGCCGAGGTCGTAGACCTGCTTTTTCTGCGGGTCCGACAGCACCTCGTAAGCGGCGTTGATCTCCTTGAACCGCTCCTGGGTCTTCGGATCCGGGTTGACGTCCGGGTGCAGCTCGCGCGCGAGCCGCCGGAAGGCCTTCTTGATCTCTTCCTGCGACGCGTCGCGACGCACGCCGAGAACGGCGTAGTAGTCCGTGGCCACTTACGACTCCGCCAGGATCTGTCCGACGTACCGTGCCACTGCGCGTACCGCTCCCATCGTTCCCGGGTAATCCATGCGGGTCGGTCCGACCACGCCGAGCTTGGCAACCGCCTCGCCGCCCGAACCGTAGCCCACCGACACCACCGAGGTGGAGTTGAGCCCCTCATGGGCGTTCTCGTGACCGATGCGCACGGTCATGCCCGAATCCTTCGCCTCGCCGAGGAGTTTGAGGAGCACGACCTGCTCCTCGAGGGCCTCCAGGACGGGGCGGATGGTGAGGGGGAAGTCATGTCCGAAGCGGGTGAGATTGGCGGTGCCGCCGATCATCAGCCGCTCCTCGTTCTCCTCGACGAGCGTCTCCAGGAGGGTGGAGAGCACGGTCGAGACAGTGCCGCGGTCCTCCAGGTCGAAGGCCTCGGGGAGGTCCTCGACGAGCATCGGCACATCAGTGAAGCGCCGCCCCGCGACCCGGCTGTTGAGCCGCGCGCGTAGATCCGCGAGCGAGGTCTCCCCGAAGGGCGCCGGGCAGTCGATCATCCGCTGCTCGACCCGGCCGGTGTCCGTGATCAGCACGAGCATCACGCGCGCGGGTGCGAGCGACAGCAGCTCGACGTGCCGGACGGTGGACCGGGTCAGCGACGGGTACTGCACGACGGCGACCTGCCGCGTGAGCTGCGCCAGCAGCCGTACGGTCCGCGCCACCACATCATCGAGATCTACGGCGCCCTCGAGGAAGTTCTGGATGGCGCGCCGCTCCGGCGGGCTCATCGGCTTGACGCCGGCGAGCTTGTCGACGAACAGCCGGTAGCCCTTGTCGGTCGGGATCCGACCGGCGCTGGTGTGCGGCTGGGCGATGTAGCCCTCGTCCTCCAGGGCCGCCATGTCGTTGCGGACGGTCGCCGGGGAGACGCCGAGGTTGTGCCGCTCGGTGAGCGCCTTGGAGCCGACCGGCTCCTCCGTCCCGACGTAGTCCTGGACGATGGCGCGCAACACCTGAAGCCTGCGTTCACTCAGCATCTCGCGCACACCTCCAGAGGTCGTTCCCTTGGCGCCTTTCCTGGCACTCTGTCCATCCGAGTGCCAGCCGTCCCCGGCCAGTGTACGGCGGTGGGGTACGCCCCGGGCAAGGCCGGTCCGGCACCGCCGTGCCGGACGGTGGTGTCCCCGCTAGCGTCGCGGTATGACGGTGACTTGGGAAGAGCTGGGGTGGGAGCGGCTGGCGGCCGGGGTCGGCCGGTGCCGGCTTCCGGTCTGGGACTGCACGGTGGGGCTGGTCGTCGGGGACGGCACCGCGCTGGTCGTCGACGCCGGGTCGAGCCTCGCGGAGGGCGCGCGGTTGCGTACGCAGGCGCAGTGGCTCGCGGGTCACCGTGTGACTCATCTCGCGCTGACGCATCCCCACTTCGACCATGTCCTCGGGGCCGCGGCGTTCGCGGGGGCGGAGATCTTCGGCGCGGTCGGCGTGGACACGGTGTTCGAGGGGCGGCACGCGCGCGAGGAACTGCGCGAGGACGCGGTGCGCAACGGCCTGGATCCGGCGTCGGCTCAGGAGGCCGTGGACGCCCTGGCCCGCCCCCGCCACCAGGTGAGCGGCGAGTGGACCCTCGACCTGGGCGGCGGCCGCCAGGTCCTGCTGGCGAACGTGGGCCCGGCGCACACGGCCCACGACCTGGTCGTGCTCGTGCCGGGCGCGTCCCCGGGCGATCGGGAGGTGGTCTTCTGCGGCGACCTGGTGGAGGAGTCCGGCGAACCGCAGGCGGGCCCGGACGCCGTCCCGTCCCACTGGCCGGCGGCCCTGGACCGCCTCCTGGACCTCGGCGGCGAGGACGCGCTGTACGTGCCCGGTCACGGAGCGGTGGTGGACGCGGAGTTCGTACGACGCCAGCGTGACGCCCTCGCCGCCCGCTTCGGCGTGTCGCGCTGATCTGTGCTCCATGGCGGCCGGGCTTCTCCTATCGTCACTCGAATGCGCCAGTACTCCGCCGACCTGACCCCGCCCTGGAAGAAGCCCAAGCCCGTCCCCGAGGTCCCGGCGGAGCCGGGCCTGGTGGTGGAGGAGCCCGGCACCGGTTTCTGCGGCGCGGTGATCCGCTGCGAGGCGGGCACGGTCACCCTGGAGGACCGCTTCGGCAAGCACCGGGTGTTCCCGCTGGAGCCGCGGGGGTTCCTGCTGGAGGGCAAGGTGGTGACCCTCGTACGGCCGTCGGGCGCGGCTCCGGTACGCCCCACCCGTACGGCATCCGGTTCGGTCGCCGTCCCCGGCGCACGCGCGCGTGTCGCCCGCGCCGGCCGTATCTACGTGGAGGGCCGGCACGACGCCGAGCTGGTCGAGAAGGTGTGGGGCGACGACCTGCGCATCGAGGGCGTGGTGGTGGAGTACCTGGAGGGTGTCGACGACCTGCCGTCGATCGTGGCCGATTTCGCGCCGGGTCCGGATGCGCGGCTGGGAGTGCTGGTCGACCACCTGGTGCCGGGTACGAAGGAGTGGCGCATCGCAGAGTCGGTGACCAGCGAGCACGCCCTGGTGGTGGGTCACCCGTACATCGACATCTGGGAGGCGGTGAAGCCGTCGTCCCTGGGGATCGCGGGGTGGCCGAAGGTGCCGCGCGGGGAGGACTGGAAGACGGGGGTGTGCCGGGCGCTGGGGTGGCCGTCCGAGAACACCGGGGCGGTGTGGCAGGCGATTCTGGGGCGGGTGGGGTCTTACAAGGATCTGGAGCCGGAGTTGTTGGGGCGGGTGGAGGAGCTGATCGACTTCGTCACGGCGCCGGGATAGACAGGAAAGGCGCTGGTGGGGATGGCGAGGTCCAGCACAGAAAGAAGCAGTGTCTGAGGCACTCCGCCCTGATCGGATCAACGATGAGATACACCGGTACACCTGCGGCCGCGTAGATCGACCGCTTGACCACGTGGTCACGGTGGGTGCTGGTACTGGAGACGACCTCGGCCAGCATGGTGACCGCTTCGACCGGCAGGAGCCGACCGGACTCCGGTCCGGCGCCCCGTTCGAGCACCACCAGGTCGGGGACGGGCTCGCTCGTCTCCTGATGGATCTCGACGTACTGGCACTGCAACCGCTGCCAACGAGGCCATGGAACACCGTCCGCGACGTCCGCAAGCGTGCGGTTGTGCACGCTGTCCGGGGACCTGGTCATCACGATGTCGCCTCGCAGCAACTCGGCCCTGAGACCCTCGGGGACGTCGAGCGTCCCGAAGAAGTCGATCACCTGGCGGTCGTTCATGGCGGCACCCTAGGAACAGAACACGCGCATGGAGTGCAGTGTGGGGAACCTCCACCCCGACGGGTGATCAGTCCACAAGGTCCCGTACCACCGCATCCGCCAGCAACCGCCCCCGCAACGTCAGCACCGCACGCCCCTGCGCGTACGGCCCCTCCTGCAGCAGGCCCTCCCCCAGCGCCCGCCGAGAAGCCGCCAGCCCCGCCTCCCGCAGCAACTCCAGCGGCACCCCCTCCCGGAGCCGCAGCTCCAGCAGGATCCGCTCGACGCGCCGGTCCTCCTCCGACAGCAGCTCCCGCCCGGCCCCCGGCGACCGCCCCGCCGCGAGGGCCGCCGCATACGCGCCCGGATGCTTGACGTTCCACCAGCGCACCCCGCCCACGTGCGAGTGCGCTCCCGGCCCCGCGCCCCACCAGTCCGCGCCCCGCCAGTACAACTCGTTGTGCAGGCAGCGGGCCGCCTCCGAGGTCGCCCAGTTCGAGACCTCGTACCACTCGAAGCCCGCCTCCGACAGCATCGACTCCGCGATCAGGTACCGGTCCGCGTGCACGTCGTCGTCGGTCATCGGCACCTCGCCGCGACGGATACGGCGGGCGAGCTGCGTGCCCTCCTCGACGATCAGGGCGTAGGCGCTGATGTGGTCCGGCCCCGCGCCCAGCGCCGCCTCCAGCGACGCCCTCCAGTCGGCGTCCGACTCCCCCGGCGTGCCGTAGATCAGGTCCAGGTTCACGTGCTCGAAGCCCGCCGCACGGGCCTCCGCCACGCACGCTTCCGGGCGGCCCGGAGTGTGGGTGCGGTCCAGGACCTTCAGCACATGCTGCTTCGCGCTCTGCATGCCGAAGGAGATCCGGTTGAAGCCGCCCTGGCGGAGGGTGGCCAGATACGCCGGGTCCACCGACTCCGGGTTCGCCTCGGTCGTGATCTCCGCCTCCGGCGCCAGCCCGAACTCGTCGCGGATCGCCCCCAGCATCCGTACGAGATCGTCGGCGGCCAGCAGCGTGGGCGTGCCGCCGCCCACGAAGACCGTGCGGACCTCGCGCGGGTCGTCGCCGAGGACCTTGCGGGCCAGGCGGATCTCGTCGATGAGCGTCTCGGCGTAGTTGTCGCGGGACGCCAGCACTCCGCCCGTGCCGCGCAGCTCGGTCGCCGTGTAGGTGTTGAAGTCGCAGTAGCCGCAGCGGGTCGCGCAGTACGGGACGTGCAGGTAGAAGCCGAGGGGTCGGTCGGCGGACCCGGCGAGCGTGTGCGCGGGCAGCGCGCCGTCGGCGGGGACGGGCTCGCCGTCGGGGAGTGCGGAAGGCATGGGTTCTATTGTCCAGCACGCGCGCGTGCGGCGGCTCGGGCGCGTATGTCAGGCTCGGGCGGCACGTAGATCGGCTCGGGCGCGCCTGTCTGGCTCGATGCGTATGTCAGGCTCACACGGCGCGTAGACCGGCTCGGATGCGTATGTCAGGCCCAGGTGGCGCACAGACCGGCTCGGGCGCGCAATTCCGGCACGCGCATGTACTCCGCGGAGATCACGCCACGCGCGCGTGCTCCCCGGAAGTTGGGGGGCGACGGGGCTTACGTGCGCGGCGGCCGCCCGCCATGCGCGAGCCGGGCCACGCGCGCTCCCCATGAACCCAGCCACGCGCCGGCGCCTCCGAAACCCCGCCACGCGCTGATACTCCCCCGTGAACCCCGCCACGCGCGCGTACTCCCCGGAAGTTCAGGGCGACGGGGCTCATGTGCGCGGCGGCCGCCCGCCACGCGCGGACCGGGCCACGCGCGCCTACTCCCCCGTGAACCAGCCACTCGCCGGTACTCCCCGTAACCCCGCCACGCGCGCGTGCTCCCCGGAAACCGCCACACACACGCGCTCACGCAAACGGCGGCACGCGCGCGTCCTGCCCCGACCCGCTACTCCGCCTGCAGCACCAGCAGCGCCAGATCGTCCTCCGGTGGGCGGCCGCCGAACTCGTGCACCAGCCTGCGGATCCGTTCCGCGATCAGCTCGGCGTTCAGCCCGGCGCACCCGGCGAGCGCGGCGGCGAGGCCGTCGCCGTCGTCGAACTGGCGGGAGCCGCTGCGCCGCTCGGTCACCCCGTCGGTCACGCACAGCAGGGTGTCGCCGGAGCGCAGCTCGAAGGTCTCGCTCGTGTACGTCGCGTCCTCGAAGACGCCGAGCAGGGTCTGGGGCTCCGCCGCGGTGTGGACCTCGCCGCCCTCACCCAGCAGCAGCGGCAGCGGGTGCCCGGCGGAGGCGAGGGTGCAGCGGATGCCGCCGTCGAAGGGCGTCAGTTCGCCGTACAGCAGGGACAGGAAGCGGGTCTGCGGGCCGTCGCCGGGTGGGACCGGGCCGACCAGCGCGCGGGCGGCGGCGTCGGCGGCCTCCGTGGCGTCGTCCAGGAGGAGCTGGTTGAGGCGGTCGAGGACGTCGGCCACGCGGTAGCCCTCGCGGGCGAGGAGCCGCAGCCAGGGGCGTGCGATGCCGATCACCACGGCCGCCTCGGGGCCCTTGCCCTGGACGTCGCCGATGGCGAAGCACCAGCGGCCGTCGCCGGCCGGGAAGAGGTCGTAGAAGTCGCCGCTCGGGCCGCCCTTGTCGCACGGCTCGTACACCAGGGCGCTGGCCACCCCGGGGATCTTCGCGACGGCGCCGGGCAGCAGTCCGCGTTGCAGGACCCGGCTGATGGTGACCTGCCGGGCGTACTGGCGGGCCGCGCCGATGGCGAGGGCCACCCGGCGGCTGAGGTCCTCGACGAGCCCGGTGACCTCGTCGGGGAAGCGGTCGAGGCCGGCCCGGCCGATGACCAGCGTGCCCAGCGGACGGCCGCCCGCGATCAGGCGGTACGCGAGCGCCGTGCCGCGGATTCCGCGCTCGCCGAGCGCCTCGCCGGGCCAGGGATACGGGACGGGGCCGGTGCGGTGGTGGTCGGGCGGATGCGGCGGCTCCTTCTCCAGGGCGCGGCGGAGTTCCTCGATGAGGTTCTCGGAGCCGTGCCAGACGCGGGCGAGCCGGGGCCCGGCGCCCGCGGCGCCGTCCAGCGGCCGCTCTCCCCAGCCCCCGGGCTCGCCGGACAGGTGGTATCCCCAGCGCCCGGCGACCTCGTCCTCCAGCCACACCGCGCACCAGTCCGCCAGCCGCGGCACGATCAGCTGGCCGGCCAGCGCGGCGACCAGGTTCTCGTCGAGCTGCCCGGCGAGCAGGTCAGAGGCCTCGGCGAGGAAGGAGAGGGCGCCCCGGTTGAGCCAGTCCCGCTCGTGCCCGTGGCGAGGGGACGGCTCACAGGGTTCCGCATGATCGAGCGGAACCGACCGCGCGGAAGCCGTCGGGAGCGGCGGCGGCTCCGGCGCGAGGATCTCGGCGACGCGCAGCCCGCGCTCCAGCGCACGCTCCTCGGCGTACGCCTCGATGTCGTCCCTGACCGTCACGGGATCCTCGGCGGGCAGCCGCGCCCACACGGTCTTGGCGCCGGTGCGGTAGGTGACGCCCCAGGACTCGGCGAGCCGGGACACCAGCCGCAGGCCGCGGCCGTACTCCGGTGTCTCGTACGGCGCGTCGACCTCGCCGTCGCGCGGGGCGCGCGAGGGGTGGTGGTCCAGCACCTCGACGAGGAGGGCGCCGGTGTCCTCCTCCAGCCGGCAGGTGAGCTCGACATCGGTGCCGGCGTGTACGACGGCGTTGGTGACGAGCTCGCTGACGGCCACGACGGCGTCGTCGACGAGACGGTCGCTGAGCAGTTCGGTGCCGGGGAGCCCGGAGGCGGCCCATTCGGTGAGGGCGTTGCGTACGAGGGTGCGGGCGGAGCCCGGGGAGAGGGCGCTGCCGGGCAGGGTGGTGCGGGTCTCCGCGCGCACGCCCCCCGACGCAGGCACATCAGAGGCACGGGTAACGGTCTCCCGTTGCACCGGAATGGCCCCCATGGACAGCTCCCCGAACGGTTCGGACGAATACGCCTCGGTCGACGCCGACAGAGTGACAGACTGGCCACGCCCATAAGCACCGAGTTACCGAAGTGGGCCGCCATGAGTGAGAACCGTGCTACGCGTGTGCTCGAAGACGGACAGAAAGACGGTCAAATTCGAGCATCCGAGCTACGCCCCCTGCTTGCCGCGATGACCGCTGCCCGCGACGGCGATTTCCGCAGGCTCCCGGAGACCGGTGAGGGAGTGGTGGCCGAGCTGACGGCGGCCTTCAACCAGATCATGGACCGGAGCACGCACTTCAACCGGGAAGTGCAGCGGGTCAAGCGGGAGTTGGTGCGGCACGGCAGGCTCGACGAGCGGCTCTCGGCGAGCCCGGGGCCGGGTGACTGGACGACCCGGGTCAACGACGTCAACCAAGTGCTCGACGCCCTGGTGGCCCCGGCGGCGAACGCCACGCGCGTGCTGGACGCGGTGGCCGGCGGCGACCTCACCCAGCGGGTCGATCTGCACGACGGCAGCCGTCAGTTACGCGGCGACCTGCGCCGCCTCGGCCGGGCCGTGAACAAGATGGTCGACCAGCTCTCCCTGTTCACCGGCGAGGTCACCCGCGTCGCCCGCGAGGTCGGCACCGAGGGCCGGCTCGGCGGCCGGGCCAAGGTGCAGGGCCTGTCGGGCAGTTGGCGGGACGTGACCGAGGCGGTCAACACGATGGCGGCCCGGCTGACGGCCCAGGTGCGTGACATCGCCCTGGTGACGACGGCGGTGGCCCGCGGCGACCTGACCCGTACGGTCACCGTCGAGGCGACCGGCGAGCTCCTCGAACTCAAACTGACCGTCAACACGATGGTCGACCAGCTCTCCGCCTTCGCCGACGAGGTGACCCGCGTCGCCCGTGAGGTGGGCACGGAAGGCCAGCTGGGCGGGCGGGCCCAGGTGCGGGGCGTCAGCGGCGTATGGAAAGACCTCACCGACAACGTCAACTTCATGGCGTCGAACCTGACCTCCCAGGTCCGCAACATCGCCCAGGTCACCACCGCCGTCGCCAACGGCGACCTGAGCCAGAAGATCACCGTCGACGCCCAGGGCGAGATCCTCGAACTCAAGTCGACCATCAACACCATGGTCGACCAGCTCTCCGCCTTCGCCGACGAGGTGACGAGGGTCGCCCGCGAGGTCGGCACCGAAGGCAACCTCGGCGGCCGGGCCCAGGTGCGCGGCGTCAGCGGCGTATGGAAAGACCTCACCGACAACGTCAACTTCATGGCCGACAACCTGACGTCCCAGGTCCGCAACATCGCCCTCGTCTCCACCGCCGTGGCGCAGGGCGACCTCGGCAAGAAGATCACGGTCGAGGCGAAGGGCGAGATCCTGGAGCTGAAGTCGACCATCAACACGATGGTGGACCAGCTCTCCGCCTTCGCCGACGAGGTGACGAGGGTCGCCCGCGAGGTCGGCACCGAGGGCAACCTGGGCGGTCAGGCCCAGGTGCGCGGCGTGTCCGGCGTATGGAAGGACCTCACCGACAACGTCAACTTCATGGCGCTGAACCTGACCTCCCAGGTCCGCAACATCGCCCAGGTCACCACCGCCGTCGCCAACGGCGACCTCTCCAAGAAGATCACTGTCGACGCCCGCGGCGAGATCCTGGAGCTGAAGGACACCGTCAACACGATGGTGGACCAGCTGCGCGCCTTCGCCGACGAGGTCACCCGGGTGGCCCGCGAGGTCGGCACCGACGGCCGGCTGGGCGGCCGGGCCAAGGTGCTGGGCGTCTCCGGGGTGTGGCGCGACCTCACCGACAACGTCAACTACATGGCGGACAACCTCACTTCCCAGGTCCGCAACATCGCCCAGGTCACCACCGCCGTCGCCAACGGCGACCTCTCCAAGAAGATCGACGTGGACGCCCGCGGCGAGATCCTGGAACTGAAGACCGCCATCAACACGATGGTCGACACCCTCTCCTCCTTCTCCTCCGAGGTCACGCGCGTGGCCCGCGAGGTCGGCTCCGAGGGCCGACTGGGCGGCCAGGCCCGGGTGGAGGGCGTGTACGGCACCTGGAAGCGCCTGACGACGAACGTGAACGAACTCGCGTCGAACCTGACCACCCAGGTCCGCGCGATCGCCGAAGTCGCCTCCGCCGTGGCCCAGGGCGACATGTCCCGCTCGATCACCGTGGAGACGCAAGGCGAGGTCGCCGAGCTGAAGGACAACATCAACCTGATGGTGGCCAACCTGCGCGAGACGACCCGCGCGAAGGACTGGCTGGAGTCCAACCTGGCCCGCCTGGCCGCACTGATGCAGGGCCACCGCGACCTGATGGAGGTCGCCGACCTGTTGCTGCGCGAGCTGACGCCGCTGGTGAACGCCCAGTACGGGGCGTTCTTCCTGGCCGAGCCGGACGAGGAGAGCGCGGCGCTGCGCACCACCGTTCCGGCGAAGGGGCTGGCGTTCATCGCCGGGTACGGCTCCGCGCAGGGCACGACCATCGAGACGGGCGGTCTCCCGGTGCACGGCCTGGTCCGGCAGGCGGCCCGCGAGAAGAAGCGGATCCTCGTCGAGGAGGCCCCGCCGGACTACATCAAGATCAACAGTGGGCTCGGCGAGGCGGCCCCGACGAGCGTCGTCATCATCCCGATCCTCTTCGAGGACAAGCTCCTCGGCGTGATCGAGCTGGCGTCCTTCTCCCGCTTCTCCGACGTGCACCTGGCGTTCTTCGACCAGTTCGTGAACACCATCGCCGTCGCCATCAACACGATCATCGCCAACTCCCGTACGGAGTCCCTGCTCGGCGAGTCCCAGCGCCTCGCGATGCAGCTCCAGGAACGCTCGGACGAACTCCAGATGCAGCAGGCGGAGCTGCAGCGCTCCAACGCGGAACTGGAGGAGAAGGCGGCGCTGCTCGCGACGTCCTCGCAGTACAAGTCGGAGTTCCTGGCGAACATGTCGCACGAGCTGCGGACGCCTCTGAACTCGCTGCTGATCCTGGCGAGGCTGTTGTCGGACAACCCGGACGGCCATCTCTCCGACCAGGAGGTCCAGTTCGCGACGACGATCCACAGGTCGGGCTCGGACCTCCTGCAACTGATCAACGACATCCTGGACCTGTCGAAGATCGAGGCCGGCCGGATGGACGTACGCCCGAAGAAGCTGCCGCTCATCAAGCTGCTGGACTACGTCCACGCCACCTTCCGCCCGCTCACCCTGGACCGGGGGCTCGCCTTCGAGGTGGCGGTCGGCGAGGACGTACCGCGCGAGATGTACTCCGACGAGCAGCGCCTGCAGCAGATCCTGCGCAACCTGCTCTCGAACGCGATCAAGTTCACCGCGAGCGGCCGGGTGGAGCTGCGGGTGAACCGGATGAAGGACCCCGAGCGCCGCTACGTCCGCGAGAGCGACGACGTGATCGCGTTCGCGGTGTCCGACACCGGCATCGGCATCGCGGCGGAGAAACTCCCGGTGATCTTCGAGGCGTTCCAGCAGGCCGACGGCACCACCAACCGCAAGTACGGCGGCACGGGCCTCGGCCTGTCCATCAGCCGGGAGATCGCGGGCCTGCTGGGCGGCCGTATCGTCGCCGAGAGCGAGCCCGGCAAGGGCTCCACGTTCACGCTGTACGTCCCGGTCGTGAGTCCCGGCCACTCGGCGACCGGCCCGGTCCCCGAGGATCGCCCCCTCCCGGTCCCGGAGCAGCTGTCGGCCGAGCCCTACCCGGCCGCCCACGACGCGGACGAGACCTGGCCGACACCGACCAAGCTGGAGGCGTGGCAGACGGGCCGGGCGGGCCGGGTGCTTCCGGGCCGGCGGGTGCTGATCGTGGACGACGACATCCGCAACGTCTTCGCGCTCACCCATGTCCTGGGCCGGGTCGGCATGCCGGTCCTGTACGCGGAGAACGGCCGCGAGGGCATCGAGACACTGGAGCGGAACCCGGACGTCGAACTCGTCCTGATGGACATCATGATGCCGGAGATGGACGGCTACGAGACGATCTCCGCCATCCGCCGCACCCCGCGCTGGGCGGACCTGCCCATCGTCGCGCTGACCGCGAAGGCCATGCCCGGAGACCGGGAGAAGTCCATCGCGCGGGGCGCCAACGACTACGTACCGAAGCCGGTGGACGTGGATCAGCTGCTGACCGTCGTCTGCGACCTCCTGGACCCCGAGGGAGCACCGGAATCGGCGGAACCGAAGAAGACACAGACTGAATGAGGCACAGTCATCATGAGTGTTGAGGCAACGACCGACGAGCGCGCCGGAATCCTCCTGGTCGACGACATGGAGGACAACCTGATCGCGCTGGAGGCCGTCCTGGGGTCCCTCAACGAGCCACTCGTGCGCGCGCGTTCGGGCGAGGAGGCGATGAAGGCGCTGCTGCGGCAACGCTTCGCCCTGGTCCTGCTCGACGTCCGCATGCCGGGCATGGACGGCTTCGAAACGGCCACGAACATCAAACGGCTCGACCAGACCAAGGACGTCCCGATCATCTTCCTCACGGGCGCGGACGACGAGCCGGGCTACGCCTTCCGCGGCTACGCGACGGGCGCCGCGGACTACCTGACCAAGCCGTTCGATCCGTGGGTCCTGCGCGCGAAGGTGACGGTGTTCCTGGACCTGTACCGCAAGACCAGGCAGCTGGAGCACCTGCTGAGCCGCGAGCACATCCACAGCAAGGAGCTGAGCACCCAGCTGGCGGCCCTGGAGGAACAGCTGTCCGGCGACGCCCCTCCGAACGTGACGGCCCTACGCGCCCAGGTCCACGAGATACGCCGCCTCATCAGCTAGGGATGCGCGTCCCGACCTCAGGGGCGCGGGGAACTGCGCGACCAGCCCCAACGGACCGTCAGCCGCCACGCAGTCCCCCGCCACCCCCTACGCTTCGCGCGTACCCGCGTACATCTCCTCGATCAGCTCCTTGTACTCCCGCTCCACAACCGGCCGCTTCAGCTTCAGGCTCGGCGTGATCTCCCCGTGCTCCACATCGAGATCCCGCGGCAGCAACCGGAACTTCTTGATGGTCTGCCACTTCTGAAGCCCCTCGTTGAGCTTCTTGACGTACCCGTCGACCATCTCGACGGTGGCCGGGGCGGCGACGACCTCCGCGTACGACTTGCCGCCGAGCCCGTTCTCCTCGGCCCATCCCAGAATCGCGACCTCGTCCAGTGCGATCAGCGCCGTGCAGAAGTTCCGGTCGGCGCCGTGCACCAGGATGTTGGACACGTACGGGCACACCGCCTTGAACTGCCCCTCGACCTCGGCCGGCGCGATGTACTTGCCGCCCGACGTCTTGATGAGGTCCTTCTTGCGGTCGGTGATGCGCAGGTAGCCGTCGGGGGACAGCTCGCCGATGTCACCGGTGTGGAACCAGCCGTCGGCCTCCAGCACCTCCGCGGTCTTGTCCGGCAGCCCGTGGTAGCCCTCCATGATGCCGGGGCCGCGCAGCAGGATCTCGCCGTCGTCCGCGATGCGCACCTCCGTGCCGGGCAGCGGCTTGCCGACCGTGCCGGTGCGGTAGGCCTCGCCGGGGTTGACGAACGACGCGGCCGAGGACTCGGTGAGGCCGTAGCCCTCGAGGATGTGGATGCCGGCGCCGGCGAAGAAGTAGCCGATCTCCGGGGAGAGGGCGGCCGACCCGGAGACACAGGCGCGCAGGTTGCCGCCGAAGGCCTCGCGGATCTTGGCGTACACCAGCGTGTCGGCGACCTTGTGCTTGGCGCCCAGCCCGAACGGCACGGAGTGGGTGCCGGTGCGGCGGAAGTTGTCCTGGGAGACCTTGGCGTACTCGCGGGCGACCTCGGCGGCCCACTGGAAGATCTTGTACTTGGCGCCGCCGCCCGCGCGGGCCTTGGCGGCGACCCCGTTGTAGACCTTCTCGAAGATGCGCGGCACGGCGGCCATGTACGTCGGCTGCACGACCGGCAGATTCTCGATGATCTTGTCGACGCGGCCGTCGACGGCGGTGACGTGCCCGACCTCGATCTGCCCGGAGGTGAGCACCTTGCCGAAGACGTGCGCGAGCGGCAGCCAGAGGTACTGCACGTCCTCGCTGCTGACCAGCCCGGTCGCGGCGATCGCCTTCGCCATGTACGCCCAGTTGTCGTGCGGCAGGCGCACGCCCTTGGGGCGGCCGGTGGTGCCGGAGGTGTAGATCAGGGTGGCCAGCTGGTCCCTGGTGATCGCGCCGACCCGCTCCTTGACCAGGTCGGCGTCCTTCTCCAGCCGGGCCGCGCCGCGCTGCTCCAGCTCGTCGAGGGTGAGGATCCAGTCGGCGGTCTCGACACCGGCCGGGTCGATGACGACGACATGCGTGAGGTACGGCAGCTCGGCGCGCTTCTCCCGCGCCTTGGCCAGCTGGGCCGCGTCCTCGGCGATGAGGACCCGGCTCTCGGAGTCGGCGAGGATGAACGCCGACTCGTCGGCGTTGGTCTGCGGATAGACCGTGGTGGTCGCCGCACCGGCGCACATGATGCCCAGGTCGGCGAGGATCCACTCGAGCCGGGTCGAGGAGGCGAGGGCCACCCGCTGCTCGGGCTGGACGCCCAGCTCGATGAGCCCGGCCGCGATCGCGTAGACCCGCTCGGCGGCCTGCGCCCAGCTCAGCGACTTCCAGTCGTCCGGGCCCTCACCCGACGCCGGCGGCACTGGGTAGCGGTATGCCTCGGCATCCGGCGTGGCTGCCACGCGCTCCAGGAAGAGAGTCGCCACGCTCGGCGGACGGTTCTCGATCAGTGTCTGTGTGTCGCTCACGACATCCTCCGGGCCCGCGACAGTGCGGCTGGCTCAACAGCCGGCATTGCATCCGGCTCATTACGGCGGTTTTCACATGCGAGCTGTTGTTTAACTCGCGAGTAACTATCGAGCAGGGACAGAGTAAAGGTCGACAGGCCGCCGCGTAAGGGTCCGCGGCCTGTCACTTCCTACAGACAGCGACGTTACGCACGCGTAGGGGCCCGCCGCACTTTCGCACGACGGACCCCTGTTGCGGCGAATTGCCAGGCAACGCTCTGTTACCGGTGGTTACTTCTTGCCCTTGCCCGACCCCGCGCTGTCATCGCTGCTCAGTACGGCGATGAAGGCCTCCTGCGGAACCTCCACGGAACCCACCATCTTCATCCGCTTCTTGCCTTCCTTCTGCTTCTCCAGCAGCTTGCGCTTACGGGAGATGTCGCCGCCGTAGCACTTGGCGAGGACGTCCTTGCGGATGGCGCGGATGGTCTCGCGGGCGATCACCCGGGAGCCGATGGCGGCCTGCACGGGCACCTCGAACGCCTGCCGCGGGATCAGCTCCTTGAGCTTGGCGACGAGCCGTACGCCGTACGCGTACGCCTGGTCCTTGTGGGTGATCGCCGAGAAGGCGTCCACCTTGTCACCGTGCAGCAGGATGTCGACCTTGACCAGGCTGGAGGTCTGCTCGCCGGTGGGCTCGTAGTCCAGCGAGGCGTAGCCGCGGGTCTTGGACTTCAGCTGGTCGAAGAAGTCGAAGACGATCTCGGCGAGCGGCAGCGTGTAGCGGATCTCGACCCGGTCCTCGGACAGGTAGTCCATGCCGAGGAGGGTGCCGCGCCGGGTCTGGCACAGCTCCATGATCGAGCCGATGAACTCGGTCGGCGCGAGGATCGTGGCGCGTACGACGGGCTCGTACACCTCGTTGATCTTGCCCTCGGGGAACTCGCTCGGGTTGGTGACGGTGTGCTCGCTGCCGTCCTCCATCACGACCCGGTAGACCACGTTGGGCGCGGTCGCGATCAGGTCGAGGCCGAACTCGCGCTCCAGTCGCTCCCGGATCACGTCGAGGTGGAGCAGGCCGAGGAAGCCGACGCGGAAGCCGAAGCCGAGGGCGGCGGAGGTCTCCGGCTCGTAGACGAGCGCGGCGTCGTTGAGCTGGAGCTTGTCCAGGGCCTCGCGCAGCTCGGGGTAGTCGGAGCCGTCCAGCGGATACAGGCCGGAGAAGACCATCGGCTTCGGGTCCTTGTACCCGCCGAGGGCCTCCGTCGCCCCCTTCTGCTGGCTGGTGACGGTGTCACCGACCTTGGACTGGCGGACGTCCTTCACGCCGGTGATGAGGTAACCCACCTCACCGACGCCGAGGCCGTCCGCGGAGAGCATCTCGGGCGAGTTCGTACCGATCTCCAGCAGCTCGTGGGTGGCGCCCGTCGACATCATCTTGATGCGCTCGCGCTTGTTGAGCTGGCCGTCGATGACACGGACGTAGGTGACCACGCCCCGGTAGGAGTCGTAGACCGAGTCGAAGATCATCGCGCGGGCGGGGGCGTCCTTGACGCCGACCGGCGCGGGGACCTCCTTGACCACCCTGTCGAGCAGCGCGTCGACGCCGACACCGGTCTTCGCGGAGACCCTGAGGACGTCGTCGGGGTCGCAGCCGACCAGGTTGGCGAGCTCCTCGGCGAACTTCTCGGGCTGCGCGGCCGGCAGGTCGATCTTGTTCAGTACGGGGATGATCGTGAGGTCGTTCTCCATCGCCAGGTAGAGGTTGGCGAGGGTCTGGGCCTCGATGCCCTGGGCGGCGTCGACGAGGAGGATGGTCCCCTCGCAGGCGGCGAGCGACCGCGAGACCTCGTACGTGAAGTCGACGTGCCCCGGGGTGTCGATCATGTTGAGGATGTGCGTGTTGCTCTTGTCGTGGGTCGGGGCCCACGGCAGCCGCACCGCCTGGGACTTGATCGTGATGCCGCGCTCGCGCTCGATGTCCATCCGGTCGAGGTACTGAGCACGCATCTGCCGCTGCTCGACCACACCGGTCAGCTGGAGCATCCGGTCGGCGAGCGTGGACTTGCCGTGGTCGATGTGCGCGATGATGCAGAAATTGCGGATCAGAGCCGGGTCGGTACGGCTCGGCTCGGGCACATTGTTAGGGGTCGCGGGCACGCAGGGTCCTGTCTCTTGAGGCGCCTTATGCCTCGGGTCGGATCGATACGTAGGTTCCATGGTCCCACGGGCGGCGACCTGGAGCTGGTTTGGGCCATTGTCCGGGCCACTGGTAGCCTGGGTGGCTGTGTCTCATGCCCTCTCAGCGCGAGGCACACCCCAAGAAAATCACCGGTGCGAGTCCCGTGCGGCCTCGTACCAGAACCTGAAAAGGCTCATTCGTGGCGAACATCAAGTCCCAGATCAAGCGGATCAAGACCAACGAGAAGGCGCGGCTGCGCAACAAGGCCGTCAAGTCCTCCCTGAAGACCGCGATCCGCAAGGCCCGTGAGGCCGCTGCCGCGGGTGACGTCGAGAAGGCCACCGAGCTCCAGCGCGCCGCGTCGCGTGCGCTCGACAAGGCCGTCTCGAAGGGCGTCATCCACAAGAACCAGGCTGCCAACAAGAAGTCGGCGCTTGCTTCGAAGGTCGCGTCCCTCAAGGGCTGACACTTGATTTGATCGCCGGAGGGAATCGAGCGGGCCCTCTCTCATCCGCTCCCGTCCGGCACTCCGAGCTCGTTCGCGGCCTGCGTTCGCCACGCGGGAACGAGCTCAACGGCTTCAACCGAAGGCCCCGCCTTCCGCTCTTCCCCAGAGCGGCGGGCGGGGCCTTCGGCGTGCGCGAGTGATCGTCCGTCACGACCAGAATTCGTTGCTCTTCTCGATGTCCTCGACGCATTCGTCGATGTCGCTGATCCTGTCCCCGACGATCCGGAAGACGAGCGCTCCCTCGTCGTCGATGCTCTTGCCCTGGCGCTGCGCCGAGAAGCGGGCCATGCCGACCGCGTGCCCGCGCCCGTCGACGGCGATCCCGCGCAGCTGGACCTGCATGTTCCCGCCCGTCTCCTCGAAGAGCCGGCGGTACATGTCGATGATCGAGTCCTGGCCCTTGAAGTCGCCCGACAGCGGGTGGCTGCCCGGCACATGGTGCGTACAGTCCGACGTCATCAGCCCTCGCAGGGCGTCCATGTCACCGCGGGTGAAGGCTTCGAAGCCCTTGCGGACGAGCTGTGCGTGCGGGTGTTCAGCCATGGCAACCGTCACCTCTCCATCGCTTCGATGGTTGAGTTCACGACCAGAAGTCGTTGAGCCTGTCGATGTCGCCGACGCATTCGTCGAGGTCGCTGACCTTGTCCCCGACGATCCGGAAGACGATGCCTCCGTCCATGTTCAGGCGCTTGCCCTGACGCTCGGCCGTGGCACGGTGCACCGACATCACATGGCCACGGCCGTCGGCGAAGAGGTGACGCAGCTCGACGGCGAACGTCCCGCTCGTCTCCTCGAAAAGCCGTTGGTACATCTCGATACACGCGTCCTGGCCCTTGCAGTCGCCCGACAGCGGGTGATCGCCGGGGAAGTGGTGCGTGACGTCTCCCGTCAGCAGGGTGCGCAGGGTGTCCATGTCACCGCGCGAGAAGGCCTCGTAGCCCTTGCGGACGAGCTGTGCGTGCGGGTGTTCAGCCATCCCGATCGCCACCTTTCCGTCAAGTCGGTCATGTCCGGCGATTCAGGCTTTACGTCTGATTGTCCTCGCAGTCTCTACGACGGCCAGTGGATCAACAGCCGACGCGCGCCCGCGGCGCCGGTCAACCGCGCCCCCTGGACCGCGCCGCCCGCGCGATCGTCACGACCGCCTTCTCCAGGGCGTACTCCGGATCGTCCCCGCCGCCCTTCACTCCGGCGTCGGCCTCGGCGACCGCCTGCAACGCGGCGGCCACCCCGTCGGGGGTCCAGCCCCGCATCTGCTGCCGTACGCGGTCGATCTTCCAGGGCGGCATGCCCAGCTCACGGGCCAGGTCGGCGGGACGCCCGCCGCGGGCCGACGACAGCTTCCCGATGGCCCGCACGCCCTGCGCCAGCGCGCTCGTGATCATCACGGGCGCCACGCCGGTCGACAGCGACCAGCGCAGCGCCTCCAGCGCCTCCGCGGTCCGCCCCTCGACCGCCCGGTCGGCGACGGTGAAGCTCGACGCCTCGGCGCGGCCGGTGTAGTACCGCCCCACGACGGCCTCGTCGATGGTCCCCTCGACATCGGCGACCAGCTGGCTCACCGCGGACGCCAGCTCCCGCAGATCGCTCCCGATGGCGTCCACCAGCGCCTGGCAGGCCTCGGGCGTCGCGGACCGCCCGGTCGCCCGGAACTCGCTCCGCACGAACGCCAGCCGGTCCGCCGGCTTGGTCATCTTCGGGCACGCCACCTCCCGCGCCCCCGCCTTGCGCGCGGCGTCGAGGAGCTTCTTGCCCTTGGCCCCACCGGCGTGCAGCAGCACCAGGGTGATCTCCTCGGCCGGCGCCCCCAGATACGCCGTCACGTCCTTGATCGTGTCGGCCGACAGATCCTGCGCATTGCGCACGACCACGACCTTGCGCTCCGCGAACAGCGACGGGCTGGTCAACTCTGCCAGCGTGCCCGGCTGCAACTGCTCCGGCGTCAGCTCCCGCACGTCCGTGTCGGCATCGGCGGCCCTGGCAGCGACCACCACCTCCCGCGCGGCACGATCGAGCAGCAGCTCCTCCTGCCCCACGGCGAGGGTCACGGGAGCGAGAAGGTCGTCATTCGCAGTCTTCCTGGCCATCGCGACAAGCATGGCATGGCGGACTGACAACGGATCGCCGTGTAGCACTGCGCACTGCCGATGCCATGGAGCAGCGCGATGTTGCCGATGCCATGGAGCAGCGCGATGTTGCCGATGCCATGGAGCAGCGCGATGTTGCCGATGCCATCAAGCCGCACGGCCTGCCCATGCCGTCAAGCCGGACAGCCTGCCGATGCCTTCAAACCGCACAGCCTCCGGGCAGTCGGATCGGCGCAGCCCAGGGGCAGTCGTGCCCGTATCCCGGCAGCCTGCGGGCAGTCGTGCCGCTAGGGCGGCACGGGTGGGCGCAGGCGGCACCCCGCAGCGCCGGGCTGCGCACCCACCCCCGCCCAGCCCCCACGCCGGGCACCGGGCACCGGGCACCGGGCACCGGGCACCGGGCACCGGGCACCGGGCACCGGGCACCGGGCACCGGGCACCGGGCACCGGGCAGGCTACGGCTCCTCCCGCCAGCCGTCCCACTCCCCCACGAAGTCATCCAGCTCCCCAGGATCCAGCCGCCCCTCCTCGTCGCGCAGCACCACCAGCCACTGCGCATCCTCGGCATCGTCCTCCCCGGCCAGCGCATCCCGCACCAGCCGCGGCTCCTCATGGATCCCGAACCGCTCCCCCAGGGCCTCGGCCACCTCCTCCGCCGCATCGCGGTCGGGCAGCACAAGGACATGTCTCACGTCACTCACGGAGCCATTTTCCGATATGCCTGCTCAAGGCAGCCGCCGGCCATGAACCGCGCCACACCACCCCCGTTCGCCCACCCCCGTCCGCTCACCCCCGCCGGTCGGCGCCACGCACCATCGGCACCCGGTCCAGCTCGATCCCGAACCGCTCCCGGTACACTCCCAGCACCTCCTCGTCCGTGCCCAACTCCCGCTCCTCACGCGTCCCGTCGGCCGCCGTCGTCTTGAACGTGCGGCCGCTGAGCGTGATCCGCCCTCCTTCCTCCGTCACCCGCGAGCACACCAGCGACTGCGTGAAGTGCGAGCCCGGCGAGGTGCTGTGCCACCACGCCCCGGCCACGAAGTCGCCGAGCACCCGTGGCCGCCGCTCCAGCCGGTACTCCGGTCTGCCGTCCATGACGACCTCCAGGTCTGCCGCCTCCGCCACGTCGTGCCCGCCCCGCACTCCGGCCGCGTCCGGCCCGGCCTCGACGATCCGGAACACGCCCGCCGGATCCACCTGCTCGCCCCGCGCCTCGAACGCCAGCGGATAGTGACTGTGCGCCCCGAACCCGACGTCCGCCAGCCACGCACCCCCGTCCACCGTCCGCACCTTCAGCGCCATGTGGTCGTAGGGAATCCCGAGCCGCTCCTCAGCCCCGTGGACTCGCGCCGCGAGCAGCGTCACGTCGAAGCCCAGCGCGGTGAGCAACGCCCCGAACGCCCCGTTCAGTTCGTAGCAGAACCCACCGCGCCCGGCCCCCACCACCTTGTCCAGCAGTCGCTTCTCCTCCAGGACGATCTCCTCGCCCAGGTGGATCGACAGGTTCTCGAAGGGCACGGTCTGCAGATGGCGCAGATGGAGCTCGCGCAGCACGTCCACGGTGGGCCAGGCCGGGTGCTCGACCCCCAGGCGACGGAGATAGGCATCAACCTCAACGGAATCCATGACCTCAGTCTCCCGCCACCCGCAGCTCCGCGCCCGTGCCCGCGACCGCCAGCGCCCCGTCCTCGTCCGTCCGCAGCACCACCGCGCCCTGCGCCCGCAGCGCCGCGACGGTGCTGGGAGCCGGGTGGCCGTACGGGTTGTCCGCACCGCAACTGATCAGTGCCAGTCGCGGTGCCGTCCGGCGTATCAGCTCCGGGTCCTGGTACGCCGAGCCGTGATGGGCGACCTTCAGCACGTCCACGCCGCCCACCAGCGCCCCGGCCGGAGATCTCAACAGCGCCCGCTGCGCGGGAGGTTCGAGATCCCCGAGCAGCAGGAGCCGCAGCCCGGCCGACCGGACCAGCAGGGTGACACTCGCGTCGTTCGGGCCGTCCGGGGCCAGCGCCGGGTGGGGCGGCGGCCACAGCACCTGCCAGCTCAGCGTCCCGGTGCGCCGCTCCTCCCCGGCGGCGGCCCGTGTCACGGGGACGCGCCGGGCAACCGCCTCCCGGCGGACGAACTCCGCCTGGTCCCTGGGCTCTTCGTGCCCCGTCGTCTCGATCGCGCCCACCTCACGCCCGCGCAGCACGCCGGGCAGGCCCGCCACATGGTCGGCGTGGAAGTGGGTCAGCACGACGAGCGGGATCCTCGTGATGCCGAGCGTGCGCAGACACCGGTCGACCAGCGTCGGATCGGGGCCGGCGTCGACGACCACTCCCGTCCCCTCGCCCGCCGCGAGCACCGTCGCGTCACCCTGTCCCACGTCACACATCGCGAACCGCCACCCCGGCGGCGGCCACCCCGTGACGACCCTGGTCAGCGGCGGCGGCTGCACCACCACCAGCACGAGCAGCAGCCCGCAGACACCGCACCACCACGGGTGCCGCATCAGCCGCCGGCCGGCGAGCAGGACGACCACCGTGGCGAGGGCGAGCAGCGCCGCCCCGGTCCAGCTGCCGGGCCAGTCCACCCCTGCCCCGGGCAGTGCGGCGCCCGTCCGGGCGACGTCCGCGATCCATCCGGCCGGCCAACCCGCGCACCAGGCCAGGACCTTGGCCACCGGCATCGCGAACGGTGCCGTCGCCAGCGCCGCGAAGCCCAGCACCGTGGCCGGCGCGATCGCGAACTCCGCGAGCAGATTGCACGGCACCGCCACCAGGCTCACCCGAGCCGACAGCACCGCCACGACCGGCGCGCACAGCGCCTGCGCGGCAGCCGCGGCCGCCAACGCCTCGGCCAACCGCGGCGGCACCCGGCGCCGCCGCAGCGCCGCGCTCCAGCGGGGCGCGAGCGTGAGCAGGGCCCCCGTGGCGAGGACCGAGAGCAGGAAGCCGTAACTTCGGGCCAGCCACGGGTCGTACAGCACCAGCAGCAGGACGGCCGTCGCCAGGGCCGGGATCAGTGATCTCCGACGCCCGGTCGCCAGGGCCAGCAGCGCGACGGCTCCGCAGGCCGCCGCGCGCAGCACGCTCGGGTCCGGCCGGCACACGATGACGAACGCGAGGGTGAGCCCTCCGCCGAGCAGCGCGGTCGTGCGCAGGGAGATGCCGAGGCGGGGCGCGATGCCCCGGCGCTCGACCAGCTGGGCCATGCCGGGTGGGCCGATGAGCAGGGCGAGGATGATCGTGAGGTTGCTGCCGGAGACGGCGAGCGTGTGCGCGAGGTCGGTCTCCTTGAACGCCTCGTCCAGCTCCGGGGTGAGCCGTGAGGTGTCGCCCACGACCAGCCCCGGCAGCAGCGCCCGCGCGTCCTCCGGCAGCCCATCGGTCGCCTCCCGCAGCCCGGCTCGCAACCGCCCCGCCAGCCGCTGCGCCGCCGACGGCTCCCCCACGGCCTCCGGCACCGCCCGGTCCCGCACCCGCAGTACGGCGGCGATCCGGTCACCGTCGGCCAAGGCGGGCGCGAGACGCGCGGTCACACGCAGCCGTGTGGAGGGCAGGAGTTCCATCCAGGGCGAACGCCGGCTGCCGGTAGGCCGCGACGCACCGCTGACGGCTCCCGAGGACTCCCGTTCCCCGTCGACGATCACCAGCACCGGCGCCCGCGTGACCACCGCCGTGCCGTTCGCCTCCTCGACCCGTCTCACGTCCGCGTTGAACAGCACGGACGTCGGTGCCATGTGATCCCCTCTGACCCGGGCCCGGGTGAGCCGGGGATCGGAGGTGACCTCGACCTCGGCGGTCACGGTGGCGTACTGCCGCGCCAACCCCGGCACCGGCCCGCGTCGCAGATCGGCCCCGTGAAGCCCGGCGGAGACGGCGGCGGCCGCGACACAGAGCAGCACGGCGGCGACCGCGGTGCGCGGCCAGGTGAGGCGAGCGGGCGGTTTGCCCTGCCTGTGCGGTCGCGTGAGCGGCGGAGGCGCCGGGTCCTCCCCATTCGGGCGGACGAGTCGGCCCGGCACAGGGCTCCGTCCCGGCACAGGATCCGGTCCAAGCGCGGAGCCTCGTCCAAGCACGGGGTCCGGTCCAGGCACGGCTTCCCGTCCAAGCACGGGGTCCGGTCCAGGCACGGCTTCCCGTCCAGGCACGGCCTCCCGTCCAAGCACGGCTTCCCGTCCAGGCACGGCCTCCCGTCCAGGTACGGAAGCCAGTCCAGGTACGGAAGCCAATCCAGGCACGGCCTCCCGTCCGGACCCGCCCGGATCACCCTCGCGCGCCCCGCCTCGCCGCACCATCAGCAGCACGCCTGCCGCAGCCAGACACGCGACCGCCGTGCCGGCCGCCCACACCGGCGCGGCGTCCAGCATCAGCGCCGCCGTTGCCCAGGCGGCCAGCGCGGGCGGGACCAGTCGGAGGTCCGTCGGGCCTTCCTGTCGGGGGTGGGAGGCGCCGAGCCGGCTCCCGGACGCGGCGTGAACGGCGGCGCGGGAGGGCACCGGGTCCGCTGGGAGATCGGGTGTACGGGCATCGGGACTCATGGCCGTACGAGATTCCGCAGATCGGCGAAACGGCGGTCGCCGATGCCGTTGACTTCCCGCAGCTCGTCCACCGAACGGAAGCCGCCGTGCTGGGTGCGGTAGTCGATGATGTGCTGGGCCAGCACCGGGCCGACGCCCGGGAGGGTGTCGAGCTGGTCCACGGTGGCCGTGTTGAGGGAGACCGGCCCGGCGGGTGCCGCACCGGCGACCGCCGCACCGCCCGCCCCGGCACCGGGCGCTGCCCCGGGTACGGCGGCCGGGCCGCCGACGATCACCTGCTCGCCGTCCACCAGGAACCGGGCACGGTTGAGGCCGTCGGTGTTCGTGCCGGGACGCACGCCACCGGCCGCGCGCAGTGCGTCTGCGACGCGCGAGCCCGCCGGGAGGCGATGGATCCCCGGCTCGCGCACCTTGCCGCCGACGTCCACCACGATCTGCGCCGCGGCCGTCCCTGCGGCACCCGCCGCACCGGCAGCCGACGCCCCCGCCCCGGCCTCCTCACCCGAATCCCGTCCCCCGAACGGGGCCGCCGCCCGCACCACCTCGGGTGCCCGCACGGACTGCGCCCGGCCGCTCCAGAAGTGCTGCACGGCGAACCCCGCGGCGAGGACGAGCACCACGGTGAGCGCGACGACACTCCGCCGTTCCAGCCCGCACCGCGTCTGCAACCACACCGGCATCCGCTCCCGCAGCGCCAGCCCGGCCCGCGCCCGCCACTCCCCAGCGCCCGAGTCACCGGCCACGGGATCAGCGCCCGAGTCACGCGCCACGGGATCAGCGCCGCGACCGGCCCCGGCGACGGCACCGACATCCGGCCTGTCCGTCCCCAACGCCGTAATCCCGCGTGGGAGGTCCGTCCCTAACGCCGTATCCCCGCGGGAGACGCCCGCCCCCAACGCCGTATCCCCGCGGGAGACGCCCGCCCCCAACGCCGTATCCCCGCGGGAGACGTCCGCTCCCAACGCCCCCTCCGCGCGGACGACACCCGATCCCTCTACCCACTCACCGTTCCGTTCGCCCACGCCAACGGCCGCGCGAGCGCGCGGCACGCCCCGCAGGTCCGCTTCCGCTTCCGATTCCCGAAGGGGAACAGCCCGCCGAAGAGCCCCCTCCTCCGCGCCTGACCGCCGGGCATCCGCTTCGCCCGCGGGCGGCCCGACCTCCGACTCCCCCCACTCTCCGGCCCGTTCGGCGAAAATCACCTCGGCCCGGCGGCGCAGCTCCTCCGCCGACGCATGCCGCTGCCGTGCCCGGCCCCGGGCAGGCAGGCGTCGATGGCGGGTGCGGACGTCGGAGTGGGGACCGCGGCCCGGCCCACTGGTCACCGGCGTGGTGCGTGTACGTGCGCGTGTACGTGATCGAAGTGCCATGCGACGAGGATCGGACACCCCGCCCAGCCCGCGATGATCTTGCTCAATTCCCGGGGATTACTACCCAGTTGTGGAAAACTCCGCCACCCACACGAGTGACTCACCCACCAAAGGGCCTGTCACCACGACCGACCCCTCACTGCAGCCAACCCCCACGGCCGCCCCTCACCGCGGCGAAACCACAACCCCCAACAACCCAGGCCCCGTATGCGCCCCGATCACCGCCCCCACCTCACTCACATGCAGATCGGCCAGCCCGGGCACCCGGGCCCGCAGTCGATCCGCCAGCGCCGACGCCCGGTCGGGGGCGGCGAGATGGTGTACCGCGATGTCGACCTGCGCGCTGCCCGCCCGGTCGGCGGCGATCTCCTCCAGGCGGGCGATCGCCTTGGACGCCGTCCGTACCTTCTCCAGCGGGCCGATCCGGCCGCCCTCCAGCTGCAGCAGCGGCTTCACCGCGAGCGCAGAGCCCAACAGGGCCTGCGCCGCCCCGATGCGACCACCCCGGCGCAGATAGTCGAGGGTGTCGACGTAGAAGTAGGCCGCCGTGCCCCCGGCTCGCTTCTCCGCGGCGGTCACGGCATCGTCCACCGTGCCGCCCGTCTCCGCCGCCTCGGCCGCGGAGAGCGCGCAGAACCCGAGTGCCATGGCGATCATCCCCGTGTCCACCACCCGCACCGGCACCGGCGCCTCGCGCGCCGCGAGGACCGCCGCGTCGTAGGTGCCGGAGAGCTCGGCGGACAGGTGCAGGGAGACGATGCCGGTGGCGCCGGACTCGGCGACCTTGTGGTAGTGCTCCGCGAAGACCTGGGGGCTGGGGCGTGAGGTGGTGACGGGGCGTCGCTTCTGCAACGCCTGGGCGAGGGAACGCGTCGAAATCTCGGTGCCCTCGTCCAGCGCCCGGTCGCCGAGGACCACGGTCAGGGGCACCGCGGTGATGCCGTGGCGCTCCATCGTCCGCGGCGGCAGGTAGGCCGTTGAATCGGTGACGATCGCGACATGGCGGGACATGAGCTGGAGGTTACCTGCCGTAGCGCCCGGGCGGCAGCCCGACCCCGCTCAGGCGGTGGTGCCTTGACCGGATCATCGTGTGCTCATGGGACTCAAGTCGTGCTCTCGGGGCGGGGCTTCTTCTGCCAGGGGTAGGTCGGCCGAGGGCCGGGCGGGGTGATGGCGGGCCTGGTCGGCTCCTCGGCCCGCTGCGTCCGAGGTGTGTCCGGCCAGGTCTGCTCGGTCGTCGCGGCGGCCTCGGGGGCGGGGGCCTCCGGCCATGGGGGCGGCGTCGACGACGAACGGTCCGACGGCGGTGTCGACGACGATCCCGTCATCGCGGACTCCGCCGTCTGCCAGTGCCGCAGTGCGCCGGCCTCCACGTCGATCTGTGCGCTGAGGGTGTCCAGGTCGTCGTCGGCGAAGCGGCGGGCCCGGTCGCGGGCCGCCCAGCGCAGTGAGTCCGCCGACTGGGCGATGCGCTCGGTGCGTTCGCGCAGGTCGGGCAGGCGCTCGGCTAGGGTCGAGCGGTCGGGCTCGGACTCCAGGCGCCGCAGTTCGGCGTCCAGTTCGTGCCCGTGCGCGCTGAGGCGCTGGAAGAGGCCGAGGGACTCCTTCAGGGACTCGTCCTCGGTCGCGCCCGCGTGCAGCGCGTCCTGGGTGGCCCGCATGGAGGTGCGCAGTTTCAGCCGCAGCTGGGCGAGCTCGCCGACCGGGCCGGGCTGGGCGAAGGACTTGGCCCGCAGTGTGTGGTCCTCGACCGTGCGCCGGGCGTGCGTGATCGTCTCGTCCACACGGCGTTTGGCGGCGCCGACGACCTTCACCGTGGCATAGGCGCCGAGCGCGACGAAGAGCACGAAGAGCAGGGCGACGACTGCGATCACTGCTTCCACGAACTCCTCCTCCGACCGGCCACGACCCACACCGCGTCACTCTTCAACAGTAAACGCAGCGGGCAGGCCCGGAGTTCCAGCAGAACCCCGAACCTGCCCGTAGGGGATCACCCCGAGCCGCCCGTCGCACACGGTATCCGCACCGGCGGCCGCACGCTCATGGCGTCCGAACCGTCCCCATGCCCACCGCATCCGAATGCTCACCGCATCCGACCCGCCGGCTCCGGCATCGGGCGAGCCTCCTCATGCCGCCCTGATCGTCCCGCGACACCCGGCATCCGACCCGGCCCGCCGCCCACTTCGGCGACCCGGCCGACCCGGCCGACCCGGTCGACCGCCGGAGGCCTACGCCGGAACGATGTTCACCAGCTTCGGCGCCCGCACGATCACCTTGCGGATCCCGGCGCCGTCCAGCGCCGCCACGACCTTCTCGTCGGCCAGCGCGACCTTCTCCAGTTCGTCCTCGGAGATGGACGGGGAGACCTCCAGGCGGGCCTTGACCTTGCCCTTGATCTGTACGACGCAGGTCACGGTCTCGTCGACGACGTACGCCGGGTCGGCGACCGGGAAGTCCTGGTGGACGACCGAGTCCTCGTGCCCCAGCTTGCGCCACAGCTCCTCGGCGATGTGCGGGGCCAGCGGCGCGACCATCAGCACCAGCGCCTCGGCGACCGGGCGCGGCACCACGCCGCCCGCCTTGGTCAGGTGGTTGTTCAGCTCGGTGACCTTGGCGATGGCGGTGTTGAACCGCATGCCCTCCAGGTCCCCGCGCACCCCGTCGATCGCCTTGTGCAGGGCACGCAGCGTGTCCTCGTCGGGCTCCGCGTCCACCACCGTCACGGCACCGGTCGCCTCGTCCACGACGTTGCGCCACAGCCGCTGCAGCAGCCGGAACTGACCGACCACCGCGCGCGTGTCCCACGGCCGGGAGACGTCCAGCGGACCCATCGCCATCTCGTACAGACGCAGCGTGTCGGCGCCGTACTCGGCGCAGATCTCGTCCGGAGTGACCGCGTTCTTCAGGGACTTGCCCATCTTGCCCAGCAGCCGGGAGACCTTCTCGCCCTGGTAGTAGTACGCGCCGTCGCGCTCCTCCACCTCGGCGGCCGGCACCGCGATGCCACGGCTGTCGCGGTAGACGTAGGCCTGGATCATGCCCTGGTTGAACAGCTTGTGGAACGGCTCCGCAGAGGAGACGTGCCCCAGGTCGAACAGGACCTTGGACCAGAAGCGCGCGTACAGCAGGTGCAGCACGGCGTGCTCGGCGCCGCCGACGTACAGGTCGACGCCGCCGTGCGGCTGGCCCTCGCGCGGACCCATCCAGTACTGCTCGATCTCCGGGTCGACCAGCTGCTCGCTGTTGTGCGGGTCCAGGTAGCGCAGCTCGTACCAACAGGAGCCCGCCCAGTTGGGCATGGTGTTGGTCTCACGCCGGTACCGCTTCGGGCCGTCGCCCAGGTCCAGCGTGACGTTGACCCATTCCTCGTTGCGCGACAGCGGCGTCTCGGGCTGGGTGTTCGCGTCGTCCGGGTCGAAGGTGCGCGGCGAGTAGTCCTCGACCTCGGGCAGCTCCAGCGGCAGCATCGACTCGGGCAGGGCGTGCGCGATGCCGTCCTCGTCGTAGACGATCGGGAAGGGCTCGCCCCAGTAGCGCTGACGGCTGAACAGCCAGTCGCGCAGCCGGAAGTTGACGGTGCCCTCGCCGATGCCCTTGCGCTCCAGCCACTCGGTGATGCGCGCCTTGGCCTCGGCGACGCCCAGGCCGTCCAGGGAGATCTCGTCGTTCGCCGAGTTGATGATCTTCGCGTCGTACGACGAGAAGGCGTCGTCCCACGTCGAGGTGTCGGTGCCGCGGCCGTCGGTCGGCTCGACGATACAGGTGATCGGCAGCTCGAAGGCGCGCGCGAACTCGAAGTCGCGCTGGTCGCCGGCCGGTACGGCCATGATCGCGCCGGTGCCGTAGCCCATCAGCACGTAGTCGGCGATGAAGACCGGGACCTTCTCGCCGTTGACCGGGTTGGTCGCGTACGCGCCGATGAAGACGCCGGTCTTGTCCTTGGCCTCGGCCTGGCGCTCGACGTCCGACTTGGAGGCGGCCTGGGCACGGTAGGCGGCGACGGCCTCGGCCGGGGTCGCGTGACCGCCGGTCCACACGTCGTGGGTGCCCTCGGGCCAGGCGGCCGGGGTGAACTTGTCCACCAGCGGGTGCTCAGGGGCCAGCACCATGTAGCTCGCGCCGAACAGGGTGTCCGGGCGCGTGGTGAAGACCATGATGCGCTCGCCGTCGATCGGGAAGTCGACGCGGGCGCCCTCGGAGCGACCGATCCAGTTGCGCTGCTGCAGCTTGATGGCCTCGGGCCAGTCCAGCTCCTCCAGGTCATCCAGCAGCCGGTCGGCGTACGCGGTGATGCGCATGTTCCACTGACGCAGCTTGGCCTTGAAGACCGGGAAGTTCCCGCGCTCGGAGCGGCCGTCGGCCGTGACCTCCTCGTTGGCCAGCACGGTGCCCAGGCCGGGGCACCAGTTGACCGGCGCGTCGGAGGCGTAGGCCAGGCGGTACTCGCCCAGGACGTCGGCCTTCTCGGCGGCGCTCAGCTCGCTCCACGCGCGCGTGGTGCCCGGTACGGCACGCTCACCGGACTCGAACGCGGCGACCAGCTCGGAGATCGGGCGGGCCTTCTTCGCCTCGTGGTCGTACCAGGAGTTGAAGATCTGCAGGAAGATCCACTGGGTCCACTTGTAGTAGTCCGGGTCGATCGTGGCGAACGACCGGCGCTTGTCGTGGCCCAGACCCAGCCGGCGCAGCTGGGCCTTCATGTTCTCGATGTTGGCCTCGGTGGACACGCGCGGGTGCGTGCCGGTCTGCACGGCGTACTGCTCGGCGGGCAGGCCGAAGGCGTCGAAGCCCAGGGTGTGCAGGACGTTGTGGCCGGTCATGCGCTGGAAGCGCGCGAAGACGTCGGTGGCGATGTAGCCCAGGGGGTGGCCGACGTGCAGGCCCGCACCGGAGGGGTACGGGAACATGTCCATGATGAACTTCTTGGGCCGGGCGACGGCCTCGGGGGCGCCCGCCAGGTCGCCCTTCGGGTTCGGAGCGGCGTACGTACCTTCGGCGTCCCAGAAGTCCTGCCAGCGTGCCTCGATCTCGGCCGCCAGGGCGGCCGTGTAGCGGTGCGGCGCGGCCACCTCGGCGGCGGCAGCGGTATTCGTCTCGCTCATGATCCTCAAAGCTCCATCGATCGTCTCTGCCAGCGGCTGCGATTCTCAAGAAACGAAAAATCCCCTCACACAGGAGGGGACGCCGCGCCGATGCCGACCATCCGTTTCGCCCGGTGGTCGGGACTGATCAGCGCGGCTCGCTAAGCAGAAGGCGTACGGCACGCATGGCGTCAGGGTACCGCAGCGCCGGAGCGGGTCGCGACGGGCTTACGGCGGGGCGCACGCATGAACAACGGCGGCCTCGGTTCCGTACCTGAGAGTTGTGAAGACCTCGAAAAGCTGAACAAGGTTCAATTGTTACCTGGCGTAACAGTCGCTAAGGGACATCAGAAGCCCCTCGCAGCCCGTAGATAACAACGCAATAACTCAAACGCCGTACCCCCCGGTATGGAGCCACTTAGAGTGCGGCACCGGGACCGCCTTCCCGAACCGCTCGGAGTTGCCCCCATGAACCCTCGTCGTAGTAACAGTTCGCTCCCCAGGACGGGCCGGTCGGCCTACGGGGTGGCGACCGCCGCTGTACTGCTGCTCATACCCCTGGTCGTGCTGCTCGGCGGCACCTGGCTCCAGGAGTTCCTCAACTTCGGCGCCGGTGTCCTGTCGCTCGTCTGCCTCACCTGCTCGGTGATCTGGGGCCTGGTCGCCCAGGACCGGATGATCCTCAACACCCGCCAGCGGATCATCGCGCAGGGCATCCACCGGGTGACCGCCGTCGCCTCGATCGCGTTCCTCCTGGTGCACATCGGCGTCAAGCTGGCGCTGGACCACGCCAGCCCGATCGCCGCGCTGATCCCGTTCAGCCTCGTGCTCTTCGGCGGCGACGAGATCCCGGGCAGTGCCTTCCTCATCGGCCTGGGCTCCCTGGCCGCCCTGCTCATGGTCTTCGTGGGCGTCACCGGCGCCCTGCGCAACCAGTTCGCCTCCCCGGCGCCGGTCGCCGCCCGCTGGCGCGCGATGCACATGCTGGCCTACCCGGCCTGGTGCGCGGCCCTGATCCACGGCCTGTTCGCCGGCCGCCCGGCGAAGACGTTCTTCATGGTCTGCTACGAGCTGTGTGTGGTCGCCGTCGCCGCGGCCCTCGCCCTGCGCGCCGCCCCGCGCCCCTACAAGCGCAAGGTCGCCGACCGGATCGCCGCACTCATCGGCAACGACGAGTCGTTGGGCCGTGAGGACCTGGAGGAGAGCCGCGCCAGGGCGGCGTCCGGTTCCACCCTGCCCGGCTACGAGAACGAGCGCCCGGCACGCTCGTCCCGCGAGGGCCGCGGCGACCGTGACGGACGGACCGGCCCCCTGCCCGGCATGCCCACCCAGGCTCCCGCGTCCGCGGAGTCCACGGGCGGTTTCGCCGCCGCCTACCGTGCCGTCTCGCCCCGCTCCCGCGGACGACAGCAGTCCTACGCGGCCGACCAGACCTCCCGCATGGACCTGCCCCTGGACATGCAGCCGACCGAGGCGATCCCCCGCGTCGACAGTGGCGGCAGCACCTCCGGCAGCTGGCCGATCCCCTCCCCGCCGCCGGTCGGTGAGGCTCCCCCCTCGGCCTACGACCCGCTCAACGACACGGGATACAACATCCCCGTCTACGGCAATTCGGGCACCGCGGGCTATGACTCGGGGGCTGCGGGCTACGGTGGCGGCGCTTCGGGCTACGGCTCGAGTGATGTGTACGACACCGCTGAGACGAACGCCGTCTTCGGTACGTACAACCAGAACGACACGTACAACAACAGCGGTCCCGCCACTGAAACACTGCCCGGTGCCTCCTACGACTTCGACGCACCGGGTTCGGGCGAACCTTGGAACACGCCTTCCGGAGGCTTTAAGTGAACGAGGCCCTGCCCGACGTCCCCGAAGTCCGCGTCGTCGGTCTTCCCCAGCTGACGTCGGGCTTCGACCTTGTCGAAAGACTCGATCTGCCCATGCATCTGAAGGTGCACGGGCCGCTCGAACCGATGGGCGGCGAGCAACTCGCCAAGCTCGCCGAGAACATCAACCTGAAGGGCCGCGGCGGCGCGGGCTTCCCCTTCCACAAGAAGCTGCGCTCGGTCGCCGAGTCCGCGATCAAGCGCGGCGTACGGCCGGTCGTCGTCGTCAACGGCAGTGAGGACGAACCGGCCTGCCGCAAGGACACGGTGATGATCAACCGTGCCCCGCATCTCATCCTGGACGGCGCGCTGCTGTGCGCCGAGGCCCTTGGTGCCCGCACGCTCGTCATCGGGGTCACCCGGGAGTCGACCCAGCGCTCCATGGAGGCCGCCCTCGCCGAGCGCGGCCTGAGCAACAGCCGCCGCTCCGCGCTACGCGCGTGGGTGCAGCGCAACCCGGTCCGCATGGTCACCGGCGCCGCCGCCTCCCTGATCCGCTCGATCGACGGCGGCCCGGCGATCCCGCCCGGCCGCAAGGTCAGCGCCTCCCAGAACGGCGTCGGCGGCGCACCCACCCTGCTCTCCAACGCCGAGACCTTCGCCCAGCTGGCCATCGCCGCCCGCATCGGCCCGGAGCGCTACGGCAACACCGGCCTGTACGACGAGCCGGGCACCGTGATGCTCACGGTCTCCGGCGCCGTCGCCCGCCCGATGGTGATCGAGGTTCCCACGGGCGTACCGCTGCGCTACGTCCTCCAGCTCGCCGGTGCCCCGCCCGTCCCGCAGGGCGTGCTGACCGGCGGATACCACGGCAAGTGGATCGACGCGGCCACGGTCAACGAGGCCATCGTCTCGCGCAACTCCCTGGACGCGGTGGGCGGTTCGCTCGGCGCCGGCGCGATTCTGCCGATCACTCAGGAGACCTGCCCGCTCGGCGAGTCGCTCCGCGTCGCCCAGTGGCTGGCCGAGGAGAGCGCGGGTCAGTGCGGGCCCTGCTACCTCGGTCTGCCGGCCGCCGCGCGCGGCATGGAGGACATCCTCAACGGCGGTGGCCCCGCCGCCCTGGAGGCGCTCAAGCAGGTCGCGAAGAACGTCAAGCGGCGCGGCGCCTGCTCGCACCCGGACGGCTCCGCGATGTTCCTGGAGTCGACCATCAAGGCGTTCACCGACGACCTCGCGGCGCACGTCCTCGGCAACGGCTGCGGTCGGCCCGTGGAGGGCGTTCTGCCGCTCTTCGAGGGCGGCAGGGCACCTTCGGGCATCCCGGGCGGCGGCGAGGCGGAGGAGAACGGCCCCAGCCGCCAGAAGATCTACGTCGACTGGACGCTGTGCCGCGGCCACGGCCTGTGCGCGGACATCCTCCCGGAGGTCTTCGAACTCGGCGCCGACGGCTTCCCGACGGTCGCCCAGGCGCAAGTCCCGCGCTACGCCGAGGCGAAGGCCCTTCGCGCGGTACGCCGCTGCCCCGCGCTCGCCCTGCGCATCGAGGAGGAAACACCCCGGGACAAGACCTCGTCCCGCAACCTCCCGGTCCTCTCCCAGGGCCGCGGCAGACGCGCGCTGGGCCGCTGACACGCGAACAGCGGGCCGCCCGAGGGGGGCGGCCCGCCGTTCGTGTCACCACGCGCGCGAAGTCCTCACACAGGAAGTCCGCACACACGCCGAAGGCGGACCATCCTTCCGGATGATCCGCCTTCGACTTCTGTGGAGCTAAGGAGAATTGAACTCCTGACCTCCTGCATGCCATGCAGGCGCTCTACCAACTGAGCTATAGCCCCTCGCGGCCACGCGGCCGAGCCGCGTATTTGCTGGTGTCGCCCGGTTTCCCCGGCGGCGACGCCAACATTACCGGTCGACCCGGTGCAGCACCAAATCGTTTCCACTCCGCGCCGATACGCCCATTAATGTCGGGTTCCGTGACCGTGATCGCGTCCCCCGGAGTCCGCTGCCGAGCGCCGGTCGCTCTGGGCGCCTGCCTGGTCTCCTTCGCCGCGTTCTGGCTCGCGCAACGGGCCGCGCACGTCTCGATGATCGACCTGATGGTGTACCGGGCCGAGAGCGCGACCGTACGTGCGGGAGGTGACCTGTACGCGCTGCGGACGACGGCCGCCCGGCTGCCGACCACCTACCCGCCGCTCGCAGCCCTGCTGTTCACTCCGCTGACGCTCTTCGACACGGTGACGATGCGCGCTCTGGGTACGGCCGGGAACCTCGCACTGTTCGTGGTGTTCGTACGGCTGTCCCTGCGTCTGGTCGGGCACGCGCGCGTGGAGAGCGTGTGGTGGGTCGCGGCGGTGGCCGTGTGGTGCGAGCCGGTGTGGACGACGCTGCGGTACGGGCAGATCAACCTGCTGCTCGCCGTCCTGGTGCTGTGGGATCTGTCACGGCGCCCGGGAGACCGCTCGGCCGGCGTCGGCATCGGGCTCGCGGCGGCCGTGAAGCTGACGCCGGCGCTGTTCGCGCTGTTCCTGCTCGCCACCGGTGCCGCGGCCCGGCACCGACAGGGCTCCGGCGGCCCCTGGCTGCGCCACGCGCGCGTGGCGGCCGCCTGGTTCGCCGGGGCGACTCTCCTCGCAGCAGCCGTACTGCCGTACGACTCCTGGCGTTTCTGGACCCGCATGGTGTTCGCGACGGGACGCGTCGGGCACGCCGAGGACACCGCGAACCAGGCCCTGCGCGGCGTTCTCGCGCGGCTGCTGCACACGCCCGCCCCCGGGGCCGTCTGGGTCGTCACGGCGGCCGTGGTGGCCGTGGCAGGGCTGGGCGTGGCCGTGGCGGCGGAGTTGCGCGGGCGGCGGGCCCGGGCGGTGACCGGGTGCGCGGTGACCGGACTGCTCATCAGCCCGGTGTCCTGGTCGCACCACTGGGTGTGGTGCGTGCCGGTCGTCCTGCTCCTCGCCACGCACGCCTGCCGGGCCGCGGCCCTGGGCGCGCTGCTGGTCTTCTCCTCGTACGCCCTGTGGTGGGTGCCGCACGGCCCGGGGCGGCACGAACTGCATCAAAACGGCGTCGAGTTGCTGTGCTCCGCCCTCTACGGATCGGCGGGCTGTCTTTTTCTCCTGATCGCCGGAGCCACCCTCGGCAGCCCCGGCCGCGATCAAGCCGTGACGAAGGAATAGAAGCGCTTGAGTGTGCAGTGTTCCTCGAGGAGGCGGCCGTAGATCGGTTCGCCCTCGAGTTCCCGGTAGGTCTCGATGGGGTCGCCTTTTATGATCAGCGCCCGGGCGCATTCCTCGCACCAGTACTGGTAGTCGGGGTTCACCGGTTCCATGTCACGGACGATCGGCGTTCCGCTGCCGCACCAGTCGCACTTTCGCCTGTGTGCACCCATCGATCAGCTCCAGCTGTGGCCGCAGGCCGTGCACACGTAGGAAATTCCGCCGTTGTCGCCAAGGAGCTGGGCGACGTGGACGGAGCCGCAGGAAGGGCAGCTGAGGCGGGTGATCGTATCCCGTGTCAACGCTGCGCCGAAGAGGTGACCGACCTCTTCGAGGATGCTCGCAGGCATCGCTACTCCCTCCCGTCGGGCCGCGCCCCCTTCCGGCCGTTTGATTCTGCCACGGCCGGACCAATACGGTCAGCGACGCCTCAGTACCAGTCCGGACACAGCAGCCTCCGCGGCCGTACGAACCGTCCGAACACGCACCCCAAAGCGCCTCATGAGAGGTATACGCCTGGCGGGCCCAAGTGACTCAAGCCGAACCGGAACAGTTCGGCGCGGGCCGGTGCCGCGCGCGAACCGGACGTGGAGGCCCGGCTGTTGATCCGAGCACCCGCCGCGGATACCAGAAGATCCCGCCGATCGAAGCGATCGGCGGGATCTTGTTGTCTCGCTGTGGAGCTAAGGAGAATTGAACTCCTGACCTCCTGCATGCCATGCAGGCGCTCTACCAACTGAGCTATAGCCCCTTGCTTTGTTCTTCCCGCTCGGCGGGGCGAACAAGAAGAACTTTAGCCTGCGACCTGCCAGAAAGTGAAATCCGGGTCCCGGGTCGCCCCGACCGGGACCCCGGGCGTCAGTCGTCGTCGCCGAGCACCGGCTCCGGCAGCGTGCCGGCGTTGTGCTCGAGCAGACGCCAGCCGCGGGCGCCCTCGCCCAGGACGGACCAGCAGCAGTTGGAGAGCCCGCCGAGGGTCTCCCAGTACCGGGCCTCCAGGCCCAGCAGGCGGCCGATGGTCGTGCGGATCGTGCCGCCGTGGCTGACCACGACGAGCGTGCCGTCGTCGGGGAGCTTCTCGGCATGCCGGAGCACCACGGGCGCGGCGCGGTCGGCGACCTCGGTCTCCAGTTCGCCGCCACCACGGCGCACCGGCTCACCGCGCTTCCACGCCGCGTACTCCTCGCCGTACCGGTCGATGATCTCCTCGTGCGTCAGCCCCTGCCAGACGCCCGCGTAGGTCTCGCGCAGGCCTTCGTCGTGCGTCACCTCCAGGTTGGTCAGCGCGGCCAGCTCGGCGGCCGTGTGCGCGGCGCGCTGGAGGTCGGAGGCGATGATCGCGTCGGGCTTGAGGTTGACGAGCAGCCGGGCGGCGCGGCGGGCCTGGGAGACGCCGGCCTCGGTGAGGGCGACGTCCGTGGAGCCCTGGAAGCGGCGCTCCACGTTCCACGAGGTCTGGCCGTGCCGCCACAGGATGATGCGGCGGCCCCGGCCGGCCTTGCCCGCCAGCACGTCGCCGGTGGTGCTCATCGCCACTCACCGCCCAGCTCGGCCGCCTCCTCGGCGGCCTGCAGCTTGGCGTGCTCCGCGGCCTTGCCGCGGGTGGCCTTGGCGTCGTCGGGCAGCTCGAGCTCGGGGCAGTCCTTCCACAGCCGCTCCAGGGCGTAGAAGACACGCTCCTCGCTGTGCTGGACGTGCACGACGATGTCGACGTAGTCGAGCAGCACCCAGCGGGCCTCGCGGTCGCCCTCACGGCGCACCGGCTTGGCGCCGAGCTCCTTCAGGAGCCGCTCCTCGATCTCGTCGACGATCGACTTGACCTGGCGGTCGTTGGGTGCGGAGGCCAGCAGGAAGGCGTCCGTGATCGACAGTACGTCGCTGACGTCGTAGGCGATGATGTCGTGCGCGAGCTTGTCGGCGGCCGCCTGGGCGGCGGTGTTGACGAGCTCGAGGGAACGGTCGGTAGCGGTCACTACAAGGCTTTCGGTCGGCGGTCAGTTGCTACCAAGGGTCTCACGGACCGCCGACAGCACCCCACGTGATTACCGGCTCACATGGGGTGGCCTGCGGTTATGTGTTTTCTGCGGTCATTGCGGTCATGAGGACGACGGCTCGTAGTCCCGGCCCAGCACCACCGAGACATCCGCGTTCGCGGACACCTCGCCCTTGCCGACCGCGCCGGCGGGCAGGCCCAGGGTCTTGGCGACCTCGGTGGCGTTCTCCTTGTCGGCGGCGTCGGCGTAGACGACCTTGGACGTGGCCGCGGTGGACGCCGTACCGCCCTCCAGGAAGGTGAAGCCGCCGTTCAGCAGCACCACGCGGGCCTTCTCGGTGTTGTCCTTGACGCCGCTGGCGTTGCGGATGGACACACGCACGGCGGCATCCTTGTCGGGGCTCTTGGCGGTGCCGCCGAGGACGTCCTTGACGACACTGGCGCTCGCCTGTGCGCTGAGCGTGCCGTCGGTCTGGACGGGCAGCAGGGCCGTCTTGTAGTCGCCGCCCTTGGCGAGGTCGGCGAGCCGCGCCAGGAACGCGCCGAGGTCCTTGTCGGTCAGCGGCGGCTCGATGATCATGCCGAGCGTCTGGATGGTGACGGTCGCGCCCTGCGTGTCCGAGGTCAGCTTGCGCAGTACGGCCTGCATGACCTGCCCGAACCGCTCCAGCTGGGCGTTCTGGGCCTCGCCGGAGGCCTGGTAGGTGGCGTAGGCGACGGCCGTCTTGCCGCTGAGGGTCTGGGCCTTGCCCTTGCGCACGAGGGGCGCGGCGCCCTTGGACTTGGCGTCCGGGTCGGGCACGTTCGCGTTGGTGTCGACCTCGATGTTGCCGACCAGGTCGACGAGGTTCTGCAGATAGGGGGTGTCCAGGCGCCAGGTGCCCTGGATCTCGGTGCCGAGGACGGTGTCGATCGCGTCGCGCGTCCCGGAGGAGCCGTCGTCGTCGACCGACTTCGCGAGGGTGGTGGTGCTGCCGTCGTCGCCCGTCAGGGCGAGGGAGTTGGGCAGCAGGACGGTCGTGCCCTGCTTGGTGGTGGTGTTGTCGACGAGTAGCGCCGTGGAGGTGCCGCCCTTCTTGGTGTTGTGCAGATGGACGACGATCACGTCACGCTTCTGGGCGCCCACGGCCGTCGCGGTGCCGGTCTTCTCGTCCGACGACGACAGGCCGGGCAGCTTCCCGACGTACCAGAGGTAGCCGACGCCGCCGACCGCGACGAGCGCCAGGACGACCGCGAGGGCGATCACACGCGCGCGTGCCCGTCGCCTGGCCTCCTCGCGGCGCTCCGTGCGGTTCTCGGTGAACTTCAGCCAGTCGATGACGTCCTCGGAGTCCGAGTCGGGCTCCTCGACGAAGGCGAACTGCTCGGTGTGGTAATCCCGGTTCCCCTGGTCCTGCGTCAGAGGTTCCTCGACCGGGCCTGCCTGGTGCGGGATGTAGGCGGTCTGCCCGGCGACCCGGGGCTGGTGACCACTGGTGGCGGTACGGCCGTACGGGTCGTACGGCGGCGAGTGCGCCCCGGCGTGCTGCTGGTGCGTGCCGGTGCCGTACGCGTCGTAGGAGGGCGTGGGCGGCTGCTGACCGGTGTCGCCGGTGGCGTAGGGGTCGTACGGCGGGACCGGCTGCTGCCGGCCGGTCGCGTACGGGTCGTAGCCGTAGCCCTGCTGGGCGTAGGGGTCGTAGTGCTGCTGGGGTGGCTGCGGCGGCGGGATCTGCCGGTACACCGGCCGCCCGTACTCGTCGTAGCCGACGAGTTCGTACTGGTCGGCGCCCTGCCCTGCGGCCCCCGCGTCGTATCGGTCGTTCACCGTCGCCCCTCTCGGCTCACTCGCCTCACTCGCCGCGGTACAGCTCGCGCTTGTCGATGTAGCGCACGACTCCGTCCGGCACCAGATACCAGATGGGGTCGCCCTTTGCGACTCTCGCGCGGCAATCGGTGGACGAGATGGCCAGAGCGGGCACCTCGACGAGCGACACGCCGCCCTCGGGGAGCCCGGCGTCGTCGAGGTGGTGCCCGGGCCGCGTGACCCCGATGAAGTGCGCGAGGGAGAACAGCTCTTCGGAGTCCCGCCAGGTCAGGATCTGGCCCAGGGCGTCGGCGCCGGTGATGAAGAAGAGGTCCGTGTCGGGGTTGAGGGCGCGCAGGTCGCGCAGGGTGTCCACGGTGTACGTCGGGCCGCCGCGGTCGATGTCGATGCGGCTGACGGAGAACTGCGGGTTCTCGGCGGTGGCGATGACCGTCATCAGATAGCGGTCCTCGGCCGGGGAGACGTGCCGGTGGCTCTTCTGCCACGGCTGGCCGGTCGGCACGAACACGACCTCGTCGAGGTGGAACTGCGCGGCGACCTCGCTGGCCGCGACGAGGTGGCCGTGGTGGATCGGGTCAAACGTTCCGCCCATGACACCGAGGCGGCGCTTGCCGTGGTGCGACGGGCCGTTTCCGGGGCCGGTAGGCATGTCCTGCTCTCCCATGCGTGCAGACCCTACCGGCCCCACCTGAAGGCTCCGGCCGACAGCTGCCCGGGCGGACCGGGAGGGGCCTGGTCGGGCTCAGCGGTCGCGGTTGAAGCGCGTGGTCACCCACAGCAGAAGCAGCAGGATGAGAAATGCGCCACCTCCGGTGGCCAGCGGGCTGATGCTGTCGTGGTTGCCCCCGTGCTCCTCGCCCTCGGCGGCGAGAGTGACGAACTGGGCAGCTGCGCTGTGGAGGCTCATCTTCGGCGTGACCTATCGGGTGTGGGCGGGATAAAGATGTCGGCTCATCGTAAGCGGGCGCCATGACGGCGCTCACGCCGACTCCACCGTTGGGAAGGACGCCGACGGCGCGCGGGGAACCTTCCCGGGGGCTCACTCGTCCTTCCGCCTGTAGCCCCGCAACAGGAACCACGCGGTCAGCACACAGCCCACGACCATCACGATCAGTACGACCCGGAGCAGATTCCCCGCCCCCTGCTGCTCGGCCGCACTCGCGGCTTCGGTGAGCCAGGCGGCTGCGGGGTTGTGCTCCATGGCGCGGAACTCCTTCGCTGTAGTGCCCGTCCACGGTAACTCCGCCTAGGCTGGGCTCTGCTTCGGGGGCGCAAAGGACGGAACAAGGCTCCGCAAAGGGGCCGCAGCGGCCATACACGCACACAGGGCCATCCACACGCACATGGGGGAAGACATGTCCGACGGCCACGAGCACAACGGGCACGAGAACGTACCGAGCAGGCAGCGCAGGCGTTTCCCGGGGATCTCCTCGCGTGCGTACGAACACCCGGCGGACCGCTCGGCCCTGGTGGCCCTGCGCAAGCTCAGCGGCTTCGACACGGTCTTCAAGGCCCTCAGCGGCCTGCTGCCCGAGCGCAGCCTGCGGCTGCTGTTCCTGTCGGACTCCGTGCGGGTGTCGGACGAGCAGTTCGCGCACCTCAACGACATGCTGCGGGACGCCTGTTACATCCTGGACCTGGAGAAGGTCCCGCCGATGTACGTCAACCAGGACCCGGTGCCGAACGCGATGTGCATCGGCCTGGACGAGCCGATCATCGTGGTCACGACGGGCCTGGTGGAACTGCTCGACGAGGAGGAGATGCGGGCGGTGATCGGCCACGAGGTGGGCCACGCCCTCTCCGGCCACTCGGTGTACCGCACGATCCTCCTCTTCCTCACCAGCCTCGCCGTCCGGGTAGCCTGGATCCCGCTGGGCAACCTCGCGATCATGGCGATCGTGACGGCGCTGCGGGAGTGGTTCCGCAAGTCGGAGCTCTCCGCCGACCGGGCCGGGCTGCTCGTCGGCCAGGACATTCAGGCCTCGATGCGCGGCCTGATGAAGCTGGCGGGCGGGCACCATCTGCACCAGATGAACGTGGACGCGTTCCTGAAGCAGGCCGAGGAGTACGAGGCGGGTGGCGACCTGCGCGACTCGGTCCTGAAGATCCTGAACGTCCTGCCCCGCTCCCACCCCTTCACCACGGTCCGCGCAGCCGAGCTGAAGAAGTGGGCCGAGTCCCGCGACCACCAGCGGATCATGGACGGCCACTACCCGCGCCGCACCGAGGACAAGGACACCTCGGTCACCGACTCCTTCCGCGAGTCGGCGTCCCATTACGCCAACCACGTGAAGTCCTCCAAGGACCCCCTGATGAAGCTGGTCACGGACATCGCCGGCGGCGCGGGCGACCTGGGCGGCCGGGTACGGCGCGGTTTCGGCGGCTTCACGGGTACGGCCCCCAGGGAGGAGCCGCGCCGGGACGACGACACGCCGGGTGACGGTGGGGACAAGAGCTGACGTCTGGGCTGCGTCCGGCGTACGTTCCTCGCCCCCGCCGCCCCTAGGTTTTTCAGCCCGTCCGGCGTTTGAGGACAAGACCCCTTCAGGGCCGAAGCGGGGGTCTGGGGGCGCAGCCCCCAGGGACGGGACGGGTAGGGCGGCGGGGGCGAAAACCCACCGGCTCACACCTTCGGCTGAGACCCAGCGGCCAGCGACCCGCACAGCGCCGTCGCCCCGCCCGTGGCGTAGGGGTCGGTCCCGGCCGGTCCGCCCTCCTTGGCCGTCTGCCCCGCCAGCAGCGGATGCAGCCGGTTCGTCGAGTCCTCGGCGCAGGACAGCGGCCCGGCCTGGACGTAGGACACCACCAGCTGCGTCTGGTGCAGCCGCAGATCCTCCCGGTCGAACCGGAAGTGCAGCTCACGCCGGACGGTGAACAGCGACGCCTCGGCGGTCTTCTCCGCGTGGGCGGCCCGCAGGGCGTACACGAACGTGTGGTCCGCGGTGACCTCGAGGGTGGAGGAGTCCGTCTCGGCGGCCTGCAGCGTGCCCTGCACCCGGATCCGGCGATCGGCCAGCTCGGCCTGCGCGGGGTCGAAGCGAACCAGCCACCCGGTCGGCGCATGCCGCCCGTCCGCGGCCGGCAGCCTGAAGCTCTGGTCGAACTGGTCCAGTTGATCGGGGTCGAGCAGCACCCGCACCGGCCGGACCTGGCTACCGGTGAGCACCTCGGGATACAGCGCGGACCGCACGATGTAGTCCTTGGCGATGCTCAGCGCACTCGTCACCTGACTGTCCGAGAAGTGCGCGGTACGCCGCGCGGCCGGCAGCGGTATGCCCTCCGCTCCGATGCGGAACTGCGCGGCGGGGCTCTGCGCGTACAGATGGTCGGTGTCGGTCGTCCCGGGCACCCTGCCCTCCGGGGCAAGCGGGATGACGGTCATCCGCAGGGGCTCGGCGGGCGGTCCGGAAGCGGCGGGGTTCTGGTAGGGATGCCGTACACCCATATAGATCGCCGTACCGAAGGCCACGGCGATCAAAAGGACGAGGATCAGCGCCTGCCGGGACAGCCCCCGGCGCAGTGGTGGGCGGCGGCGCACAGCGGGCGCGTGGTCGGCCAGGCGTTCCTGCGCGGAGAACTCCTGAAGGCGGGCAGCACGGACGAACGACTCGTCGAAGACGACGGATCGGTACTCGTCCTCGCCACCTCCGGGGCCGCTCTCGGGTGCCCCCTCGGGTGGGTCGCCAGGCCCTCCCATATCTTCAGAGTAGGTCGCGGGGAGCTCAGGTAAACGCCCTGGTACACGACAAGTTCTGACAGGTTCTCACCAGGTCGGTCGGGCAGCTCTCGGCCATGCTCAGGCCCCTGATCAGGTCCGTTCAGGGCGTGCGCGGGGTGGCCGAGACGGCCGGCGGCGAGTAGTCGGCGGAGGCGGAGGGAGCCGCTCCGCTGCCTTGTTCCAGCCCGGTGGACGCGGGTGGCGGGACCTGGTCCCGGCTGCCGGAGGAGGCGCCGCGGTAGACCGCGGTGAAGGCCAGCGCGACCATGCCGATGCCCATCACGAGCGCGAGCACCCAGGCGACGGGACGGTGCCAGCGGACCTGCTTGCCGTACATCCCCGGGGCGCCGTAACGGCCCTCGAGGATGTCCGTGTCGTCCAGATCGTCGAACTCCGGATCATGGCCGAAACCGGTGTGGTCGTCGGGGCCGTACCCGTCGTCGTACCGCTCGCCCCGGCCGTGTGCGCGGCGCGCTTCCGCCTCGGAGGCCTCTGCTCTCGCCTGGGCGGCGGCGAGGAGGCGTTCGACGGCGGTCGGCTCGTGCACCACGGCCGCCTGTACGAAGGCCTCGTCGAAGACCACGGAGGCGAACTCTTCGTCCGACACCCCGCGGTCGTGGTCGTCGTCGGGCTCCCAGCCGTCAGGGAACGGCGTGCCCCCCACGTCCTCCGGCACGGCTCCAGAGTAGTCCTGGGGGGTCAATTTGGGCAGACGGCAGGGAAATTCATCCGCCTTGTGAGACGCCTGTCGTGCTGCACGGGAGCGGCCCGGGGGCGTGTGTCGGGCGCATATGCCCTGGCCGCGCGCTCTGCGCCGCCCAGCCCTCCGACGCGCCCCCGCGCGGCGAGAACGTCAGCGGCGTACGTGCCCGTCGCCGGTGACGATGTACTTCGTGCTGGTCAGCTCCGGCAGGCCCATCGGCCCGCGGGCGTGCAGCTTCTGCGTGGAGATGCCGATCTCCGCGCCGAAGCCGAACTGGCCGCCGTCCGTGAAGCGCGTGGAGGCGTTCACCGCGACCGTCGTGGAGTCGACCAGCTGGGTGAAGCGGCGGGCGGCCTGCTGCGAGGTGGTGACGATGGCCTCGGTGTGGCCGGAGGTCCACAGCCGGATGTGCTCGACGGCCTTGTCCAGCGAGTCCACGACCGCGGCGGCGATGTCGTACGACAGGTACTCGGTCTCCCAGTCCTCCGCCGTGGCCTCGACGACGGTCGCCTTGGAGTCCTTGGCGTACGCCAGGACCCTCTCGTCCGCGTGCACGGTCACGCCGGCCTCCGCGAGGGCGTCCAGGGCGCGCGGCAGGAACTCGGGGGCGATGTCCTGGTGGACGAGGAGGGTCTCGGCGGCGTTGCAGACGCTGACGCGCTGGGCCTTGGAGTTGATCAGGATGTCGATGGCCATGTCGAGGTCGGCGTGGGCGTCGACGTAGACATGGCAGTTGCCGGTGCCGGTCTCGATGACGGGGACGATCGACTCCGACACAACGGTCTGGATCAGCGAGGCGCCGCCGCGCGGGATCAGCACGTCGACCAGGCCGCGGGCGCGCATCAGCTCGCGCACGCTCTCGCGGCTCTCTCCGGGCACCAGCTGCACGGCGTCGGCGGGCAGCCCGGCCCCGCCCACGGCGTCACGGATCACCCGGACGAGGGCGGTGTTGGACTCGTACGCCGAGGCCGAGCCGCGCAGCAGCACGGCGTTGCCGGACTTCAGGCAGAGGGCGGCGGCGTCCACGGTGACGTTCGGCCGGGCCTCGTAGATGATCCCGACGACGCCCAGCGGGACGCGGACCTGGCGCAGGTCGATGCCGTTGGGCAGCGTGGAACCGCGGACGACCTCGCCGACCGGGTCGGGCAGCGCGACGACGTCCCGCACGTCGGCGGCGATGGCCCGCACGCGCTCCGGCGTCAGCGTCAGCCGGTCGATGATCGCCTCGCTGGTGCCGGCCTCGCGGGCCTTGGCGATGTCCTTGGCGTTGGCCTCGACGATCTCGCTCGTACGGACCTCCAGGGCGTCCGCGATGGCGAGCAGCGCGTCGTCCTTCTCGGCCCGCGGCAACGGGGCGAGGTCGGCGGCGGCGGCCTTGGCGCGGTAGGCGGCCTGGGTGACCGGGGTCATGGAGTCGTACGGAGAGAGCGTGGTCATGAGAAAAGGTTAGTGCGCGACGCGGCCCGGTTCATTGCGCATCCCAAACCCCGAGACAAGCGCACAGGCCGCTCAAGACGCTCAAAAGGGGTGGACGCCCACCGGGGTCGCAGGCAGCGGCCCGTATCCCTCCGCGATCCGCTGGTGATACGTCTCGCGGTCGATGACCTCCAAGCCGACGATCTCCCAGGGCGGCAGCTTGGCGGTCTGCCGGTGCTCGCCCCACAGGCGCAGGGCGACGGCGGCCGCGTCGTGCAGGTCGCGGGCCTCTTCCCAGTAGCGGATCTCGGCGTGGTCGTTGGCGTATCTGCTGGTCAGCAGAAAGGGGTGGTCGTGGGCGAGCTGTTCCAGGCCGCGCCGTACGTCCTTCAGCGGGGCCTCCTGACCGGAGACGCTGAGGGTGACGTGCCACAGGCGGGGCAGGTCCTCGGGCTCCTCGTACCGGTCGCCGGCCGCGACGCTCGTCAAGGCGCGCGCCGCCTCACCGACCGTGCGGGACGCCGCCGCCCCAGGGCGCACTCGTCTCACGACGGCCTCCTTCACGCAAGAGTCGAGCAGTGCGGAATGTGTCCCTGAGACAAAGTTGAGCAGGCCGCAAGGGATCGCGGGGCGGTTTTGCGGAACGTCCACCTCGGGGTGACTTCTGCAGCGGGGCGTTCCCCCTGTTTTCGGCCGGGGGTCCGGGGGTTGTCCCCCGGGGCAATGCAGCGCGGAACGTCCACCTCGGGGTGACTTCTGCAGCGGGGCGTTCCCCCTGCTTTCGGCCGGGGGTCCGGGGGTTGTCCCCCGGGGCAATGCAGCGCGGAACGTCCACCTCGGGGTGACTTCTGCAGCGGGGCGTTCCCCCTGTTTTCGGCCGGGGGTCCGGGGATTGCCCCCCGGGGCAATGCAGCGCGGAACGTCCACCTCGGGGTGACTTCTACAGCGGGGCGTCCCCCTGTTTTCGACCGGAAGCGAGACGGCCCGCGCTCGGCAGTCACGAATGCGGAGGCGGACCCCAGCCGACACTCACGGATGCAGAATCACCAGGTCGTCCCGATGCACGACCTCCCGCTCGTACTCCGCCCCCAGCTCCCGAGCCAGCTCCCGCGTCGACCGCCCGAGCAGCTGCGGGATCTCCTTGGCGTCGAAGTTGACGAGGCCGCGTGCGACCGCGTGACCCCGGCTGTCGCGCAGCTCGACCGGGTCGCCGGCGCTGAACTCGCCCTCGACGGCGGCGATTCCGGCCGGCAGCAGGGACTTGCGGCGTTCGACGACCGCACGTACGGCGCCGTCGTCCAGCGTCAGCGAGCCCTGCGGGGTGGAGGCGTGCTGCAGCCACAGCAGCCGGTCGGCGGAGCGCTTGCCGGTGGCGTGGAAGTAGGTGCCGGTGTCGCCGCCGGAGAGGGCCTCGGCGGCGTGGATCGCGCTGGTGAGGACGACCGGGATACCGGCGGCGGCCGCGATCCGGGCCGCCTCGACCTTGGTGACCATGCCGCCGGTGCCGACGCCGGCCTTGCCCGCGCTGCCGATCTCGATCCCCGCCAGGTCGGACGGCCCCCGCACCTCCGCTATCCGCGAGGTCCCGGGCTTGCTCGGGTCGCCGTCGTACACGCCGTCCACGTCGGACAGCAGCACCAGCAGGTCGGCCCGCACCAGATGCGCCACCAGCGCGGCGAGCCGGTCGTTGTCGCCGAAGCGGATCTCGTCCGTGGCGACGGTGTCGTTCTCGTTGACGATGGGGAACGCGCCCATCGCGAGGAGCTTGTCGAGGGTGCGCGAGGCGTTGCGGTGGTGGGCGCGGCGGCTCATGTCGTCGCTGGTCAGCAGCACCTGCCCGACACGGACGCCGTAGCGGGCGAACGAGGCCGTGTAGCGGGCGACGAGCAGACCCTGGCCGACGCTCGCGGCGGCCTGCTGGCGGGCCAGGTCCTTGGGGCGCCGGCGCAGGCCCAGCGGCGCGAGACCGGCCGCGATGGCGCCCGAGGAGACGAGGACGATCTCCTTCTCCCCGCCACTGCGGCTCTTGGCGAGGACGTCGACGAGCGCGTCCACCCGGTCGGCGTCCAGGCCGCCCGACGCGGTGGTCAGCGACGAGGACCCCACTTTGACGACGATCCTGCGGGCCTCACCCACGGCCTGCCTTGCCCCTGCCACCTGTGTTCTTTCCCCTCGCGCGCGTCCGGTTCCCCTGTCCGGCAATCTACGCGAAGCGGCTCGGGCGGCGCGCGGGCATTCCAGCCTCCGGACGGGCAGGGCGTAGCAGTTTGCTCACGCTTCGCATACGGCAAAAAGGTTGTGTTGGTTGCCTATAGAAAACAAAGGCCACGCAAACATAATTTGAACGCTGTGTCACACCATGCTCATCCTGCCGCCCGCGTGAAGCGCATCCTCCTCCGCTCGGGAAAGAGCCCCTACGACGTCGTCTCCGTCGAGGAGGCGCTCCACCGGGACGTCATCGCCACCAACTCCGGCAACCTGATCTTCAGCGACGCCACCCACAAGATCCTCGAGACACCGCACACCGAGGTCGTCTCGAACGGCATCCGCACCGATGTCTCGGCGGCGGGCCGGATCAACGAGGAGTACGACGCCTTCGTCGTGCCGCTCGCCAACGCGTTCCGGCCGTCGTTCGAGGCACAGCTGAAGCGGTTGACGCGGCTGATCACCAAGTTGAAGATCCCGGTGGTCGTCGTGGGGGTCGGCGCGCAGGCCGGGCTCGGCTACAACGCGGGGCGGCTGAAGGGCATCGAGCCCGCGGTGCGCGAGTTCGTCTCCGCGGTGCTCGACCGCAGCGCCTCGATCGGGGTCCGGGGCGAGTTCACCGAGAAGTACGTCAGGGACCTGGGGTTCCGGGACGTCGAGGTCATCGGCTGCCCGTCGCTGTTCCTGTACGGCAAGGACCTCACCGTCACCAAGCGGGAGCCCGCCCTCACCGCCGGCTCCCGTATCGCGGTCAACGGCTCGCACAGCGCGGTGAAGTCCCAGGGCTTGGACCGCGTCATCGCCGCCGCCCACGCCCGCTATCCCCACCTGCGCTTCATCGGCCAGAACCTCAGCGACGCACGGCAGTTGCACTGGCGGGACCTGTCCGACCCGAACGCGCTGGTCACGGCGATGCCGACGCATCCCGACCACCCGATGTACCGGGAGGACAAGGTCCGCGTCTACGTCGACCCGGTCACCTGGATCGACGACCTGCGCACCTTCGACTTCTCCTTCGGCTCCCGCATCCACGGCAACATCGCGGCCCTGCTCGCGGGCACCCCGGCGACCGTGCTGTGCGGTGACTCGCGGACGCTGGAGCTGTGCCGCTACTTCGGCATCCCGCACCGCCGGATCGACAAGCTGCCCGAGGACCTGGACCCGGCGTCGCTGTACGAGGAGGCCGACTTCGGTGCGCTGATGAGCGGTCACCAGGAGCGGTTCGAGCGGTTCACGGCGTTCCTGGACAGGAACGGCCTGGAGAACACGTTCACGCACGGCGACGGTGGCCAGGCCTTCGAGCAGCGCATGCGGTCGCTGTCCTTCCCGGCGGGCATCCGCCCCTGGAACGACGCCGATCTCGCCTCCCTCACCACCCGGTTCGGCTGGCTGCAGAGCCGTATCACGGAACTCGGCGCGGACAACGACCGGTTGAGACGCGAACTGGCCCGCGCCACCAAGTCGGGCACGGCGCTCCCGGCGGCGTCCGTGTACCGGCGCGCGCGCCGTGTGGTGGGCCGCCCGCTCCGCCGGGCGCTGCAGTCGGGACGGCAGTAGCGGCAAAGCGGTAGCGGGGCGCAAGGCCCCGCCTGCGGTCACTCCATGCCCTCAGGACACGTGCGTGTCGTCTGGAGGCAGCCGCGCGTTAACCCGGACGCACAACGTCCCGCCGCGACCTTGGAGTGACCGCAGTTGCCCACACCCCTGTCCCGCATCCCGGCGAGAGCCCTCGTCACGGCTCTCCTGGTCGCAGCCTTCTGCGGCCAGGCCGTGGGTGCGCTGAGCCCGCACGTCCCGCTGCTGCTCGCCGCGACGGCCGTGTCCCTGGCCGTCGAGGGCGTGCTGTACCGCTGGCACCGGGGCATGCTGTCGGTGTTCGCCAAGTCGCACGCGGACATCACCGTGCGCCATGTGCTGCGTGACCTGCTGCTGGTCGTGGCGCTGCTGCGGCTCGGCGAGCAGCACCGGGAGACGCTGTACACCCCGCTCGTCGCGGGCCTGCTCGCCTTCTACGCCCTGCACTGCGCGATCCAGGCGGTCTCGGTGCTGGTCCGCCGCACCCGCACCCTGCCGGTGGTCACCCGCAACATCGACGCCTCCGCGCTGCGCCTGTCCCCCGCCCCGCCCGTCCTGCTGCGCCGCCCCGCCGACCGCCTGCCGGCCTTCGGCCTCCCGGCCACGGCGGGCCTGCTGACCACGGCGGCCACCGACGACCCCCGCTGCGCGGCCCTCGGCATCGCCCTGTCCCTCGGGCTCGCCCTGCTGGGCCTGAACGACCTTGTCGTACGGCTGCTGCCGAGCCGTCGCCCGGCCGGCGAGCAGGAGGTGCTGAAGTGGCTCGACGCGTGGCTGGCCGAGTACCGGCCGACGGTCGGCCTGTACTTCTCCGGCGGCGCGTCCTCGGCGTACCAGGCGAACATGTGGCTGGAGCCGCTCGCGAAGCTGGACGGGCGTCCGCTGATCGTGCTGCGCGAGCGGTTCATGGTGCAGAAGATCGCGCCGACCGACGTCCCGATCCTGTGCCTGCCGAAGGTCTCGACGCTGATGCACCTGGAGCAGTCCACGCTCCAGGTCCTCATCCACCCCTCGAACTCCGGCAAGACCTCCCAGGTCCTGCGCATCCCCACGCTCAAGCACACCTTCGTCAACCACGGCGAGAGCGACAAGCTGTCGTCCTGCAACCCGTACGCGAAGGCCTACGACGAGGTGTGGGTGGCCGGTCCGGCGGCGCGTGAGCGGTATGCGCAGGCCGAGGTCGGGGTCGAGGACAAGGACGTGGTGGAGATCGGGCGGCCGCAGCTGGAGGCCGTACGCCCGTACGCGGGCCCGCCGACGGGTGCGTACACCACCGTCCTGTACGCGCCGACCTGGGAGGGCTGGGACGGCAATCCCGGCAACACCTCCGTCATCGAGGCCGGCGAGAACCTCGTACGGGCGCTGCTCGCGGACCCCGGCGTACGGCTGCTGTACAAGCCGCATCCGCTGACGGGGTCGGTGGATCCGCGGGCGGGCGCGGCCGATCTGCGCATCCGTGAGCTGATCAGGGCGGCGAACCGGGAGCGGACGGGCGAGCGGCCGCGCGACACCGGGGAACTCGCCCTGCGGACGCAGGAGTTGGACCGCCTCACCACGACGACCGTCCGGGCGGCCGCCGATCAGCTGGAGCGGATGCTGTTCCAGTCGGCCCCGGAGCCGGGGCGGGCGGAGGCGGTGGGGCGGGCGACGGCGGCCTGGGAGGAGGCGTACTGGGCGTCGCTGCCGGAGTGGGAGCACCAGGTCGTCACGGATGTCCGGCCCGCGCTGTACGCCTGCTTCAACCAGGCGGACCTGCTCATCAGCGATGTGTCGAGCGTGATCAGCGACTTCCTGGCGAGCGGGAAGCCGTATGCCGTGGCGAACACCAGCGGCCTGGCGGAGGACGTGTTCCGCAAGGCCTTCCCGACCGTGCGCGCGGCGACCGTGCTGACGCCGGACGCGGCCGGAGTGCCGGAGCTGCTGGACGCGGTGCGGAACCCCGAGAAGGACGAACTGGTCGAGGCGCGGGCGGAGTTGAAGCGCCACCTGCTGGGGCCGGACGAGCCGACGTCGCAGGAGCGCTTCAACGGGGCCGTACGGGCGCTGTGTTCGGCCGCCGTGGAGCACCGGGAGCGGATGGAGGAGCGGCTGGCGGCTGAGCTGCATCCGGCAGCCGCTGCGCAGCGGGCCGCGGAGGTCCCCGACCAGCGGCGGTCCGTCACGCCGCAGCAGCCCGCCCGCCCGGCGTAGGCCCGCCGGAGGCCTTCAGCATCCGGCGCGCCTTGCGCACCGCCCGCCGCAGGAACGAGTCTTTGCCGCCCTCCCGGTACCCGGGGAAGGCGCGGGCCTCGCGGGGTTCGGCGAGGTACACCGAGTCGGGTATCCCCGCCGCCACGTCCCGGAAGTACGGGTAGGCGAGGTAGACACGGCGGCCCTTCTTCTCCAGGAGGGCCGCCGCCTGCTTCTTGGCCTTGACGAACTCCACGACCGGCAGCAGGAGGTCGGGGCGCTGCTCGGCGACCAGGTGCAGCCGCAGGCGTTCCTCGACCTTGAGGCGGCGGGCGATGCCCGGCGTCCAGTAGGCGTCCATGAGGGGCCTCGCCAGTTCGAGCTTGTGCTGCCTGACCTTATCGCTGTCCTTGGCGTACTTGGGGCCGAACTGCGGCAGCAGGGTGATCAGGAAGGGGCGGATCATGAGCAGGTCGCGCCGGTCGCCCGCGGGTACGTGCTCGGCGATCAGGTTCATCAGGGCGCGCGCGGAGTCGAAGCGCAGGGTGTAACCGCCGCTCTTCGTCACGTGCTTGCCGTCGTCGCGGCCCACCAGGTAGTAGCAGGTGTAGTCGGCGATCACGGAGACGCCGTTCGCCCGCAGATAGGCCTCCATCGTGAACAGCGCGTCCTCGCCGGTCCACAGGGACTCGTCGAAGCGCATGTCGTGCCGGGTCAGCAACTCCCGGCGGAAGAGCTTCTGCGCGCTCAGCGTGAACTTGATGTTGGAGGAGAAGACGTCGGTCCGGTCCAGCGTCTTGCCCCACATCGACTTGGGCGCGGTGCGGTTGACGCCCTCGACCCGGCCGAGGACGACGTCGGTGCCGTTCTTGTCGGCCATCGCGACCATGCGCTCCAGGGCCTCGGGGCCCAGCCGGTCGTCGGCGTCCAGGAAGAAGACGTAACGCCCGGTCGCCTTGCCCAGACCGACGTTGCGCGGGCCGCTGGGGCCCCCGGAGTTCTGCTGCCGGATCACGGTCACCGGCATCGGCACGCGGGCCGCGAACTCCTCCAGGCACTCCCCCGTGCCGTCCGTCGAACCGTCGTCGACGGCGATGACCTCGATGCGCTCCGGGTCGATGGTCTGTGCCTCGACGGACGCCAGGCACTCGACCAGGTACGGCATCGCTTCGTACGCCCCGATGATCACAGTCACATCAGGCTGCGTGACGGTCACGTTTCCCCCTTGTCAACGGGATATTTCCCCCGTATCGCCTCATTCGCTACCTGGTAGACGGCTGGGCGTTGCAAGCGGTTGCCTCACAGGCGTGCTTTGGTGAGTCAGATCACAGCGTGAACCTGACATGCAGTCACGCTATTCGGGAAACGTAAGAGGCTCGCCAGAAGCGATACGGCCAACTCCAAAAAAGGCGCGGTCCCCGAGGAGTTGCTCCTCGGGGACCGCGCCTTCGGGGTCGCGGGTCAGGCCGTCACATCGTCCTCGGCCACCGACACCCGCTGCTCGGGTACGGCCGCCGTCCGTGACTCCTGGCCGACATTGCGCGTCTCGGCCTTGATCGCGAGGTTCGCCACCGCGGTGTTGAACTGCTCGATGGAGGTCGGCTCGTCCGGGCCGAGCAGGTACCGCTTGAGCTCCCCCCGGTCCTCGGCCAGCGGGTCGGCGGACGGGTCGCGCACGGCGTCCAGCAGCTGGCCGAGCTCGGCCGCGCTGTTGGACAGGATGGTCGCGGCGCGCACGGCCGTGTTCTGGCGCTTGAACTCCTCCACACCCAGCTCGGCGGAGTCGGTGACGGCGTAGGGCTTGCCGCTCGCGATGAAGTCGGAGACCACGCTGGAGATGTCGGAGACCATCGCGTCGGAGACGTTGAAGCAGTCGTACAGGCGCGGCTCGGCGCCCGTGATGACGCGGTGCTCGTGGCTGGGGAAGGAACGCCAGTAGGCGTCGTTCCACTCGGCGCGCAGCCGGGCGATCTCCTCGTGCTTGGCGAGGTCGACCAGGCCGTCGCGGCTGGCCTCGGCCTCGTCGCCCGCACTGCCGGCCTTGCCGCCCTTGCTCTTGCCGGACAGCTCGGCGAGGCGGGCCTCGATACGGGCGAGCTCGGCCTTGGCGGCGGCCTGCGCGGCGGTGTCGGCCGTGAAGCGCGGGTCGGTGGCGCGCTCGGCGGCGGCCTGCTCGACCAGGGCGGTGATCCGCTTGTGCGCGGCGCCGGCCTCCTTGCTGACAGTGCCGGTGAAGGGGTGCGGCTTGTACAGGACGCGGACCGGCGGGTCGGCCTTCACCAGCTTCGTCACGATGTTCTCGCCGGCCAGCACGATGGAGGTGTTGCCCGGGTTGCCGTCCCAGCCCTCCCAGGTCGGCGCGTACAGCACGGTCGGGACCCGGCCCTCGGGGACGCCGTTCCAGCCCTGGATCGGTGCCAGCTGCGGGCGACCGACCTCGACGATGTCCTCGTCGCGCACGCCGACGTCGGCTATGGCGTAGCGGTCGCGGCCCGCGCGGCCGGCGGTCCACACCTCGTCGTAGACCTTGCTGTACGGGTTGACGCTGGCCAGCTTGTCGCTGTCGCCGTGGCCGATGAAGACGTGCTTCATGGTGGGGACGCGCAGCAGGTGGATGTTCTTGCCGACGTTCGCCGCGTACAGCGCGACGCGCACGTTGGACAGGTCCAGATTCATCAGGTGCACCCCTCCGGGCACGCAGATGACGGGGACCGTGGTGGGCGCCAGGTTGTTCAGGATGACCCGCTCACGCAGGATGATCAGCGGCTTGGAGTCCAGCTGCTCCATGGTCTCCAGCCACATGTTGACCTGGTAGGCGGAGTCCTTGGAGCCGGAGAAGTACAGCACCGTCTCCGGCCGGTACTCGCGCAGCCAGTCGTCGACGGCGGCCAGGACGGTCTCCGCGTTCGGCGGGATCTTCGCGCCGCGGACGTACGGGACGAGCGCCAGTACATACAGGCAGCCCAGGCCCACCGTGACACCGATGCCGACGAAACCGGCCACGGCCGACTCCAGCGCGGCCGAGACGAGGATGCCCGCGACAGCGGCGAGGTCGAGGTGCAGCATCTTCTCGGCGGAGCGGTGCAGCAGCCCGCGCGGCGGGGCGTCCGGGATGCGGATGCGCGAGGCGAGGTCGACGTTGCGGGTGGCGACCGGCATGCGGCGGCGGTTGCGGATCAGGGTGACCAGCGCGCCGTGCGGGGCCTGGAGGCCGTAGAAGGCGATGAAGCAGGCGATCGCGCCGTAGTAGATCAGGTCGTCCGCGAGGCCGAGCCGGGCCAGCAGCAGGATCAGCAGGAGCTGTCTGATCAGGAACCGGATCGACAGGCCGGCGCGCACCTTGCTCAGGCGGTTGACCAGGTAGCTGCCCTTGCGGTGCAGATAGTGGTCCGCCAGGTACGTCACGGCGGCCGCGGCCGCGAAGGCGGGAACGCTCGGGACGAGCGCGGCCAGCATGAGTGCCGGGAAGCCCAGCATCATGAAGGCCGCCGCGGCCAGCTCGGCCGCGCTGCCCACCCGGGCGACGCGTATAGCGGTGGATATCACGGAGAACCTGCTCTGGGGGGGAGGGGCCGGTCTGGAGGGGGAAGGACTCAGGCCCCTGTGAATTCTTCTTGAACGAAGAATCGCAGAGGCCTGAATTCCATAAGGCTATTGACTCGTGATTATGCCATGCCGTCCTGGCGGTCCAGAACACTGGCCAGCGCCTGCTCGAAGCCGGACGCCTTGCCTGCGGCCGCCGTCGGGTCCTGCTGGCGGACGTCGATGACATGACCGGTCAGCTCGGACAGCAGCACGTCGAGCGAGGTGCGGGCCACGGCCTCGGAGGAGAGCAGGCTGCCCGCGGGCTCCTGACCGAAGGCCTTGGTGCGCATCGGCGTGGCGGTGCGCTCCGGGTTGATGCAGTTGACGCGGATGCCGTCGCCGGCCCACTCGTCGGACAGGGCCTGGGTGAGGTTCACCATGGCGGCCTTGGTCGAGGAGTAGAGGCTGTACTCGGCGCGGCCGCGGGTGTAGCTGCTGGAGGTGTACAGCAGCAACTGGCCCTTGGTCTCGGCGAGGTACTTGTACGAGGAGCGCGCGATCTGCACCGGGGCGAGGTAGTTGACCTTCAGCGCCTCCTCGATGGTGGCGTTGTCGGTCTCGGCGAGCTTGCCGATGCGCAGCACGCCCGCGGTGTTGACGACGTAGTCGATGCGCCCGGTCTCGGCGTACGCCTTGGACAGCGCGTCGTCGACCTCCTCCGGGTTCTCGACGTGCGTACCGGTGGTGGAGCGGCCGAGCGCGTACACCGTGGCGCCGTAGGACTCGGCGAGTTCGGCGATGTCCTTGCCGATGCCGTAGGAGCCGCCGAAGACGACGATCGTCTTGCCGGTCAGGAGCTGGCGGTACGCCTCCTCGCTGACCTGCTCGGGAGCGGCGGTGGAGGCCAGCTGGAAGAGCTTGTCGGCGATGAAGACGTCGACGGGCTGGGTGACCTTCATGTTGTACTCGTCACCCGCGACGACGTGGATCGGCACGTCCGGCAGGTACTTGAGCACGACGGAGCAGTCGTCCGTGGCCTGGAAGTTGGGGTCACCGGCGGCGACCTGGTAGGCCCGCTTGATCGTGGACAGCTTGAAGGCCTGCGGGGTCTGGCCGCGGCGCAGGCGGGAGCGGTCCGGGATCTCGGTGATGAACTCGCCGTCCTCGCCGTGGGTGCGGGTCACGATGATGGTGTCCGCGGACGGGATGGCGACGTCGACGGCCTGGTAGCGCTCCAGCGCCACGACGCAGTCGTCGATGACGCGCTGCGACAGCAGGGGGCGTACGGCGTCGTGGAACAGGACGTTGAGGTCCTCGCCCTCGGCCAGGCCCTCGCCGAGGGCGGCGATGGCGCGCTCGGTGGTCTCGTTACGGGTCGAGCCGCCCTCGATGATCTTCTTTACCTTCGTGAACCCGGCCTTGGCGACGATCTTCTCGATGTCCGGCACGTACCCGGGCGCCATCAGCACGATGACGTCGTCGATCGAGTCGGCCTTCTCGAAGGTGGTCAGGGTGTGCTCGATGACTGCCTTGCCGGCGATCTTCAGCAGCTGCTTGGGGATCGACAGACCCACGCGCTGACCGGTACCGCCGGCCAGGATCACTGCGGTGGTACGGGGCTTGGCTATGTGCTGGGACACAGGTGACCTACCTTGTGGCGACTGGGAACTTGGAAATGGTCCCACTTGGGGTAACCGCAGTGCAAGGTGAGCGTCCCCGCCTGCATATGTGCGCGCAACCTGTCATTCACCTTGTACGCATGGTCATTGTCGGGGGCTCCTCCGAAGGTTCCTGGTAATTGCTGTGAGTAACGGCACAGGTTCAGCGAAGCCGTAGCCGCTTGAGACAGCGATGGCCGAGTACCCGCACAAGTTCCTTGGACGACGTCTGGTGAACCGTACGCGACTTGGCGGCCGCGGTGTGCCGCACCGGCGCGGCAGCTGCCGCCGCGAGCGCTCCGTACAGCGCCTGAGCCGCGGCCTCGGGGGCGATGCGCGGCTCGGCGTGGGTCCGGGTCGCAGGCTTGCACACGGAAGACAAAAGACTCATATCGCCCAGGATGCGCACGCCCATCCCGTCGATACGCTCCGCCATCTCCGCACCGATCTCCGCGGCGGCCTCGACGGCCCACCTCGGAGTGCCGATCTTCACGTCGCCGGGACCGGGAGTGCACGTGTTCTTCATATGCATCACGGCACCGTTCCGGACAAGTTGCGAATAGAGCTCCTCGGGGAGTTCATTGGCGCGGAATTCCTTATTAAGATTCCGCAGCATTTCGGTCTCGGCGAGGGTGAGCGAGCGATTCGCCGCGTCCGGAACGGGACGCAGAAGACGCGCCGGCAGTCCGAGCAGCGCCTCGAAGGTGCGCATCAGCCCCTCCCGGTCCCGGTCGTCGACCACGACGACGGTGACCCGCCCGGGACCGACCACCCCGGCCCAGCGCTCGACCAGCCGGTCATGCCGGTGCCGGTGCCAGAAGCTGGGGTTCGGCTTGTCGTACGGCGGCTTCCTGAGCATGTGCTCCAGCCAGTCCTCGTAGCCCATGCGCAGGCCGTTCTGCACGTACTGCTGCCACTGCGAGGGCATGATCCTCGCCAGCGGGCGCAGGGTGACCAGGACGTGCACGCGGTCGCCGCCGAGCTGCTCGACGATCCGCCGGACGGTGTCGTCGTCGGGGGCGTCGGCGAAGAACTCGCTGCTGATCACCGAGGTGCGCCGGCCGGTGGCGCGCACCTGTTCCAGCAGCCGCTGCCAGTGCCGCTCGGTCGGCTCGGCGTCGCCCATCATCCCGGTGCGGGCGCAGGCGGCCAGGACCGCCTCCATGGGGTGCCGGGTGGTGGCCGGCCATGCGACGCCGTGCCGGGCCATCTCGTCCCTCGCCTCGAACAGCGCGCCCTGGATCGAGGTCGTGCCCGTCTTGTGCGGGCCGATGTGCAGCAGGCGGGTCCCGGGCGGCAGCGGGGTGATCACGCCGTCGTTGCCCGGGAGTTCAGCTCTCGTACAGTCCGTCTCCATGGCAAGAGGACGGTAAGAGGGGTTGCTGAGAGTGCACTGAGAACGGCCTGGGACGTCCATGAGTCCCAGGCCGTTCATCAGAGGTGACGCGAGTTACACGACCTCGACACCCGGCCGTCCCGCCTCGACCCTCAGCCGTGCCAGCGTGCTGGGCGTAGCCGTCTGCTGGCGGACCGTGTCCACTATGCGCACCTGCGCGTCGATGCCGTCGCGGCGGATGTCGAAGAGGTGGTAGCCGCGGTGGGCGTCGAGCAGCTTCCAGTGCGGGTTGTCCGGCAGGCGCGGGTCCCACTCCCGGTGGAAGGCGGCCTGGTCCTGGTCGCCGTTGCTGGAGATGGACGTCCCCACGAACTCGGCGCCGACGACGTCGGAGTCCGGGTCGGCGTAGTCCTCCTTGAGATCGCTGATCATCGTGAGGTGGCGGTCGCCGGTGAACACGACCGGGTTGCGGACCTCCTTCAGCTCCTGCATCAGGGCGTTGCGTTCCACCTGGTAGCCGTCCCAGGCGTCGTAGTACCAGAGCTTGCCCTCGCCGACCTTGAGGTCGGTCTCGGCCATCATGATCTGCGAGCCGATCATGTTCCAGCGGGCCGGCGAGTGGCGCAGCCCGTCGATCAGCCACTGCTTCTGCTCGGCACCGAGCATGGTGAGCGAGGGGTCCTGGGCGCCTTCCTGGCTGGTCGCCTGGTCGCTGCGGTACTGCCGGGTGTCCAGCACGCTGAGCCGGGCCAAGCGGCCGAACTCCAGGCGGCGGTACATCTGGATGTGCGGGCCGTTCGGGATGGCGCTCGCCCGGACCGGCATGTGCTCGTAGTACGCCTGGTAGGCCGCGCTGAGGCGGGCCACGAAGGCGTCGTGGGGCTGCTTGTCGGGGTCCTGCGGGATCTCGCCGGCGAAGTCGTTGTCGACCTCGTGGTCGTCGAAGGTGACCACCCAGGGCGCGTTCGCGTGCATCGCGGCGAGGTCCGGGTCGGTGCGGTACTGGGCGTACCGGTTGCGGTACTGGACCAGGGTGTACGGCTCGTCGGTGCCCTCGTGACGGCGCAATGCCGTCGCCGAGGGCCTGGACTCGTAGATGTAGTCGCCGACGAACAGGACGAAGTCGGGGTCCTGGGCCAGCATGTCGGCGTACGGCGTGAAGTAGCCGTGCTGCCAGTTCTGGCAGGAGGCCAGCGCCATGCGCAGCTGCCCGCCGGAGCTGTGCGGGTGGGGTGCGGTGCGGGTGCGGCCGATGGGCGAGAGCTGGCCGCCGGCGCGGAAGCGGTACCAGTATGTCCGGCCCGGGCGCAGCCGCCGTACGTCGACGTGCACGCTGTGGCCCAGCTCGGGCCGGGCCTGGGCGACGCCGCGCCGCACGACCTTTCTGCACCGTTCGTCCTCGGCGATCTCCCACTCGACCGAGACGACGCCGTCCGGCATACCGCCGCCGTTCAGCGGGTCGGGGGCGAGCCGCGTCCACAGCACGATGCCGTCCGGCAGCGGGTCGCCGGAGGCGACGCCGAGGCTGAACACGCCGTCGGGCAGCGGGGTTTCGGCGGCCCGGGCGGCGGTCGGCAGCCACAGCTGGGCGGAGGCCGCGGCGCCGAGGACCGCGGCGCCCGCGGTCAGAAAGCGGCGGCGGTCGGGGGATACGGGTCCGGACACTCCGGTCATCGGCGAACTCCCTTACCTCACTGGCCTCTTGGACACTTCGGATGCTCATGCTTCAGGGCGGTACACCCGATGAACGGCATACCTCGCGTGCATGACAAATAGGGAGACAACAGAAGACCCGTTGCGGCGCAAGAACGCGTCTTTGCCACAACGGGTCTGATGCTTGATCAGCGGTTGATCAGTAGTTGAATCCGTACCCCAGCTTCGCGTTCGCGGCGACCGTGCCGAGGGTCCCGGCGCCGAAGGTGTACGAACCGGCCGGGGTGATGCCGGACGAAGTCGACCTGAACACCCACACCGACCCGGCGTTCGCGTTCTCCCCCGGTGCGCCGACGACGAGTTCGGCTCGGCCGTCGCCGTTGCCGTCGACAAGACGGGTGGTGGCGCCGAAGACGTCGTTGCTCTCGGCCGTGCCCGGTACGCCGGTGGTGTCCTGGTTGACCCCCGTGGCGCCGGTGCCGGACAGACCGGCGGCGCTGCCGCGCAGGACGACGACGCCGCCGGCGTTGGTCAGCCCGCCGAAGTCCTCGAACGGCACGCCGGCCGCGACGTCCTCGTAGCCGTCGCCGTTGACGTCCGCGACCGACACGTCCGCGCCGAAGCGGTCGCCCTGCTCCGCGGCTCCCGGAACACCGGCGCTGTCCTGGTTCACGTACATCGCCTCGGTGCCGACCGGCCCGTTCGCGGAACCCGGCACGAAGGCGACCCGGCCGCCCTTGGGTATCGGGGTCGTCAGGTCGCTGTCGGCGCCGTCGTAGCGGCCGACCACGATGTCCTCGTAGCCGTCCCCGTTCACATCGCCGAGGTCGAGGGACTCGCCGCCCTGCACCCGCCAGCCCCTGCTGTCGAGGAGCACCTTCTTCTCCCCGAGCCCGTCCGGCGTGCCCTGCCAGTAGGTGATGCGGCGGGCGTCACCCTCGTCGCCGTCGTGCATGGTCCCGACGACGTCGTCGATGCCGTCGCCGTTCACGTCACCGGCGGCCAGGTCGAGGAAGCGCGGGTCGGAGTCGTCGCGGACGCTCTGCTCCCCGCCTGCCGCCGAACCGTCCCGCCCGAAGGGGCCCTTCACGACCCGCAGCCGGGTGAGGCCCTCCACGACGACCAGGTCCGTCGCCCCGTCGCCGTTCACGTCACCGACCGTGAGCTCGCCGCGGGCGCTGAGGCGGTCATAGGTGTTGTGCCCGTACGCCAGCGGCGCCCCGCCCGACAGCCCGTTCGCGCCGCCCCAGACGACCTGCACGAGCCCGGTTTCGGCGCCTCCCTCGACCGAGTCCTCACCGGTGACGCCGACGATCAGGTCCGCGTACCCGTCCTGGTCGAGATCGGCGCTGCTCACCGCGCTGCCGAACAGGTCGCCGGTCTCGGCGGAGTCGGTGACGCCGGTCGTGTTCTGGCTGATGACCTGCTTGGACGAGGTCTGGAGCCCGTTCGCCGACCCGTACAGCACGGCGACGTATCCGGCCTTCGTCTTGCCGCCGACGGTCGCCTCGGGCGCCGCGACCGCGAGGTCGGAGTAACCGTCACCGTTGAAGTCGTCCTGGAGCTTCGCGGTGGCGGCCGGCGTGTCTCCCGAGGCCTGGGCGACCGGCAGGGCGGCGGCTCCGGTCACCGCCAAGGCGACGGCGAGTCCCGTACGCCACGTTGCTTTGCGCCTGTTCATGCTGCTCTCCTCTGGTCGTGGGGGGATGTCCGTGGGGGGATGTCAATCGGCCAGCGAGGCTCCGAAGTCGGCCCCGGTCGCGGGCAGGCCCATGGTGGTGGCGCCGAACGTGAAGGAGCCGCTCGCGGTGATGCCGCTCGACGTGGCCGAGAAGACCCATGCGGCCCCGTTGCCCGCGTTCTCCGCCCGGTCGCCGACGACGAGGCCGTCCCTCTTGTCGCCGTTGGCGTCGACGAGGGCGGTGTCGGCGCCGAAACGATCCAGCTTCTCGGCGCTGCCGGGCACCCCGCTGGTGTTCTGGCTCAGGGACTTGGCGCCGGTCGTGGTCAGGCCGCCCGCGCTGCCGCGCAGCACCAGGACGGTGCCGGCGTCGGTGAGGCCGTCGAAGTCCTCGCCGGGCAGCCCGGTCGCCAGGTCCAGGTAGCCGTCGCCGTTGGTGTCGCCGATCGACAGGCCCGAGCCCATGCCGTCGTGGTACTCGCCGACGCCCGGCACTCCGGGGGTGTCCTGGTTGATCCACACCGGCTTGAGGGTGGTGGAGAAGCCGTTCGGACCGCCGTAGACGATGCCCAGCGCGCCGCCCTTGGTGGGCAGGTCCACGTCGCTGTCGTAGGTGTCCTCGGTGTGGCCGACGACGATGTCCGCGTAGCCGTCCCTGTTGAGGTCGCCGATCTCGATGTCCTCGCCGCCGATGACCCGGCCCTGGGAGTCCTTCAGGGCGCCCTTGAGGGTGAAGCCGTCCGGGCCGCCGACGAGCAGGTCGACGGCACGGGAGTCGGGCTCGTCGACGAACGTGGAGCTGACGGCGAGGTCGGCGATGCCGTCGCCGGTCACGTCCCCGACGGCGATGCCGTCGAAGAAGGACATGCCCTCGGGGTCGACGGTGAACCGCCCGGCGCCCGCCGCGTCACCGCCGCGGCTGAAGGGTCCGCGCAGCACGGTGCCGTCTCCCGGCGAGTCGGGGTCGCCGTTCACGTCGGCCATCAGCACCACGTCGGGGTTCCGGTCCCCGTCGACGTCGCCGAGGCCGTAGGTGAGGCCGGGGTAGCTCGTCTCCGGTATGCCGCCGAGCGGGGTGGGGGTGGCGGAAAGGCCCTTGGGCCCGCCCCAGTTGACGACGAGGAAGAGCCCGTCGTAGTTCGGGCCGTTCTGCGCGGGGGTCCGGTCCACCGTCGACACCAGGTCGGCGTAGCCGTCCCGGTCGAGATCCGCGCTCTGCAGGGCGCTGCCGTATCCGGTCTGCGGCACGCTCGTACCCCGGCCCGACCAGGTCAGCACCTGCTTGCGCGAGGTCGACAGCCCGCTGGAAGAGCCGTACAGCACGCTGACCGCGCCGGCCTTCGGCGTGCTGCCCAGCGCGGTGCCGGGGGCGCCGATCGCCAGGTCGGGGTAGCCGTCGCCGTTGAAGTCGTCGTGCAGACGCTTGGTGCTGGGCGTGGTCGCGGTCGTGGTGAGGGTCGTCGCCTCGGGAGTGGCGGCGTTGACGGCGGGGACCAGGACGGCACCGGTGACCAGGGCGATGCCGGTGGCGAGGACGAGCCGCCCGCGGCGCCGGGGAAGGGAATGCGAGGCCATCGATTTCCTGACGTGGGAAGGGAACGCGTGGAGGGGGTGCCGAGGGGTCAGCGGGGGAACCGCTCACCGAGCCTGGCGCCGCTCGCGACCGTGCCGAGCGTGCGTGCGCCGAAGGAGAAGGAGCCCTTGGCCGTGACGCCGGTGGAGCCGGCCCGGAAGACCCAGACGGCACCGGCGTACGCGTCCTCGGCCACCGCGGCCACGACGGGCTCGGCCCGGCCGTCGCCGTTGCCGTCGACGAGGGCGGTCCGCTCGCCGAAGCGGTCGCCCTTCTCGGCCGTACCGGGAACGTCGGCGCTGTTCTGGCTGAAGAGTCTGCTGCCGGCCCCGGTGGGCCCGTCCGGTCCGCCGGGTACGACGACGAAGGCGCCGGCCTGCTGCACCGTGCCGAGATCCTCGTACGGATCACCGGCCAGGACGTCGCCGTAGCCGTCGCCGTCGACGTCGCCGACCGAGAGGTCGTAGCCGAGGAAGTCCTCGGGCTCGTCGGTGCCGGGAACTCCCGGGGTGTCCTGGGTGATGGTCCGGGGAGCGACCGTGCCGGCGGGGCCGTTCGCCGTGCCGTACAGGAACCTGAGCCGTCCGCCGCCCATGACGATGTCCGCACGGTGATCGCCGTTGACGTCGCCTAGGGCCAGGGAGTAACCGGCTCTGATCCTCTCGCCCTGTGCGTCCTTGAGGACGACGAGCGGCTGCAGGCCGTCGCGGCTGCCGCGCAGGAAGTTCAGGTGTTCGCCGCGGTCGCCCTCGTCGTCCGCGTCGTACGACTGGGCGACGGTGACCACGTCGGTGATGCCGTCGCCGTCCACATCACCGGCCGCGACGTGGACCAGCTGGATGTCGCCGTCGACCAGCTCCGCCCCCGCCTGGGCGGCGGGCACACCATCGCGTCCGAAGGGCCCGTACTCCACGCGGCCGTTGTCGAGCAGGTCCTGACGGCCGTCGCCGTTGAAGTCGCCGGTGACGGTTCCGTAGCCGCTCTGGTACCGGCTGTCGCCGACGGCGGGCCGTACCTTCCCCGAGGTGAAACCGCCGGGGCCGCCCCACAGCACGGTCCGGCTGCCCTGCCGGGCGATGCCGCCCTGCTCCCACTGCTCCCCGTCGGCCGACACCTGCAGGTCGCTGTACCCGTCGCCGTCCAGGTCGGCGACGACGAGGTGCGAGCCGAAGCGGTCACCGGCCTCGACGGTGCCGGGAATCCCGGCGGAGGCCTGCGTGTACACCTTCTTGGCCGCGCCGGTCAGCCCACGCGCCGACCCGTACAGTACGGCCACGTATCCGGCGTCGGCCTTGCCGTTCACGGTGGCGTGGGAAGCGGCCACGGCGAGGTCGCCGTAGCCGTCACCGTTGAAGTCCTGCCGCACACCGGCCGCGGCGCCCGCCGCGTGTCCGTTCGGAACCACGCCGACACTCGCGGCGACCAGGGCGATGGCGACCACCACGGTCCGCCGCATCCTGCGCGAAACAGCCTCGACCACGTCGACTCCGGGAATCCGATGGGCAATTGACCGCAGAGAGGACCAAGATCCTCATCCACGCGCCCAGTACGACTCACCGTGAGGCGAAGGGGTTGCCCTGAGATACGACGCGAATTTTCCCGACGTTCACCATTCCAGCCCGTCCAACGTTTGAGGACGAGGCCCGTTCAGGGCCGAAGCGGGGGTCTGGGGGCGGCAGCCCCCGGACAACGGCCACGACGACGCCGGGCGCTTCCTCAGGCCTCGCCTCAGAACGGCTCGAAGTCGTCGAACTCCCGGAGGGACTCGTCCCGCTCGGCCTGCTTGTCCCGCCGCCGCTGCGTAGCGGGCCGCGGCGCCTCGAAACGGTGGTCCTCACCCCGTCGGCCCAGCATCTCCGCCCCGGCCGTCACGGTCGGCTCCCAGTCGAAGACGACGGCGTTGTCCTCGGGTCCGATGGCGACACCGTCGCCCGACCGGGCCCCCGCCTTCATCAACTCCTCTTCCACACCGAGCCGGTTCAGCCGGTCGGCGAGGTAGCCGACGGCCTCGTCGTTGTTGAAGTCGGTCTGCCGCACCCAGCGCTCGGGCTTCTCGCCGCGCACCCGGAACAGCGGCTCGCCGCCGATCTCCTCGCGCGTCACGGTGAAGCCCGCGTCGTCGACGGCCTTCGGCCGGATCACGATCCGCGTCGCCTCTTCCTTCGGCTTCGCGGCCCGCGCCTTGGCGACCAGGTCGGCCAGCGCGAACGACAGCTCCTTCAGCCCGGTGTGCGCAACGGCGGACACCTCGAAGACCCGGTAGCCACGGGCCTCCAGATCCGGCCGCACCATCTCGGCGAGGTCCTTGCCGTCCGGTACGTCGATCTTGTTCAGGACGACGATCCGCGGCCGGTTGTCCAGCCCGCCGTACTCCCGCAGCTCCGCCTCGATGACGTCAAGGTCGGAGGCGGGGTCCCGGTCGGACTCCAGCGTCGCGGTGTCCAGCACGTGCACGAGCACGCTGCACCGCTCGACGTGCCGCAGGAACTCAAGGCCGAGGCCCTTGCCCTGACTGGCGCCCGGGATGAGCCCGGGGACGTCGGCGATGGTGTACACGGTCGAACCGGCGGTCACCACACCGAGGTTGGGCACGAGGGTGGTGAAGGGATAGTCCGCGATCTTCGGCTTGGCGGCGCTCAGCACGGAGATCAGCGAGGACTTGCCGGCGCTCGGGTACCCGACCAGCGCCACGTCGGCGACCGTCTTCAGCTCCAGGACGATGTCCTGGAGGTCCCCCGGCTCACCGAGCAGCGCGAACCCCGGCGCCTTGCGTCGCGCCGACGCCAGCGCGGCGTTGCCGAGCCCGCCCCGGCCGCCCTGCGCGGCGACGTACGACGTGCCGTGCCCGACCAGGTCGGCGAGGACGTTGCCGGCCTTGTCGAGGACGACGGTGCCGTCCGGCACGGGAAGGACCAGGTCCTGCCCGTCCTTGCCCGACCGGTTGCCGCCCTCGCCGGGCTTGCCGTTGGTGGCCTTGCGGTGCGGGGAGTGGTGGTAGTCGAGCAGGGTCGTGATCGACTGGTCGACGGTGAGGATCACGTCCCCGCCGCGCCCGCCGTTGCCGCCGTCGGGCCCGCCGAGCGGCTTGAACTTCTCACGGTGGACGGAGGCACAGCCGTGGCCTCCGTTACCCGCGGCGACGTGCAGCTCGACGCGGTCCACGAAGGTGGTCATGGTGGGTGCCTCCAGAAGTACGGGATTGTCTACTACATAACACGCGAAAGGCGGACCCGCCTTCCCCTCGGGGAAGTGAGGTCCGCCTCGCGAAATGTTCGGTCGAAGCCGTTAAGTCAGCTGACTCAGGCGACCGGAACGATGTTCACGACCTTGCGGCCACGGCTGGTGCCGAACTCCACCGCACCGGCCTGCAGCGCGAACAGCGTGTCGTCGCCGCCGCGGCCGACGCCGGCGCCCGGGTGGAAGTGGGTGCCGCGCTGACGGACCAGGATCTCGCCCGCGTTGACGACCTGACCGCCGAAGCGCTTCACGCCGAGGCGCTGAGCGTTGGAGTCACGACCGTTACGGGTGGACGATGCGCCCTTCTTGTGTGCCATCTCTCCTCAGTCCCTTACTTCGCAGCCGCGGGGATCTCAGTGACCTTGATCGCCGTGTACTGCTGGCGGTGGCCCTGACGACGGCGGTAGCCGGTCTTGTTCTTGTAGCGCAGAATGTCGATCTTCTGGCCCTTGTGGTGGTCCACGACCTCGGCCTGGACCTTGATGCCGGCCAGCACCCACGGGTCACTGGTCACAGCGTCGCCGTCGACAACGAGCAGGGTCGAGAGCTCGACCGTGTCGCCAACCTTGGCGGTGGAAATCTTGTCAACCTCAACGATGTCGCCGACAGCAACCTTGTGCTGGCGACCACCGCTGCGCACGATGGCGTACACGCGGATCTCACTCTCTCGCTCGGGAACGGCACCCCCGCAGTCCAGCCGTCCGGCACGCGGGCAGCCTCTCCAGGAACACCGTGTGCTCCGGAGGAAGAGGTTTACGGGGATGTGGCGTGCCTATATCCACGGACACGCCGACGGTCAAGGTTACGGGGCCGTGGCCGAGGGGGTCAAACCGGGCCGGGTCCCACGGGTGTGCGGCCGGTCACGTGGACCGGCCGCACCCCTCACTGCTCGGCTCTCGCCGGTCAGCTCTCGTCGGTGGCGGCGGAGACCGTGGTCTTCTTCGCCGTCGCCTTGGCCGCGGCCGTCTTGGCGGTCTTCGCCGCCTTCTTGGCCGTCGCCTTCTTGGCGGCCGTCTTCTTGGCCGCGGTCTTCTTGGTGGCGGCCTTCTTCGCCGTGGCCTTCTTGGCCGTCTTACGGGCCGTCTTCTTGGCCGGAGCCGCCTCCTCGGCGCCCTCCTCGGCGACCGGAGCCTCCGCGGCCGGGGCCTCGGCGGTGGGTTCCGCCTGCGCCTCCGCCGCCGGGACGACCACGACGGCCGCCTCCTCGGACGCGGTCGGCGCGGTGGCCTTGCGCACGGCCCGGCGCCGCGGACGGGCCGGAGGGGCGCTCTCCGCGACCGGCTCGGTGACAGCCTCGGCGCCCTCGGCCCGCTCGGCCGCGGCCGGGACCTGTGCTGCCGCGGCCTCCTGCTCGGGCGCCTTCGCGGCGGTCTCGGCGACCGTCACCACGGCGGCCTCGGCCCCCGTCGGCGACCCGGCCGGAGCGGTCACCTTACGGGTCGCACGACGACGCGTACGTCCCTTCGGCGCGGCCTCCTCGGCTGCCGGGGCCCGGTCGGCGACCGGCGCCTCGACGACCGCGTCCTCCACGGCGGCCGGCTCGGCCTTCGCCTCGGCGGCCGGCTCCGGCTGCACCGGACGCGCGACCTCCTCGGCGACGGTGACGTCCTGAGCCGTGGGGACCGTCGGGGCGACCTCGGGCTTCACACCGTCGGGCTTCGGCGCACCCGCCGGAGCCGACACCCGCCGGCCACCACGGCGCCGCGAACGACCGCCCCGTGCGACCGCGGCCTCAGCCTCGGCGACGCTGCTGTACAGCTCCTCGTCCGGCGCGAAGGCGGGCTCGGGGAGCGCGGCGGGCACGGCGGCCTCGGCGGCGACCTCGGCCTCGGTCTCCGCCTCCTCCTCGGCCGTCTCGACCGCCTCGGCGGCGACCGTGGCCTCGTGCACCTGCTCGGGACCGGCACCGGCACGCGCGCGCTTCTTGCGCTTGCCGCCGCCACCGACGGCCGTCGGCTGCTCCATGTGCACGATGACACCGCGCCCGTTGCAGTGGACGCAGGTCTCGGAGAAGGACTCCAGCAGGCCCTGGCCGACCCGCTTGCGGGTCATCTGGACCAGGCCGAGCGAGGTCACCTCCGCCACCTGGTGCTTCGTACGGTCGCGGCCCAGGCACTCCAGCAGGCGCCGCAGCACCAGGTCCCGGTTGGACTCCAGGACCATGTCGATGAAGTCGATGACGATGATGCCGCCGAGGTCGCGCAGCCGCAGCTGGCGGACGATCTCCTCGGCCGCCTCCAGGTTGTTCCTGGTGACGGTCTCCTCGAGGTTGCCGCCCTGACCGGTGAACTTGCCGGTGTTGACGTCGATGACGACCATCGCCTCGGTCCGGTCGATCACCAGCGAACCGCCGCTGGGCAGCCAGACCTTGCGGTCGAGGGCCTTGGCGAGCTGCTCGTCGATCCGGTACGTGGCGAAGACGTCGACCTCACTGGTCCACTTCTGCAGCCGCTCGGCCAGGTCGGGCGCGACATGGGAGACGTACCCGTGGACGGTCTCCCAGGCCTCGTCACCGCTGACGATGACCTTGGAGAAGTCCTCGTTGAAGATGTCCCGGACGACCCGGACGGTCATGTCCGGCTCGCCGTACAGCAGCGTCGGCGCGTTGCCGTTCTTGGACTTCTTCTGGATCTCCTCCCACTGCGCCTGCAGCCGCTCGACGTCCCGGCGCAGCTCGTCCTCGCTCGCGCCCTCGGCGGCGGTACGCACGATGACGCCCGCGTCCTCGGGGACGATCTTCTTGAGGATGGTCTTCAGCCGGGCCCGCTCGGTGTCGGGCAGCTTGCGGCTGATGCCGGTCATGGAGCCCTCGGGGACGTACACGAGGTAGCGGCCCGGGAGGGAGACCTGGCTGGTCAGACGCGCGCCCTTGTGTCCGATCGGGTCCTTGGTGACCTGCACGAGGACGGACTGGCCGGACTTGAGGGCGGACTCGATGCGGCGCGGCCCGTTGGCCATGCCCAGCGCCTCGAAGTTGACCTCACCGGCGTAGAGCACGGCGTTGCGGCCCTTGCCGATGTCGATGAAGGCGGCCTCCATCGACGGCAGCACGTTCTGGACCTTGCCCAGGTAGACGTTGCCGACGTACGAGGTCGACTGCTCCTTGTTGACGTAGTGCTCGACGAGCACGTTGTCCTCGAGCACGCCGATCTGGGTGCGGTCGCCGTGCTGACGGACGACCATGACGCGCTCGACGGCCTCGCGCCGGGCCAGGAACTCGGCCTCGGTGATGATCGGGACGCGACGGCGGCCCTGCTCACGGCCTTCCCGGCGGCGCTGCTTCTTGGCCTCCAGGCGCGTGGAGCCCTTGATGGACTGCACCTCGTCGGACGGCTCGGCCTTCGGACGGGGCTCGCGAACCTTGACGACGGTGCGCTCGGGGTCGCCCTCGCCGGGCTCGGTGTCGACGCCGGTGTCACCGGCGCGACGGCGGCGGCGACGGCGGCGACGGCTGCTGGAGGTGGAGACGCCGCCCTCGTCGCGGGCGTCCTCGGCGTCCTCTTCCTCCTGCTCGGCGGTGTCCTCGGCGTCCTGTGCGGCCTGCGCGGCGGCGAGCTCCTCGGCGTCGCCGCTCTCGGTCTCGCTGTCGGGGGCCTCGCCACGACGACGGCGGCGGCCACCGCGCCGACGACGGCGACGCGATCCGGTCTCCTCGGCCTCGTCGGCCTCCTCGCCCTCGGCGATGTCCTCGGCGGCCTCTTCGGCTTCCTCGGTCTCGTCCTCGGCGGCGGCCTCGACGCCCTGGGCCTCGGCCTCCTCGCCGAAGGCACCGCCCCGGCGCCGGCGACGGCGCCGCGACGTGCCGGGCTGCTCCTCCGGGAACTCCTCGACGTCCTCGGTCTCCGCCTCCGCGGCCGCCTCGGCGGCGGCCCGCTGGGGCGTCTGGAACTGCGGCTCGGTGAACACGGGCGCCTGGAACACGGCCACGGCGGGCCGCGCCGGCCGCGGAGCGTCGGGCGCCTCGGCGGCGGAGGTCCGGGCGGGCTCGGCGAACCCGGTGGCGGCGCGTCGCACCACACGGCGGCGACGGCGGGGGGCCGCTTCCTCGCCGGTCTCGGCGGCGGGGGCGACCGGGGTGCGGGCCTCGTCGGCGGGTGCCTCGGCGGGCGCGCCGACACCGGTGACGGCGGCGGTCTCCGTGTCGATGCCGGGGGTCACGGGGGTCTCCGCGGTCAGCGGCACCTCGGCGGGAGCCTCGGCAGCGGCCGCGGGCGCCTCGTCGGGGGCGGCGGGCGCGGCCACACGCCGTGTGGCACGACGACGCGTACGACGCGGAGCGGCCTCCTCCTCAGCGGGAGCGGCAGCCTCGTCGGACACGGCGGACGCGGCGGCCTCCTGCGGCTCCTCCGCCTCAGCAGAGACCTCGGCACTCACGGGCGCCTCGGCGGCCTCGGCATCGGCCGGAGCACCGGTGGGCGCGGACACACGCCGCGTGGCGCGACGACGAGTACGACGCGGAGCGGCCTCCTCAGCGGGAGCGGCTACCTCGTCGGTGGCGGCCTCGGCAGGCGCGGCGGTCACCTCGGCGGCGGCTTCCTCGGCGGCAGCACCGGAGACGACGCTCTCGGCGGCCTCCGCCGGCGCCGGAGCACCGGCAGGTGCCGAGGCCCGGCGCACGGCACGCCGACGCGGGCGCGCGGGCGCAGCCTCCTCGGTGACCTCCGCGCTCACAGCGGCGGGCGCTTCGGCAGCGGCCGCGGTCTTCTCCTCCGCGACGGGCGTGGCGGCAGCGGCGGGCACCACTGTCTCGGCGGCCTCGGCAGCCGCAGGCGACCCGGTAGGCGCGGCTGCCCGGCGGACCACACGGCGACGCGGACGACCGGCGGATGCAGCCTCCTCAGCAGCCTCCGCCGCCTCTTGGGTCTCTTCGCTCTCCTCCGCCTCCGCAGCCTCAAGAGTCACGTCGGCCTCGACGCTCTCCTCGGCCTTCGCGGCGTCATCGCTCAGCGCCGCGACATCGGCGGGCTCGGCAGCCGGTATGGCCGGCTCGACCACCTCGGTGGGCTGCGCCTCGGCGGTAGCCACCGGCGGGCCCGCGGGGCGGGACGCGGCACGGCGCCGCCGGCGCGGCGGCAGGGTGTCGCTGGGTGTGTTGAGTTCTTCGGAACCCTGAGTGGGTTCGGTCGGCTCGAGCATGCGGGCGTTTCTCCCGTCAGGCTCCCGGGCGCCGCGCCTGGTCCGGCGATGTGCCGGTGACGTCCGCGGCACGCGCGATGCGCGACTGCCGCCGTCCGGGGCGCGGGCGCCGCACGGGAGCTCTCTGTGTCCTGTCTCGCCGGTTCCGTACGCCGAATGCGTACGGCCTGGCGAAAGTCTTCTGGTCGGTGCGCTGCCCGACCCAGGTGGCTCCCGAGTACGAGGGCGGCGCTTCGACGTCCGTCCCTACGCGGAACCTTCCTTACGCCGGCGCCGCCGCGGCGGCAGCGGTCTCGGCCTCGGTTGGGGCCGTCGCTGCCTCGCGGTCGGGCGCGAGCGGGTCGGTCACCGTGCCGGTCTCTTCATCGAACAGCCCCTGCGCCAGCCTGGTCACCGCTGCGGGGACCGGCGGCGCCAGGTCGGCCACGGCGCGGAGACCGGACAGGACGTCGTCGGGTCGTACGGCAGGCGTCACGTGCCGAACAACCAGCCGCAGTATCGCACAGGGCTGGTCGGTCGGCCTATCAGCCGCCGAACTGTGCGTTTCTGTTCCGTTGGTGCTCTGCAGGTCGACGACCGCGGGGCGGGCGTCGAAGGTGCGCAGGCCGTTCTTGGTCATGCGCTGGACCTCGACGACTTCGGCGGCGTTGAAAGCGGCCACCGCGCGCTCGGCGTCGGCCGGGTCCACGCCGTCGAGCCGCAGCTCCCAGACGGACGCCGTGAGCCGGTCGGCGAGCCCGGAGGTCCGGGCCTCGACCGCCTCGATGACGTCGAGCCCGGCGGGCAGCGACTCGTCGAGGAGCACTCTCAGCTGCTCCGGATCACGCGCTTCGGTGAGCGCGATCTCCAGATACTCCGCCTCACTGCCCGTGCCGGTGGGTGCGGCATTGGCGTACGACACCTTCGGATGCGGCGTGAACCCCGCCGAGTACGCCATCGGCACCTCGGCACGGCGCAGCGCACGCTCGAAGGCGCGCTGGAAGTCACGGTGGCTGGTGAACCGGAGGCGGCCGCGCTTGGTGTAGCGCAGTCGGATGCGCTGCACCGCGGGTGCGGGCGGCGGGCCTTCGGGCTGTCGCTTGCCCAGTGTCGTTCAGTCCTTCGTGAGAGCGGTCGTACTGCTACCAAGAGTACGTGTCTCACGGCCGCGAGGTTCCCGCCGGTCCACTGCTTCCCGCTGCCTCGGCTCCCCGAACAGCATCCGCCGGAAGTCGGCGCGCGCCTGCCGTACGGACTCCCGGGCCGCGGTGAGCGCCTGCCGGGTGGCCCTCCCCACGCTGCGGGCGGCCTCGGCGACGGGCCGCAGGACCGCGTCGCGGACGACGTGCCCGACCGGCGTGAGGACCGTCCGGTACACCCAGCGCACCGGCTCGACGAAGATCCATCGGAAGAGGTTCACGAGGAACCGGCCGACGGCGAGCGAGATCCGCCCGGCGACCCGCCACGCGTGCCCGAGCGCGTCCCGGATCTCCCTGCCGATGACGGCGAGCACACGGCCGACGGGCGCGAGGACCCACCGGTACAGGCCCAGCGCGGGCAGCACGAACAGCACACGGGCGGTCCAGTACAGGGCGATCCCGATCCCGGTGACGACCGTGCTCACGACCCACACGAGGCCCCTGGCGCACCAGGCGATCGCCCGGCCGACCGGCGCGAGGATCCACTCGTACGCCCACAGGGCGGGAACGACGAGGAGATATCGCGCCAGCCACGCCACGACGCCGAACACGCCGACCCCGATCGCGGCGAGTACGGCACCCAGCCCCCTGAGCACCCACATCACCGCATGGCCGACCGGCGTGAGCACGCGCGCGTAGAGCCACACCAGTCCGGCCCCGATCCCTCGCGCCGCCCACGCGCACGCGTGCCCCACCGGAGTGAGCACATATCGGTACATCCATACCGCGGGTAGGACGACGAGGACGTTCCCCAGCCAGGCGAGCGCCTTCGCGACCGGCACGACGACGTACCGCCACAGCGCCACGAACGGCCACACGAACACCGCCCGCCCGAGCCACAGCAACGCCCGTCCGACCGGCCGCAACACCGTGTCGTTCAGAAACCGCCCGGCGACCACGAGCGCGTCCCACGCCATCCGCACCGGCACGACCAGCAGGAGTACGACGATCCGCACCGGAATGCGGATCGCAACGACCAGGCACCCATCGGGTTCCTGGCGCCGCGGCGGCGCTTTTTCGAGATCCATACCGTCGTAGACGCCGCAACGGCCTGGTCGGATGCAGTTCTCCTGCGAGCGGTCTCAGCCGCCGAGCGCCGGCAGGGAAACGCCGCAGCGGACGGGCCGTGCGTGAGCGGGATCGAGGGCGTTGCTCACGAGTTGGGCGGCGTTGGTGTCGTACGAGAGTGACACGTGTTCGGAGAAGTCAGTCGGGCAGACCTCCTGGATCAGGATGTTCCGGACGGTCGCGCCCGGTCCCGCGGTCAGGAACTGGTTCTGGTACGGGGTGGCGACCTCGTCGAACCGGGTGGCGATGACGGTGTAGTCGACCCCCGGCTGCGTGTCCCCGCCGCGGTCCAGCTTCCGGTTCACCTCGGAGCCGACCATCTGATCCGCGTACGCCTGGCCGACAAGGGCGGACAGGGTCGGGTTGAGACCCAGTTCGGTGGTCAGCGTGCCGAGGCCGGAGGCGGTGACACCGTGGTTGGACGGCGCCAGGCCGATGAGGCTGTGCACCTTGTTCCGTTTGGGATGCGCGGGATCCGTGCCGCCCTCGAACCGCAGATACCAGCGGGGCGTCGGACCGCCGCCCTGGGAATGCCCGACGAGGTCGACCTGGCGGGCACCGGTGGCCTTCAGTACGCGGTCGACGTAACGGGCGACCTGCCGCGCGGAGTCCGGGACAGGGCCGTTGGCCTTGAACGGGCTGCCCGGCGTCCCGCCGTAGTTCGGAGCGAAGACGCAGTAGCCCTGCCGCTTCAGCCACGGAGCGAGCATGCTCCAGTTCGAAGAGGCGTTCGTCCAGGTCGCGTGCACCAGTACGACCGGGCGCGGATGCTCACGCGCGGGCCGGCAGCTCCAGTCGTTGGCACCGGACGGCGACGCCTCCGGGTGAACGAGCCCCCCGAGGAACGCCGCCGGGGCGGCGAGGAGCCTCCCCGGCGGTCGCGGAGGTACGGGTCGGTCGGATGCGGCCGCCGCGTCCTGGAGGCCCACGGTCAGCGACAGGGCGAGGCCCCCGCAGACCGCGGCCCACCTGGTGCGCCGCCGGTTCGATCGTCTCCGGGAAACCTTCCGATCCGACATCGGGCCACTCCTCGTCTCCAAGCCGGCCGGGCGCCGACGCGAAGATGATCGAGGAGCGGCTCCTCCCCGTGTTCAACAGCCGCTCGCGGCACCCCTGATGGAGCAGACCGCTTTCATCCGTCCAGCCCACCTGGCATCAGGGCTGATCTGCCGGTCGCCAGGCAGGCGATGAGTTCACCTGGATGGGAACGCCATGAACACTCGTGGATCCGACAGCGAGGCCAGTGCCACCCTGGATGCGCAGCGAGTCGCCGTTGTGAGCCCTGCCTTCGGCCTCTACCACGGGTCACGCGTGGCACAGACGACGCACTACCGGGGACGTACGTCACCCAGCCCTCCCCGGACATGGACCCGCGTGACCTGCGCACCGAACTCAACTGGCCGGTGACCCACTGAGCGCCGCCGACGGCAGGCGTCACTCCCGGCCACCGCAAGGTCATGGGCTCGGACGACAAGGAGATCCCAGAGGGGAAAGAGCCCGGCGCCGCGGTGAAGTCGTCGCAGCCGCAGTAGCGGCACGGCCCGTCGGTTCGGTCACGCACGACGAGTGCTTTGTCCGTCGACTTGACGCCCGCTCCACGGAACCCGTGGGATGCCGCACTCAAGGGGCGTGTCTCAGGGACGGGAGCGACACGATGAGCGCGGACGACGAGTCGGTTCCGGCGAACCAGGTCCCACAAGTGGGACCCGGCGCGCTGGACGAGCGAGTCGGGCGGCGCTCCCCACGAGTGGTCGTCTCTGCCGCCGTGGCGAAACTGCTGCTCCTGTCCGGCGCGGCCTACGGGCTGGTCCGGACGTCCGACGGCGGCGGCACCAGCACGGCCGGTGGGTCCGGAGGCAGCGCGTCGGCCACGCGGGACACGCGCAAGGCGGGCGCCGGGGAGCCGGGGCCGGGTACATCCTCGCCGCGGCCCGTCCGGGTCGTCTACCACGTGAAGAAGCCGTTGCCGCAAGGCCCGCAGACCGCCCCCGTGTACCGCGCCGACCGCAAGGTCACCGAGGCGCAGGTGGCCCGCCTCGCCCGCGCCCTCGGCGTGACGGGGATGCAAGATCAGGGGGACTTCTGGTCCAACCCCCCACGGGGCCGGCTCACCGTACAGAAGGACCAGTGGGGCGCCTGGGCCGGCGGTAACGGCACGAGCAAGAGCACGCGGCTGATCGACGAAAGCCAGGCGAAAGCCGCCGCACTCCCCGTCCTGCAGGCGTTGGGGCAGAGCGACGCCACCCTCACCACAGCCCCGACCGCGGATGGGAGACAGAGGGTCACCGCCGACCCGGTGATCGACGGGCTGCCCACCTTCGGCTGGACCACCACACTCTCCGTCGACGGCCACGGCAGGGTGGTCGGCTCCGGCCACGTGGGGCTGCCCCGACGCGTCGGCGAACTGCCGGTGACGAGTGCCTTCACGGCGCTGACACGAAATGGCGCTCAGATCGCCGGCCCCAGAGTCCTCTCGGAAATGCCCGGATGGAAGACCCGCCACGTGACCGTGCGATCCGTACGGCTGATCCTCGTGGCCCAACCCTGCCCCGCCAAGGGCGAACGGCTCGCGCCTGGGTGGCAGTTCGTCGGCCATGAGGACCGCACCCCGCACGGTGCCGCCCCGTACAGCACGTGGTTCGAGGAGGCCGTGCCGCCCGAGGGCCCCGACGAGTGCCTTTGACTTGCACACGGTCTCGGTCCGCACACAGATGCCGGACCACCTCGGACCCACTCCATCTCGGACACCGCCGGAACAGAGCCTCAACCACCCGATCGAGCGCCTCGCTCACTTCAGAGCTTCTTCCCGGTCGGCCCGATTTGTAGGGCCGTGTCCATCTGTGGCAATGGAGCTGCCCGCAATCGCGCGGAACCACTGACACCGCTCTGAGGGAGCGCAGTGGAGCAACCGCTGCATCGTCCCTCTTGCGGGAGCGTCTGCGTCAAGAAGACCAGCCCGGCAGGTGCCGCACGGCCAGCAGGGCCACGTCGTCGTCGTTGTCCGGTGGGCGCGCACGTGCCAACAACTCGTCGGTGAAGGTCTCCAAGGGGTTGTGGGCCAGGACTGCGGCATGCCGACTCAGTCGGTCCATGCCCTCGTCCAGGCTGCGGGCCCGGGACTCGATCAGGCCGTCGGTGTAGAGGATCAGGGTAGCCCCGGGCGGCAGTTCCACCGTCGCATCGGGGCGGACCTGCTCGGGCGTGACGCCCAGGAGGGTTCCCTGACCCTCGGTCAGATAGCGGGCCACGCCCTCGTGGGTGACCAGCAGGGGAGGAGGGTGACCGGCATTCGTCCAGGACAGCTCGCAGCGGCCGGCGTTCTCCGTCATGCGGGCGAAGACCAGCGTGGCCATGGAGACCTCGGCTATGCCCAGCGTCGCCTGGTCGAGCCACTCCACGATCTTGCTCGGCGGCTCCTGCTGGGACACGGCGTACGCCCTGAGCATGTTGCGCAGCTGCGCCATGCCGGCCGCAGCCTCCAGGTCGTGACCGACGACGTCCCCCACGGCGAGCGCGGTGGCGCCGTCCGGCAAGGTGAACGCGTCGTACCAGTCGCCGCCCACGTGGGAGGCGTCCGGCGCGGGCAGGTAGCGGACGGCCATGCTGCGGCCGGGTGAGCGCGGGAGCTTCGGCAACAGATAGCGCTGCATGGTCTCGGCGACCTCGCGCTGACGCTGGTAGAGGCGGGCGTTCTCCAGGGCCAGACCGGCGCGTCGGGCGATGTCCTCCAGCAGGGCGATGTCCATCGCGGTAAACCGTTCGGGCTGGTCGGAACGGCCCAGAGTGAGGGCACCCATCACCTCGTGCGGGCTGCGCAGGGGCACCACGACGGCCGAGTGCATGCCGGTCGCCTCGAACAAGCGCCGCTGCTCCACGGCAATCCCGGAGTCGGGTGGGCCCTGATAGGTCTCGGGGCCGGCGAAAGAGGACGCGACGCCACGCAGGGCGCGGGACAAGGGCAGCAGAGACTCCTGCAGCACCGGCGGCATGGGCCCCTGGAGGTCCTCCCGGAACACCACGGTGCCGCCCTCGGCATGGGCGACCGCGAAGCGCCCTACTTCATCCCGCTCGCCGATCAGGTCGATGACCGCCCAGTCGGCGATGCGCGGCACCACGAGACCGATCAGGTGGCGTAGCCCCGCGTGGATGTCCAGGGTCGACGTGAGCAGCGTGGTCGTCTCGGCGAGCAGAGCAAGCCGTTCCAGTTCGGAGAGCCGTCGGTCGGCCGGTGATTGCTGAACGGGCCTTTTTCGGCGCCCGGCGGAGTGGAAGAGGATGAGCGTGGCCGACGAGCGGACACCGATGTCACAAGGAGTGGCGAGCCATCCCACCGGCAACAGGGTGCCGTCGCCGCGCTCAACCCACTCCTCCTCTCCCTGCTGCGTGCCACCGCCGAGGATGCTGTCCCGTATGCGGCACTGCGCCCTCGGCATCAGTTCCCCGCAGCTGGTGCGGTGCAGCAGCTCGTGGGCGTCTCGGCCGACCAGATCGGCAGCGGGACGGGCCAGGAGTTGCTCGCCCCGCGTGTTGACGGCGATGATCAAACCCTGCTCGTCCGCCAGGCAAGCACCCATTCCGAGAGTCTCAAGAGCCCTGACAACGGCTTCCTGCGGGCCGTCCTGGCCCCTCATCGCTGCCTCCCACCACGGGGAATCACGGACATCGACGTGATTCGGGTACCCCCCGAGGACACGGTTGACCCTTGAGGCACCGGCCCTATTCGCCCTGCGGAGTCATGGACTCACGCACGATCGAACGCCGACGAGCCCCCTTCCCGGTCAGGAATGGGGGCTCGTGCGAGTGCCCGCTGGGCGCCGGCGCGCGTTCTTGACCGTCAGAGGCAGCAGCTTCCTGCCGGTCGTGGTTGGCACGTCCCCCGACGCAGGCAGGTGTGACCACCGCACACGGGGCGCCGCCCGTCTGGTCTCGACGGCATACGGTTTCGGGTCCGGACGGTGTTCCGTGGCAGGACGTGCCCGTCGAGTACGGGCCGTGGGGCAGGTCTACGACCTGTTCCGCCGGTGGCAGCGGAACGATGCCTGGCACCGGATCCTGACCCGGCTCCCGTCCTTGGCCGATGCGGAGGGTGCGGTCGTATGGGACCTGAGCCTCGCCTCCACGGTCTGTCGCGCCCATCAGCCTGCGGCTGGGGCTCGTAAGCAGGGCGATCTGCAGAAGGAGCCGCCGGGGGGCGTGTTCACCGAGCCTCGTGATCACGGGCTGGGACGGTCGCGCGGCGGGTTCACCAGCAAGCTGCATCTGGCCGTCGAGCAGGATCAGAAGCCCATGTCGATCGTGGTGACGGCGGGGCAGCGTGGAGACTCGCCGCAGTTCGAACCGGTGCTGCAGAGGGTTCGCGTCGGGCCGGCCACGCGTCGGTCCCGACCGGGTGCGGGCTGACAAGGCGTACGCCTCCCGCAAGGACCGCGCCTACCTGCGCCGCCGCGGGATCCGCTGCATCATCCCGGACCAGGCCGAACAGACCTGCAACCGTCGGAAGCTCGGCTGTCGCGGCGGCCGGCCGCCGCATTTCGACCCAGTCGACTACCGCGAGCGCCATGCGGTCGGGTGCGGGATCAACCGCCTCAGAAGGCACCGGGCTGTCGCCACGCGCCACGACAAGCTCGCCGTCCGCTACGAGGCGACCGTGCTGGTCGCTGCCATCAGCGAGTGGCTGTGACCTTTGGCCGTCATGCGGTGGGATCCACGTTGCACGTCTCCGGCAGATCGCTGCCGCAGAAGACGCAGACGATGTTTGCGCGCGCGACCGCCGCCCAGGAGGTGACGTCTGGGCAGTACCCGGTGGACCGGTTGCTGACCTCGCTGACGGTCCACCGGTCCGCCTCGCGCATGAAGCTGATTCCGCCGGCGCTCAGGACCATGCCTCCGCCAGCACAGGCCACCGGCTCGCTTCGCCGCGGCGCCGGCCGAAGCACACCGTCCATACCGATCACGAAGGTGAACGGTTCGGCTGACTCCGCCACCGATTGCTCCACGACCCAGCCACCGAAGTCAGCCGCCGAACCGATCCGACGCCCACCGTCACCAGACCGGACCGCAGCCTTCAGCTCGAGGCAGACCAAGGTCATCCGGGAGAGCCAGACACGCAGAGAGGTCTGCTGGTTCACCGTCAGTACATCCGTGTGATTCAACTTACGTTTGCGTTCGGGATGCGCAGTGCTTTCAGCGATTCCGACCGCCACCGCCTCGCCACGATCAAGACTGGCTCGAAATCCCCGTACAGGACGGGCATCCCCCTTCCTAGGGTCCTACACCGTGCGCTTTCGAACAGGAGTTCATTTCATACACGGGAAGGACCGGACTCACACCGTGCAGACCCAGGCACAACCGCCCACATCAGGACGCAGAGGCAGACGCAGACGCCTCTCGCAACTCGCCGTAGCCACCGTGCTGTTACTGACCACCGAAGCCGGCATCGCTCTCACCGGCCAGGCTGCGGCGGCCCCCGCCCCCGCCCCCGCGGACCCGCCTGCCTCCACCGAGGCCATACAGCCGTCCGAGGCCGAGCTGCTCAAGGGCGATATGGCATGGGCCGCCGCCCACGCCAAGGGATCGAAGGCATGGGCGATCCTGGAGGCGCGGAAGACCGGCAAGAAGGTGGTCGTCACCGACGAGACCACCCCCGACTCGATCACCGTCGCCAACCCCGACGGAACGCTCACCGCCACGATGACGCCCGGCCCCGAGCGGGTCTGGCGGGGTGGCAAGTGGCGTACCGTCGACGCCACCCTGACGAAGTCCGCCGACGGCTCGGTGCAGGCGAAGGCACACCCCCATGGCCTGCGCCTGGCCGGAAAGGGCGGCACCATCCCCGGTTCGCTCGCCACCGCCAAGAAGGCCGCGGCACGGGATCTGGTAACGCTCGGCTCCGGTGACCAGAGGGTGACGCTGCAATGGAAGGGCGGCCTGCCGGAACCCGAACTCGACGGCACCACCGCCCGCTACCCGGAGGCGGTGCCCGGCGCGGACCTGATCGTCGAGGCCACCCGCACCGGGTTCGAGCAGTTCGTCGAGATCGGCCGGCGACCGGACGGCGCCTACTCCTACACACTCCCGGTCAAGGCCAAGGGCCTGAAGGCCAAGGCCAACGACGACGGGTCCGTCGCCTTCGCCGACGCCAGGACGGGCGCGGTGCGGGCCACGATGCCCGCACCGGTCATGTGGGACGCGACCGTCGACGAGACGTCCGGCGAGCACACCCGCAAGTCCCGCGTCGCCATGAAGGTCGTCGACAAGGGCAGCGGCCGTATCGACCTGGTCGTCACCCCCAGCGCGAAGTTCCTCAGCGACCCGAGGACGCGGTACCCGGTCACCGTCGACCCCTCGACCTCGGCTCTGGCCGCCACGTTCGACACCTACGTGCAGCAGGGCGAGACCACGGACCTGTCCACCGACACGGAGCTGGACTTCGGCAACCCCGGCACCAAGAACGCCGACGGTACGCCCCGCACCGCCCGGTCCTTCATCCACTGGAACACCACACCGATCCAGGACGCGTTGATCGTCGACACGAACCTGGCGCTGTGGAACTTCCACTCCGGCAACACCGACTGCGCCAACCAGTCGTGGACCGTCTGGGACACCACCGCGGCCGGTACGTCCTCGCGCTGGACCAGCCAGCCCACCTGGAACCAGCAGTACCACTCCTCCACCCAGACCCGCGGCAACCCCGACTGCACCGGCACCCAGCCCGACGGCTGGATCAACGCCGACGTCGACGCCCTCGTGCAGACCTGGGCCTCGGCCAAGGCCACCCGCGGCTACATGGGTCTGCGGGCCGCCAACGACGACACCCGCGGCTGGAAGCGCGTCAACTCCGGCAACAACACGGCCAATCAGCCGAAGCTGACCGTGACCTACAACTACCGGCCCTCCGACGGCGCCGACCGTCAGGCCGGCGCGCCGTTCAGGTCGTACGCGGGCGTGTGGGCGGTCAACACCACCACGCCCACGCTGCGGGACACCTTCACCGACGCCGACGGCGACACCGTCAACGGCACCTTCCAGGTCTACGACGCCGCCACCAACACCCCGATCACCACGCCAACCGGTGAGGGCCTGCTGGTCTCGGACTTCGTCCCCTCCGGGAAGCCGGCCAGTGTCACCGTGCCGGCCGGACAGCTCCAGGACGGCAAGACCTACAAGTTCCGCACCAACTCCTACGACGGCACCCACTACAACCTGAACTGGTCTCCCTGGACCCAGTTCGTGGTCGACACCACGGCCCCCCTGGAGCCGAAGCAGATCGTCTCCGCGACCTACCCGGAGAACTGGGGCGGCGGCGGAGCCGGAATCCAGGGCCGCTTCGACGTCACGACCGGCGACGCGTCCCCCTACGAGGTGCAGTACCGCTTCGACCCGTACGAGGACGACGCCGACAACTACGGCTGGGCATCGGTCCGTACCACCACGACGGCGACCAGGGCCCCAGCACCCGAAGCCTCCTACACCGCGACCCCGGCCGCCGACGGCAACCACGTGACGCAGACGCGCACCGTGGACCGGGCGGGCAATGTGGGCCCGATCAAGGACTACGGGTTCACCGCCGGGAACCGGAACTACAACCGCGCCCAGAAGATAGACATCAAGCTGCCGCAGCCGGATCTGACCTCCGACGTCGCGGCATACCTCAACGAGCCGCAGCGCATTGCCGACTGGAAGCAGGGCAGCGCCTCGCGCACCCTGCGCAAGGGCCACGAGACGGTCACCATCAAGGCCAAGGACCAGCGGTCGCTGGCGGGAACCCGCAAGGCCGCGAAGGAACTGGCCCAGCAGCGCAAGCTGCGGGCCCCGTCCTACCCCGATCCGATCGTCACCGGCTCCTGGTGCCAGCCGTCGCTGTTCGGGGAGGCCCAGAAGTCGCTGATCACCCGCAACGAGGCCTGTGTCTTCTACGACCTGAACTACACGAAGGAGTACTACCTCAACGGCGTCAAGACCGAAGAGCGCCACGCACGCTTCGAGATCGCCTTCCAGGTCAAGACCGACCGGCACGACGGGACGATCAAGACCTGGATCCAGCTGAACCCGGTCTTCAACGACTTCCCCGGGCACGACAGGTCGGTACTGTTCGGCGACGGCAACCCCATCGCCCACATGGACTCGATGTGCTTCAGCGGCGCCTGCGAAGGTGCCACCGACAGCCGGGACGTGCGGAACTTCGACTTCTACGGCGACCTCAGCTGGAAGGGCGGCGGCAACAGCACACCGGTCGACTCCCACATGGCCACCGGTACCGCCTCGCACAAGTGGGACGGCTCCACCAACGGCGTGGGCCCCTCCGACGCCGGCCTGTCCAGGAAGCTGCCGGTCTGGTTCATCTTCAACCCGGAGAGCGAATACGTCCCGGTCGAGGGCAAGGACGACGAGATCGACGGCGGCAGTGCGCGCTCACCCGGCATCGATGTGCGGTGCGACAAGGTCGATTCCTACGGCGCGCCGGGATGTGTGCTGACGCAGTACGTCCCCAAGTACCAGATGGACGCCGCCCGTTACCCGGCCGCCGCGGCTCACCTGTGGATGGTGCAGAACAAGTCCGCGGTCAAGGGCCTGGGGACCGTCGGCAAGCCGCTGCACTACCGACCTGACGCGGACAACGGCCGGGTGAACTCCACCTGGACGAAGAAGAAGATCCGAAACCGCGTCTGCGGCTACTACGGCGGCACCAGGACCGACGGGTACGTTCCGACCAAGGGGTTCGTGCCGCATCCGAAGACGTTCCTGCATCCGGAGTTCCGCCCCCAGGTCCCTCTGCCCAATCCGGACAAGGTGAACTGCGACGAGGTTCCGTTCGCCTCGACGTACGAGACCGTCGGCCTGCCCGCTACCGCCGGCGGCTTGAACCCGGCCGGCACCGCCGGCGGCGGCGAGTGCATCCAGACCGTGGCGGCGAAGGCCGACGACGGCAGTGAGCACCTCCTGGACGACACGCGCTACGACGCGCCGACGTTCAGCGAGAAGTGCGGCCGTTCCTCGATGTCGGGGTACGTCAACCAGGGTGCGATGAACAAGTACGGCAATGAGTTCCTGGCGCAGATGCGGGTCATCGACGGCGACGCGTTCGCCATCGACCCGGGCGTTTCGTGGTTCAAGGGCTGCAACACCGGTGCGGCGACGCTCGTCTGCGAGATGAAGAAGCCGTAGCCACCGCGCGCCTGCCCGGGGCCCGTCAGCCAGGCGGGTCCCGGGCAGCGGCGCGCTCAGTGGACGGGGTGCCAGTGCTCCGACGCATCGTCCAGCAGAGGAGCCTCGGGGTCGTCCCAGATCAGACAGCCCCACACCAGACCGGGCACATCGGGGCCCATGGCGTCGGCCGGCCCCTCGGTGAGCGTGCGGTGAACGGCCTCGAGATAGGCGGCGATCGACGGATACGCGGGCTTGTCGCACGCGAGATTGTCCGGCAGCGACCAGGAGCCGACGCCGTCCTCGCCCACGTAGAGCCCCGACTCGGGTCCTGCCTCGTCGCCGGTCAGCCAAGGCACCACCGCGGAGCCCCACATATCGCCGCGCCCGACCTCCGGCAGCCGCGGCCGGAGCGCATCCTCCGGACCGAGCAGAACCCCGCCCGGCAGGAACGCCCCCGAACCGACCTCACCCGCTTCCTCATTGGCCTCGATGTACTGGTGCTCCACACCGCCGCACAGCCGCCACAGCGCCGCCAATTCCGTGGGCAGCCCGAACCCGACGGCATGCCTCAGGCGGGAGTCGGCCGCGGCGATCTCCTCCTCCGTCGCAGGCGCAAGGAGAGAAGCGTGGGAGACGGGCGCATGCTTGGCGAGCCAGCCGGTCACCTTCCGCCAGGCAGCCGCGACCCGCTCGACCTCACTGCTGTGTTGAACAGACATTCGCCCACCGTAGCCGCCGCATGCCGTCCGGCACACGCGGCTTCTCGGCCCTCGCCGTCGGGAGAGCAGCCTTCGGTACGGGCGCGGGAGACGCCTCTTCTGCGAGCTATCGAAGCACCGGCTGCTGCAAGCGCAGCCGCCACCTCGTCCTCACTCGCTCCCGCCAGCGCCTCAACCACCCGATCGAGCGCCCGCCCACCTCAGTGCGAGTGCCCGCTGGGCGCCGGCGCCGCGTTCTTGACCGTCAGAGGCAGCAGCTTCTTGCCGGTCGGGCCGATCTGGATGTGGGTGTCCATCTGCGGGCACACCCCGCAGTCGAAGCACGGCGTCCACCGGCAGTCCTCGACCTCGGTCTCGTCGAGGGCGTCCTGCCAGTCCTCCCAGAGCCAGTCCTTGTCGAGGCCGGAGTCGAGGTGGTCCCAGGGGAGGACCTCCTCGTAGGTGCGCTCGCGGGTCGTGTACCAGTCGACGTCCACGCCGAACGGGGCCAGCGCCTTGTCGGCGCAGCTCATCCAGCGGTCGTACGAGAAGTGCTCGCGCCAGCCGTCGAAGCGGCCGCCGTCGTCGTAGACCGCGCGGATGACGGCGCCGATGCGGCGGTCGCCGCGGGAGAGCAGTCCCTCGACGATGCCGGGCTTGCCGTCGTGGTAGCGGAAGCCGATGGAGCGGCCGTACTTCTTGTCGCCGCGGATCTTGTCGCGGAGCTTCTCCAGGCGGGCGTCCGTCTCCTCCGCGCTCAGCTGCGGGGCCCACTGGAAGGGGGTGTGGGGCTTGGGGACGAAGCCGCCGATCGAGACCGTGCAGCGGATGTCGTTGGAGCGGGAGACCTCGCGGCCCTTGGCGATGACCTTGGTCGCCATGTCGGCGATCTGCAGGACGTCGTCGTCGGTCTCGGTCGGCAGGCCGCACATGAAGTACAGCTTCACCTGGCGCCAGCCGTTGCCGTAGGCGGTGGCGACCGTGCGGATCAGGTCGTCCTCGGAGACCATCTTGTTGATGACCTTGCGGATGCGCTCCGAGCCGCCCTCGGGGGCGAAGGTCAGGCCGGAGCGGCGGCCGTTGCGGGTCAGCTCGTTCGCCAGGTCGATGTTGAAGGCGTCGACGCGGGTGGAGGGGAGGGACAGGCCGATCTTGTCCTCCTCGTAGCGGTCGGCCAGGCCCTTGGCGATGTCACCGATCTCCGAGTGGTCCGCCGAGGAAAGGGAGAGAAGGCCGACCTCTTCGAAGCCGGTCGCCTTCAGGCCCTTGTCGACCATGTCGCCGATGCCGGTGATCGAGCGCTCCCGGACCGGGCGGGTGATCATGCCGGCCTGGCAGAAGCGGCAGCCGCGCGTGCAGCCGCGGAAGATCTCGACGGACATGCGCTCGTGGACCGTCTCCGCGAGGGGGACCAGCGGCTGCTTGGGGTACGGCCACTCGTCGAGGTCCATGACCGTGTGCTTGGACACACGCCACGGGACGCCCGACTTGTTCGGTACGACACGGGCGATACGGCCGTCGGGGAGGTACTCGACGTCGTAGAACGCCGGGATGTACACCGAGCCCGTCTTCGCGAGGCGGAACAGGACCTCCTCGCGGCCGCCCGGCTGCCCCTCCGCCTTCCACTTGCGGATGATCTCCGTCATGTCCAGCACGGCCTGCTCGCCGTCGCCGATGATCGCCGCGTCGATGAAGTCGGCGATCGGCTCGGGATTGAAGGCCGCGTGGCCGCCGGCCAGGACGATCGGGTCGTCGAGGGTCCGGTCCTTGGACTCCAGCGGGATGCCGGCCAGGTCCAGGGCGGTGAGCATGTTCGTGTAGCCGAGCTCGGTGGAGAAGGACAGCCCGAGCACGTCGAACGCCTTCACCGGGCGGTGGCTGTCCACCGTGAACTGCGGGACGTCGTGCTCCCGCATCAGCGCCTCCAGGTCCGGCCACACGCTGTACGTGCGCTCGGCGAGGACGCCCTCCTGCTCGTTCAGGACCTCGTAAAGGATCATGACGCCCTGGTTGGGCAGTCCGACCTCGTACGCGTCGGGGTACATGAGCGCCCAGCGGACGTCGCAGGACTCCCACGGCTTGACCGTGGAGTTGAGCTCTCCGCCGACGTACTGGATCGGCTTCTGCACATGCGGGAGCAGAGCTTCGAGCTGCGGAAACACAGACTCAGCGGCCGCAGCGGCTTCGGCAGGCATGTCGCGAACCTTCGTGAGCTGACTGAAATGACAGGGGTGACCATCCAGCCTAACGCGGCCGCGAGGGTCCTCCGTACGCCCAGAGGCCCGCCCCGTCCTTGATCTGCCGCCAGAGCCCCGGAAGACCGGCCTCGTCCTCGGCCGCGCGCCACTCCTCACGCCCGTACAGCAGCCCGTAGGTGAACGAGGGCTCCCCCGCCCCGTGCGCCTGCCGTGCCAGCTCCCGCAGCGCCTCCCGGGTCATCACGCTGTCCTGGTGGTCGCCGAGCAGGTTCTGCAGGCTCTTCATCGACTTCACCAGCCCGGCGGCCGGGTCGCCCAGAGCTGGAACCGCCGACTCCGCCGAGTACCGTGTCCGCTTGGCCTTCTTCCGGGCCTCGTGCAGCGCGAGGTCCCGTTCGGGCCCGGGCCCCAGTACCAGCGCCTGCTCGACCAGCCCGGACACGGCCGAGAAGTCCTTCCGTACGGCCTTCCCGATCACCTTCTCCGGCTTCCCGCCCGCCGCCTGGAGCAGAGGCGGGTCGGTGAGCAGCGCGTCGAGGCTCTCCAGCAGCTGCAGATACCTTTTGCCGTCCAGCACGCCGATCAGCCGCCGTCGCGATCCTCCGCTGCGGGCGTGCGACCAGGTGCGCAGCCGGGTGCGGACGGGCCCGGACAGCAAGGTCCGCGGCAGCTCGTCGAGGGCGGCCGTCAGCCGCTCGGTCAGCACCTCCTGGTCCCGGTCGACGCCCAGCTCCCCGGCCAGCCACTTCAGCTCCTCGCCAATCGGGTCGGTCACGGCCCGGTCCAGGACCCTGCCGTAGGACCGGAAGGCGCTGCGCATCCGGCGGGTGGCGACGCGCATGCTGTGCACGGAGTCGTACACGTCCCGCCGCACGGCCGGGTCGAGCTCGACGACGGCGTCCCGCTGGGCCCGGAGGTAGGCGAGCACATGATCGCCGGCGGTGACGGTGACCGGCGCCCGGTCCGCCCGCGCCTTCTTGCCCCGTTTCTTCTTCGGCGCCGTCTCCGCCAGGGCCCGCTGCAGCTTCGAGGCCGACGACGAGGGCCGTACGCCCGCCTTCTTCAGCCGCTTCTCGACCTTGTCGAGGAACGCCGGGTCGGTTCCGTCGGCCAGCTCCACCTCGATCTCGGTCCACTGTGCGCTGCCGCCGGTGCCGCTGAGGCGTTCGGCCCGTACGGCGTCCACGCTGACCTCGGCCAGCAGCCGGCCGTCGGCGTCGACGAGGTCGCGTACGTCACGGTCGGAGCGCAGCCGGACCACCGGTACCAGCTCGGCGCCCCGCACCCGGGAGCGGACGAGGCCGGCGAGTGTGCGGGGCAGGGTGTCGGACAGCGGTGCCTGGATCTCGTCCCGTACGCCCGGGGCGACGGGGAACTTCAGATGCCAGCCCGCGTCGGAGCCTCCGGTCCTGCGCCGCAGGGTGACCGACGACGCGGCGAGTCGCTCGTCCACGGTGTCGTAGTAGGTGGCGTCCAGCTGCGCGACACCCTTGTCGATGACGGCCGCTACCCCGGCGACGCCGGTCAGGTCGGGCAGGCCGCTGTCGTCGGATTCGTACTTCCGCTCGATTTCGCGCTTCGTGTCCGCCATGAACCGAATCTAGTGCGAGTCACGACGGGACGACAGGGCTCGCCCCCTCATGAACACCGGGAAGACGGACAACGACGACAGGGCAACTCCTATGCGGACATGGGACGCTGCACCCTGATCGACTGCAGCAACCCGACCGCCACCCACACCGCGAACATCGACGACCCTCCGTACGACACGAACGGCAGCGGCAGACCGGTCACCGGCATGATGCCCAGCGTCATCCCGATGTTCTCGAACGACTGGAAGGCGAACCACGCCACGATCCCCGCCGCGACGATCGTCCCGTACAGCTCGGTCGTCTCCCGCGCGATCCGGCAGGCCCGCCACAGGATCACGCCGAGGAGCAGGATGATCAGCCCGCCGCCGATGAAGCCCAGTTCCTCGCCCGCCACCGTGAAGACGAAGTCGGTCTGCTGCTCCGGCACGAACTGGCCGGTCGTCTGCGAGCCGTGGAACAGCCCCGCGCCCGTCAGCCCGCCCGAACCGATCGCGATCCGCGCCTGGTTGGTGTTGTAGCCGACGCCCGCCGGGTCGAGTTCGGGGTTGGCGAAGGCGGCGAAGCGGGCGATCTGGTAGTCGTCCAGGACGCCGAGCTGCCAGACCGCGATCGCGCCGATCGTCCCCGTGCCGATCAGCCCGAAGACCCACCGGTTGGAGGCACCGGACGCGAGCAGCACGCCCAGCACGATCACCACCATCACCATGACCGAGCCGAGGTCGGGCATGAGCATCACGATCAGCATCGGCACGGCGGCCAGGCCCAGGGCCTGCACGACCGTGCGATGGTCGGGGTACTGCTTGTCCCCCGCGTCCACTCTCGTCGCCAGCAGCATCGCCATGCCCAGGATGATCGTGACCTTCACGAACTCGGAGGGCTGCAGTGAGAAGCCGCCGGGGAGCTTGATCCAGGAGTGGGCGCCGTTGATGGTGGAGCCGAGCGGGGTGAGCACCAGCAGGATCAGGAAGACCGAGACGCCGTACAGGATCGGCACGGCCGTGCGCAGCGCGCGGTGGCCGAGCCAGACCGTGCCGATCATCAGGGCGAAGCCGATGCCGGTATTGAGCAGATGCCGGATCAGGAAGTAGTACGGGTCGTCCTGGTTGAGCTCGGTGCGGTTGCGGGTCGCCGAGTAGACGAGGAGCGTGCCGAGCAGCGACAGGGCCAACGCCGCCAGCAGTATCGGCCAGTCGAGCCTGCGGGCGAGCGAGTCGCGGGCGAACAGGCGGGTCCAGCCCGCCCGTTCGGGCCCGTACCCGGAGACCTGGAAGCTGTTGGCGCCGGTCATGTGAGCATCCTCCGGCTTCCCCGACTGCGGTTCCTGCGTCGCCTGCGCCGGGTGTCCCGGTTCTCCGGCGTGGGCGTCGAGACCGTCCCGGCGAGCTGCTGCTCGTCCGGCGCCTTCTCGCCCTCCTGCGTGGCCCGCTGCTCCTTCGCCGGGTCCTTTCCGACCTTCGGCGAGGCGATGGTGCCGTCCGTGCGGACCTTCGGCAGGCTCTTCTGCGGCTTCGGCAGCAGCGCGTTCTTCTTGTTGATCGTGCCGTCGTCGGAGACGCCGTACAGCGCGTCGTAGATGTTGCGCACGGCCGGACCCGAGGCGCCGGAACCCGTACCACCCTGGGAGATCGTCATGACGACCGCGTAGTCCTTGGTGTACGTGGCGAACCACGAGGTCGTCTGCTTGCCGTAGACCTCCGCGGTACCGGTCTTGGCGTGCATCGGGATCTTGTCCTGGGGCCAGCCGACATCCGCGAACCGCCAGGCGGCGGTACCCCGGGTGGCGACGCCGGCGAGGGCGTCGTCCATCGCGGCCAGCGTCTGCTTGCTTATGGGCAGCCTGCCGTGCGACTTGGGCTTGATCTCCTGGACGTTCTTGCCGTCGGCGCTGACGACGGCCTTGCCGACGGTCGGGTCGTACAGCGTGCCGCCGTTGGAGATCGCCGCGTAGATGGTCGCCATCTGGATGGGGGTGACCAGGGTGTCACCCTGTCCGATGGAGTAGTTCACCGAGTCACCGGCACGCAGCCGGTTGCCTTCGAGACAGTTCTCGTAGGCGATCTTCTCGGCGTAACTGCCGTCCTTCTTGCCGTACTTGCACCAGGCGTCCTTGTTGGCCTTCCAGTAGGCCTGCTTCCACTGGCGGTCCGGAATGCGGCCGGTGACCTCGTTGGGCAGGTCGATGCCGGTCTCCGCACCGAGGCCGAACTGGTGGGCCGTCTTGTAGAACCAGTCGTGCGCGTTCTTCTTCGGCTTGGTGCCGCCGTCGCGCTTCCACTCCTCGTGGGAGAGGCGGTAGAAGACGGTGTCGCAGGAGACCTCAAGCGCACGCCCCAGGCTGATCGGGCCGTACCCCTTGGACTCGAAGTTCTTGAAGACCTGGCCGCCGATCGAGTAGGAGCTGGAGCATTCGTAGGGGCCGTCGAAGGAGTAGCCGGCGTTGACCGCGGCGGCCGTGGGGACGACCTTGAAGATGGAGCCGGGCGCTGACTGGCCCTGGATCGCACGGTTGAGCAGCGGGTAGTTGGAGCTCTTGCCGGTGAGCTTCTT